>CAZQNT010000047.1:0-2101 GCA_964595075.1 uncultured Gammaproteobacteria bacterium | reverse complement strand
GCTCGGGGACATGGGCTCGAACCATGATTCACGGCTTCAAAGGCCGCTGTCCTACCGTTAGACGATCCCCGAGCGTAAAGCGCAAGACGCTTTTTTGAAGTTCTAATAATTTATTAATGTTTCATCTAACCACTTTCTTCCTTGTCCTGACTTTAGAAACCTTTCCCGTATCACCGCTTCCGACCGAGTTGCGTAGTCTTCATGATATATAAGTTTCCACGGTCTATGCCCTTTTGTGAACCTATAGTCTCCTTTGTTATGTCGTCTTAAACGCTCTTGAGCGCTTTCTCCGCTTCCGACATAACGGATCCCATCGTGTTCACTTTTTAACACATAAGTCTGAAATGACATACATTATGGAAGCTTCCTCGCCTGAGGCGAGTGCGCCTATGGCGCAAAAGGCCGCTGTCCTACCGTTAGACGATCCCCGAGCGTAAAGCGCAAAGCGACTGTAATATGCCGTTATTTCGGATCAGCGTCAATGTTTTTTTGTTGCAGTAGGGCGCACACGGTAATTACGGCGAATGCTACAAACGAGAGAAATGGTATTGTTATGAATCCCAGCCACGCGACGTACTGCGTGACGCAAGAAACGCCGAAAGTGCATGGAGCCACCGCCTCCGGAATAAATTTGTAGGCAAGAAGGTTATGGTATAAGGCGATCAGTCCGCCTACGATGCTCAAAGGAAGGATGTAGCGGTAAGCTTTTTTGTCGCCGTACCAAATGGCGACCGCCGATATCGCGACTATAGGATAGATGGCGATTCGTTGGTACCAACAAAGAATGCATGGCGCTATATGTTGGACTTCGCTGAAAAATAAACTTCCCGCCATGGCGACCAGCGACTGGACGAAGATTATTTCCATCGAGTGTTTTTTGACCCAAGGTATTAGTTGCATGGGACGAATAATAGCAGAAAAACGCGATTTTGACAAGACCTTTCAGTGTCATTTTACTGTCATTCCAGTGAAGACTGGAATCCAGAAATATATGGAATAATTCACTCTATATTCTGGATTCCAGCCTACGCTGGGATGACAAATGGCATTTTGTGTTACACTTTTCGCATGAAGTTTCTTGATCGTGTCGAAGCTGGAAAAAAGCTTTCTGAAAAGCTTCTTGTTTTTGCAAAGCAGCCGGAAACGCTGCTCTTTGCGTTGCCGCGCGGCGGTGTTGAGGTCGGCGCAGAAGTCGCTAAGGCGCTTGGGCGTAGGATGGATGTTATCGTGACGCGAAAAATCGGTGCGCCGTCCAATGAAGAGTATGCAATAGGAGCGTTGGCAGAGACGGGGGAGACTGTATGGAACGAGGCGGAAAAGGATGCGAATGACCCGAAAAAAATCGAAACGATCGTTCAAAAAGAGAAGGTGGAGGCGGCGCGAAGGATCGATGCGTATCGAAAAGGCCTATCGCTCCCGTCTTTTGAAGGCAAGACCGTGATTATCGTTGACGACGGAATCGCGACTGGTTTAACGATGAAGGCCGCGGTATTAGCAGCGCGTCATCAAAACGCGTCCCGAATCATAGTCGCTGTTCCTCATGGAGCGAGAGAGTCCATCGCCGAATTGCGAAAAGAAGGCGTAGAAGTAATCGCCTTGTCCGAGCCGAGGTGGTACGGCGCAGTTGGAGAGTTTTACGAATCATTTCCGCAGCTCACGGACTCGGACGTGATACGACTTCTTAAAGAAACGGAAAATTTATGAAACCAACCGTCATCGGCCTTTCGCATGATTCCGCGTTTGTCCATGGGATTTCCGGAGCTTTGAAAGTCACTCCTACAATCGTGCGACCAAAAAAATATGCGGCTGGCGAGTGGACCGTTTTTACGCCGGCAAATATTTCCTCGCGTACGATCGTAGTCGGAAACGTTTGGGAAGATCCGGTGAAGAACTTTCAACTTTATTTATTGCTCCACGCGGTCCGCGAAGCCGGAGCAAGGACCGTCACGCTCATTGCGCCGTGGATCGCATACGGCCGCCAGGATCGCCCGGCTCATCCTGGCGAGATGTCTGCCGGTCGCGTGATAGCAGAGACGATGCTCGCGACAGGCGTGGACCGGATCGTGACGCTTGATGCGCACAGCGCGCGGTTTATAAAGTT
>CAZQNT010000046.1:0-2178 GCA_964595075.1 uncultured Gammaproteobacteria bacterium | reverse complement strand
AGCCCGGTTAACACGTCTCCCTGTCACGGAGAAGATCGAGGGTTCGAATCCCTTCGCACCCGCCATATAAAGACTCCCGATATTCGGGCGTTTTTATTTATTGAAATGTCGTGGTAACATCCGTTTTATGGAACAAGATATCGTCGTAATAGTTGATCGGATTACGAAACAAGAAATAGCAGAGCTCGCAAAGAAGCGTTTTGGCGATATGGTTAAGGGCGTCGTTGATATTGAAAAAGGAGTAATTGCGCTCGGCGGTGAATTGCATGCGGACGAGGAACAGGTGATGTTGGATCGCGGATCGTCGCAAAACGATCTTTGGGGCTTCAACATTTATCACGCAATGCCGCGCGAAGAATGGATCGAATTTGATTCGATGATTAATATTCGACCGAGCCAAGGGAATCGTTCGCGTTCGGTGGAGGACGAAGGCACGCGTCGAAAAATTGCGGAAATGGTGAACCGCATGATTATCGATTGATATGTCCATTCAGCATAAAGGACTTGCCGAAGGCCGCTGGTTTACTTTGAGTCTCGCCGAGCAGATGGGAAATATAGGGAGCGAAGTCGGTCGCGCGCTTTCGTGGCGTAAAAAAGGAAACGCCGAATACTCTGAAAAAGCGTTCGTGCGTTCTCTTGAGCTCCTCGGGTTTACGCTTGCGGATGAACGCTGGCGCGGGCCGAAGAGAAAGGAGATCGCTCGCGTTCGAGAGTCGTGGTGCGAATTTATAACAGAAAAAACATCAACGGATGGATCCGATTCCGGATGGTTCCGCTACTTCGATCATTTCGCCGTCATGGCGCGTTCGCGAAAAGGGCTCTGATTTTTATTGTATCGGCGCTCCCACTTTGTAGTTAATAAAAAACGTGTCCGGGACGTCTTGAACGAATCCCGCCCAACCCTCGCCGAAGAGCTCAACTGCGCGGTTTTCGTTTTCAATCCAGCGCAGTGTTCCTCCTACGTTGGAGACTAAATACACTTTCGGATCGGTTTGGATTTTTACCATGGTTCCGGGTTTCATTGTCACGTTTTGCGTTAAGCGATATGCGGCGAGTTGCTCCGTTTGAACGGTCAGTACTCCAGAGAAATCCGCGAACCAGGCGTGATACGTGGCGTCATTCGGGAATACGGATCGCGTTCCATCCGTGTGCAGGCAATATACCGTAGTAGATGTCTCAACTTTCGCGAGAAGCGAACAGCTTAAATTTCCGGGCGTGAAATATTTTGTAGGACCGTGATAGCGATCATAATCGGCATGCGTGACGTATTGGTCGTGCGCGTCTTCTCCGTACGTATCAAGCCACGTAAGTATCGCTCGTATGTCAACAAGTTCATAGTCTACCACTTCTTCGACTCCGCCGATCTCGCGCAACAATATCCGCGTCGCGATTCCGACGAGATTGTTAGCCGCGTCCAATCCGGCTCCTCCGGAAGCGCCGGAAGAGATAATCGCATCGGTTTTAACGATTCCATTTTCCAGACCGCTTATCGTTCCTTGTGTGGCGAGCTGAACTCCTTTGTTCGTAGAAGGAAACGCGAGAACCGTGATCGGATCTTTTACTGCCGAGAATTCGTCGGTTTTCAGAATCGGGAATGAAGAAAGTTTTTCTTGTTGTTTAGGTTCGCCAAGCGCAAGCACGGCAAAATCTTTGTTGTTATTTTCGTCGAACAGATATTGAACGGATTTCGCTTTATAAAAAAGTTTAGGTTTTAACGTAAGGTCGTTTACGAATCCAACCTCGCATGAATCCGGAATGAGTGTGGTCCAATTAAGAAGAATATGCGCGTTGGTCAGCACATATCCTTTTTCCGTGTTTATTACGACTCCTGATCCTTGTCGATTTCCGCAATGAACCCAGACGGACGCTTGGTGAACATAGAAGGGGAGTTCTGCTGCGTGGACGTTGAAGCCGAATAGTATCGCAAAAAGCGATGTCGCGGCTATGAGTTTTGAACGTATGTTCATAATGCGCTAAAATGGTATCACATATGAAACCTCCACACGCATTTTCACGTTTCGCGAATCACGTCTCCAGCCAGCTATGGTTTCTCGGAGTCGGTCTCATTTTGTGGGGCATACTATTCATCCTTTGGCCCGCGAGTTTCGTTTATCTGGTTAGCGCGTTTTTTCTAATCTTCGGAGTTTCGAGCATTTGGTACGCAATCAAGATAAGCAA
>CAZQNT010000045.1:0-3286 GCA_964595075.1 uncultured Gammaproteobacteria bacterium | reverse complement strand
ATTCCGCAGTTGGGACAAAAAGTAGGCGATCAAATTTTATTTCGCGAATGGTCGGGCAAAGTACGCCTCGTGATGTGGGACGAAACTATCGCGATGCTGCGGACCAAACCAATCTTTGGCGCCGGACTCGGCGCGTATCCGAATGCGATCGCTCCGTATCACGCCGCGACATGGATGGAGGTTTTCCAATATCCTCACAACATTCTCCTAAATCTCTGGAGCGAGACGGGCATTCTCGGGCTCGTGGCGTTCAGTCTTATCCTATTCACATGGTGGAGACGCGGACGGACGCTTGCGCTTCCGGTTATTGCGGCTATTCTCGTCCACGGCATCGTTGATGTCCCGTATTTCAAGAATGATCTGGCTGTGATGTTTTGGATTTTAGTCATGGCGACGACATTTATTTCGGAAGGATCAAAAAAAGTAAACGAAGAAAAATTAAACAAAGTGAAACGAGTATACGCATTCTGGGGACGCTTCGACGCGCTGTATTCCGCGCAAAATCTAATCACTTTTTTGGGACGTTCCTCGAAAATCCGAGGCCGCGCCGTCGAGAAACTCGGGCTTAAAAAGGGCGGCCGCGTCCTAGAAGTTGCATGCGGTTCCGGCAACAATTTCGCTTTTATGGAAGCCGCGATCGGACAGACCGGAACGCTTGTGGGAACCGATTACAGCCAAGAAATGCTCGACGCGGCGTCGCGTCTCGTCGCGCGAAAAAATTGGAAAAACGTCCGACTGACACAAGGAGATGCCGCGCGGATGAATTTCAAAAACGAGTTCGACGGCGCATTAAGCGTACTCGGCGTAAGCGCGATTCCGGATTGGGAAACGGCGTTGGAAAAATGCCGCGACGCTTTACGGCCCGGCGGCGTGTTGGTCGTTTGCGACGCTCGCCTCTTTCAAGGATGGCTCGCCGCACTCAACCCTATCGTAAAAATAATCTACACGCGTTATGCCGCATGGGATCCGTCAAAAAACATTCCCGAAAAAATCCGCGCCATCTTCGGCAACGCAGAAATCGAATACTTCAACGCGGGAACATTTTTTATCGCGAAGGCGGTAAAAAAATAAACCGAACTAATCGTATCCAACAAAAGTGGTCCGTCCGGACCACTTTTGTTGGAAGTCAAAAAATTCCAATAACCCGCAATCAAACAAAAAACTACCAGGTCGGGTAGTTTTTTGTTTGGCGGAGAGGGTGAGATTCGAACTCACGGTAACCTTGCGGCTACACTGGATTTCGAGTCCAGCGCGTTAGACCACTCTGCCACCTCTCCCTGGTTTCCTCGCGGATCGTAACGGAAATTCCTTTACACGTCCAGACTCTTTCCATTTTTATCCCCCGTGCTATTCTTTTTGCTATATGGCAAATTTTGAAACGCTGAAGGGGCTGTGCGTGGATGAGCGCGGCGGACCTAAACCAAAGCCGGATTGCCGCGCCGCCATCATCAACCATCTCATTCTTGAAGAGATGATGGATATTGACGAGGCCGAAGATCTTGCGGAAAAGACATTAAGCGAGACGGGATTCTGGCCGGAACAATCCGAAGAAAAAGAAGAAATAATTTCTGAAAAACCGTCATCGGATTTACCGTGAAAAAAAAGATATCCACCGCGAACGTATTGACAAGAATGCTCCGCGTGAGAAAAATACGATCATTCGCCGCTGCCATGCTTGGCGGTGAACATACAAACTCTCCGACCGATCGGAGAGTTTTGTTTTTTCATCAACTAAAGAACCCCCACTTTGTTGGCGAAGCAAAGTGGGGGCGAAGTAAGACGGCTGGGGATGCAGTCAGTTGTACCGCAGATCGACATCCTGTGCGTTGATCTGCACTCGATACCATCTCCCATCGACGATGGGGAAGATGAGGTCGTTGCTGTACGTGCCACCGGTCGCCACCCGTGGCATCAGTTCTGATCGCCCTGCGTACCCGAGCTGGTCGTACGCGACAACCAGATACTTCAATGGTGTGGGGCCGCCTTCCGCCGTCGTGAACCACCCGTAGCTGCCGGGCGAGATGAGCCATGCCATCCGAATTCCACCGCTGGCAGTCCGTACGAACTGGTGCACCATCCCGTTCTTGTCGAGATCGCACGGAACGAGCTTGCGCGCAGTGACCTCGATGTAGTTGCTCGTCCTGTTGATGAACGAGACGCTGTGCCCGGGCATGCACTTGTTCTGCCCATCCTCGATGTACATCGGGATGAACTCGACCGGCCGACGAGACATCCTTGCGGCAGGTCTTGCAGGCGGCTCGCGCGCTACCACGACCTCTTCGGCCTCCTCGACCTTCTGCTCCGGCTTCACTGCCAGGAGCTCACGTGCCTGCGTCGCACGATCGCGGTAGCAGGCCTTGTCCCGCTCCACGTCTCCGCTCTCGCAGTCGGAGATGGAGCCGGGCTGGAGCGAGGTCCTCACGGACGCGCTGCAACCGACGAGAAAAGAAACTAGAGCGAGCAATGCGAACAAAATCTTTTTCACAATGGAACTCCTTGGCGGACGTTGGACGTCCGCGAATGTGGGATTGAGAACGGGTACAGGACGGGACGACCCCGCCCCTACTTGTCGTTCTCCTTTGCGTTGAGCAGCGCGTTGTGCTGCTCGAGCACCTTCTTGATAGCGCGAAGCTGTTCCGTCTGCTTCGCGTCGACATCCGAGACGGCACCGTCACCCGAAGGTGCAGGCACCATGGCGCTCCCCGGGAACGTCTCCTCGAGGCGCTCCCCATAGGTCACTTTCGGAACCGGCTGAAAGATCAGCTGTCCCGGTGGGTCGATCAACGAGTCGCCCGTGAACGAACCATAGCCGTAGCCGCCTCCGTTGATGTCGACATCCTCCTTGGAGTCGACATCTCCATACCTATCACGGTGATAGGTGGAGGACGAGATCACCTCCGCTCCATCGCGCACGGTGCGTTGATGGAATGCGGCGCGACCGCAGCCGGTGATGGTGAAGAGCGCGACGAACAACAAGAACAATTGTTTCATGGAACCTTCTCCTCAATTGCGGACGTTGGACGTCCGCCGAAACTGTGTTGACGATCTATCGGGTGTTGGACACCCGACTGTTGATTTTTGAAGCCGTCTCCGCGAAATTGGCACGGTGTGCCCGTTTCACAGAACGAACCAATATAGCATAAAAAGCCCTTTTTGTCAAGGATTGTTGGCAAAACCAATCCTCCGACGTTGAACGTCGGAATATTTGCTGATTTACGATGGTTTTCTATTGTAGGGGCGGGCTTGTCCCGCCCTGATTCGGTCAGCCGACCGAATCGAATTAATG
>CAZQNT010000044.1:0-4064 GCA_964595075.1 uncultured Gammaproteobacteria bacterium | reverse complement strand
GTGCCATATGTTTGTGGGTAATTGTAGGGGCGGGCTTGTCCCGCCCTCCTCCGTGCGGCGCATCCCTGATATCGCCCTTGTTACTGGGTGGGAGAATAGGCGATAGCCAACAATTTGTCAATATGAGCGGCGCTTGCTAGTCTCGTTGTATGCAAAAAACAAAAGAGCAGTTCATGGAGGAGATCGAGAGAGTCCTCGACACGGTTCGCGAAGGCCTGGCGATGCATTCGGGAAACGTCGAGCTGGTAGACGCGGATCTTTCCACAGGACAGGTAAAAGTCAGGTTTCAAGGCATGTGCGTTGGATGCCCGATGTCGGATGTTACTTTGAAGGTGGGGATAGAAGAAACGCTAATGCAACTTTTGCCTGATGTTAGCGAAGTAATTCAGGTTACCGGCTCCTTTCCAGAAGCTGGAGATAAGAATAATATAGGGTGATGCAGTGGGGAGAATGGAAATTTTCAGCACAACGCGCCGCGCAGGACCGTTTTACAAAGTGGATCGCGATTTGTATCGCGATAATTTTGACGATATCGGTGACTTTCTTACTTGTCAGACTAATCCCCGTTGGCCGACAATCAGGTATACTGACCTTGCACTACAACGTCTATCTCGGAATCGACGATGTCGGCGCTTGGACGTGGATGTTCGTATTCACAGGCAGCGTAATAGGGCTAGCGATAATTGACGTATTATTCGCCTTCGGATTGTTTCGCAGAGATCCACTCGCAAGTAAAACACTTCTGGTTATCGCGTTGCTTGCGTTGGTACTTTGGTCGGTCGGTTCATTTTTTTTAGTCTCCGTGAATATCTAGCATGTGACACGCATCATGTAACACGAAACATATGGTTCAATTACTTTCTCCGCTGATTAGAATAGGGTATATCGCCGCTCTGTGTTTTATTCTTGCCGTCGCTTTGACACCGGCGGTTATAAAGTTGCTCAAAAAATACAAGATGGGAAAGAGCATACGCGATGCGAAATCCGCTCCTGTGATGGCCGGACTCCATGCGGCGAAAGCCGGAACGCCGACTATGGGGGGGATTGTGATTTGGATTTCCGTCGGGGCCGTCATCACGGCATTTTTCTACGGCTGCACGTTTTTCGGTTCTAACATCGCTTGCAACTTAAATTTTCTGACTCGCAGCCAAACGTTTTTGCCTTTCGGAGCTTTTTTCGCCGCCGCCATCGTAGGTTTGATCGACGACTACCTGAATGTGAAGCGCATCGGTCCGCGAGGAGGCGGGTTGCGCGTTCGACATAGATTATTTTCATACACGCTCATTGCTCTGGCTGCCGCATGGTGGTTTTATACGAAACTGAGTTGGGATAGCATACACGTTCCATTTTACGGAGATTTTGCGCTTGGCGCTTGGTATATTCCATTCTTCGCATTCGTGATCGTCGCAACATCTCATTCGGTAAACGTGACAGATGGATTGGACGGATTGGCTGGCGGTACGCTGCTTGCCGCCTTCGGAGCGTACGGCGCAATCGCGTTCTCCATGGGCAAGTATGATCTAGCAGCTCTCTGCGCCGCGATTTTCGGAGCGCTGCTCGCTTTTGTTTGGCACAACATCACGCCAGCCGCTTTTTTCATGGGCGATACAGGCGCAATGGCGCTTGGAACAGCTCTAGGGGTCATAGCGATGCTTACAAATCAACCGCTACTATTGCCGCTCATCGGTATTGTATTCGTAGTGGAATCCGGCTCCGTTCTTCTACAGATAGCTTCAAAAAAGTTACGCAACGGCAAAAAGTTATTTATGAGTTCGCCGCTTCATCATCATCTTGAAGCGGCGGGTTGGGGAGAGCCGAAAATAGTGATGCGGTTTTGGGTTATTTCGTTTCTCGCGGCTTGGGTTGGAACAGTAATTGCAATGGTGGATAGAAGTTAAATTAGTTATGAAGCGCGGACCGGTGGATAAAGTTTTTATCTGGCTTGTCGGCGGATTAACGCTGTTCGGAACAGTAATGCTTATGTCCGCGAGCGGTCCTTACGGCTATCAAAAATTCGGAGACAGTTTATATCTTTTTAAGCACCAACTCTTGTACGGAGTTCTTCCGGGCGCGATCATATTTTTCATCGTCACGTTGATAGACTATCGAAAGTTTAGGGCGCTTGGCGGATTTTTTTTGATCGCAAGCGTCGCCATGCTGGTACTGGTCTATCTGCCGGGAATGGGAATGAGCGTCGGCGGTTCTTCCAGATGGGTGCGTATTTTTGGAATGGCTTTTCAGCCTTCCGAATTCGTAAAAGTTTCGTTTCTAATTTACGCGGCAGCATGGCTTGCGGCTAAGGGTTCGCAAGAGATAAAAAAATTTGAAACCGGACTTTTGCCGTTTTTATTTCCGCTTGGAGTCGTTTTGTTTTTACTCATCGCTCAACCGAATACCGGAACTACGATGGTAATCGCCGGAACCGCGTTTCTTATGTTTTTTCTTGCCGGCGCGCCGTACATCTGGTTCGTGGGTTTAGGAGCGGCAGGGATGGCTCTTGTTGCGGCGCTTGTAAAACTAACTCCGTATCGCGCGGCGCGATTCATGACTTTTTTACATCCGGAGCTGGATCCTCAAGGTATCGGATATCATATCAATCAAGCTTATCTAGCAATCGGATCCGGAGGTTTGTTCGGTCTTGGATACGGGCACAGCCGCCAAAAATATCTGTATCTTCCGGAAGTTTCCGGCGATTCCGTATTTGCCGTTATGGCGGAAGAGCTCGGCTTCATTGTTGTGATATTATTTCTTTTTGTCGTCAGCGCGTTAGTGATAAGATCTTTCAAGATAGCAAAAAATGCGCCTGACCAATTCGGATCATATATCGCCGGGGGAGTGGGCGGTTGGATAGCGATTCAATCTATCTTGAACATCGCGTCAATGCTCGGTCTTCTTCCAATCACTGGCGTTACTTTGCCTTTTATAAGTTACGGAAGTTCAGCTTTTATCGCGCTCTGCGTAGGATGCGGAATGGTTGTTTCCGTTTCTCGGCAATCGCGATAATGTATGAATATGACAGAAAAAACCGTGTTGTTCGCAGGAGGCGGAACGATGGGACCGGTCACCCCGTTATTGGCTGTTTGGCGCGCCATGAAGCGACGTCGCAGCGATCTGTCGCTCGCTTGGGCGGGAACTCCGGATGGACCGGAACGCGAAATTATCAAAAGAGAAGGCGGACGATTTTTTTCAGTGCCCGTAGTAAAAATACCTCGCTATCCGAGTACGCGATGGATCACGTGGCCGTTTGCGTATTTGAATGCGGCGCGGATCTCTTCCAAGATAATCTCAAAAATAAAACCGCTCATGATCGGATCTGTCGGAGGGTATACGGCGACACCCGTGATTCGCAAAGGATCAAGTAAACGGATCCCGTGCGCCATACATCAACTCGACTACGAACCGGGGTTATCAAATCGCGCGGTTGCCGGACTTTGCGCGTCAGTTACAACTTCTTATGAATATAACAATCCTCCATTCTCCGGAGTGAAATCTGATCGCGTTCCTACGCCATGCAGATTCGTTGGACGAACGCCGCTATCGAAAAACGAGGCATGTCGTTCGTTCGAACTCGACCCTTCGCGGCCTGTAATATTCGTTCTTGGCGGTGGCACAGGATCAAAAGCGATCAACGAAGCGATAGGACAAATCCGAAAAGATCTTGCAGCGCTTACACAAATTATACATCTCACAGGAAAGGGGAAAGGAGTTCTCAGTTCTCAGTACTCAGTTCTCAGTGGATATAAAGAAAAAGAATTTTTCGATGAGGATGAGATGTTTTGCGCTTTTTGCGCCGCCGATCTCGTCGTCTCTCGCGCAGGAATCGGCACGATAAGCGAGATCGCGTGTTTATCAAAACCGACGATTCTAATTCCAATCCCAAAAAGCCATCAGGAAAAAAACGCGGCAAGATTACCGTGCGATGTCATCACGCAAAACGAAGGATTCCACGATCGTCTCTTGGCTCGAATACGCTTCTATCTATCAAGCGAACAAGAGCGTCGAACAATCGGAGAAAAACTTCACGAAGCGTTTCCGGTAGACGACGGAAGCGCGCTGGCGGAGAG
>CAZQNT010000043.1:3543-5976 GCA_964595075.1 uncultured Gammaproteobacteria bacterium | reverse complement strand
AAGTAACGTCGAACGACGCGTCTTTCAAAATAGCTTTGAGCAAACTTCGCGAATCTTCCTGATCCAGAATCGTAAACGCGGACGAATAACCGCACGCGGCGGCGGAACCGCGAAGAACGCGGTGCGCGATGGAATGAAAAGTTCCGGCCCACAGGCCGTGCGCTATCGCGCCGAGCCGCGATCCGACGCGCTCTCGCATTTCCCTCGCTGCTTTGTTCGTGAAAGTCAGAAGCAAAATCGAAGACGGATCTTCGCCGCGTTCAAGCAAATGCGCCACGCGATACAAAATAGTCCGCGTTTTCCCTGATCCTGCGCCCGCAAGAACAAGGCACGGCCCGTCCCCGTTAATCACGGCGTCCAGCTGCTCTTGATTCAATTCCTGCGAGTATGAAATCGGACGGAGATTCGTTTGCATGGCGCAAGGGTACACGAGTCGGAGGGATTTGAAAAAACTCCGTATAAAGAAACAGCCCGCCGAGATCATCACGGCGGGCGTTTCCTCCTGCAAAGAACTCTGTTAGGCGGCCTTGCGCGCGGCCCGCTGTTTGGGACGCGAGATGTCCCCGTAGATGATGCGCGCGAGCGCGCCTTCGCGGCGCATCCGCATCCGGAACAGCCGCCAAACTTCATGGCTGAAGTCCGTCATCTTCCCGTTACTGCCCCACAGCCGGATTGCCATGTTCAATCGGGTTTTCGCCATCTCCGTCCAGAATCCAGTCCGGGCGGAAATGAAATCAGCAAGCGTCACGCGCCACGCGAGCGACGCGATCGCCTCCTCGTTCACGAACCCTTCCTGCAACATGAAGCGCAAGGCCCTATCGAACGTCCGCTCTTCGTCGAACACAGCGGCGTTCTCCAACGCCCTCGGCCCATACAAAGCGTATCCGCGTCTTGTGGGGCACAGGCGATCACGTGAAGACGGAGCAACCGGAACGTTCATCGTTCCTTCGAAAGACATCTCTTCCTCCTTCTAACTAACTTGTAAGCGTTCCTATTTCCCACCGGGGGCTAAACGAGAACCGCGTAATAAACCATGTTTTTACGTTTCTGTCAAGGCACGTTGACCGCGCGGCGATTCGCGGCGTGCCCTTCGAGAGTCTTCGCGAAATGCGCGATTCCATCTTTGTCAGTCAAAAAATACCAATAATCGGTCTTTGCCGGGTTATTTGCGGCTTCAAGGGAAGCGAGCCCGGGATTGGAAATGGGACCTGGCGGAAGTCCCCTGTTTTGATAACTATTATACGGCGATTTGTTTTTCAGCTCTTCCGCGTTAAGACTGTCGCGTCCGCTGCGTATAATGTAGTTCAGCGTCGCATCGGACTGAAGCGCCATGCCGACAGACAAGCGATTCGTAAAAATTCCGGCTACGATCGGACGATCCTCATCTCGCTTCACCTCTTTCTCGATTATGGAAGCCAAAATAACAACGTCGCGAGACGATGTTCCGAATGCCTCCGTCTTCTCCAAAAACTCGGCGAGCTGTTTTCGAAAAAGCCCGTCAGGAAGTTCGTCCTTCCAAACGCGATAAGTGTCCGGAAACAAGTAACCTTCCAGCGTTGTTCCGGGCGGAAGATCTTTCAAAAAAGAAAAATCTCCCGCAAACCTCTCTGCCAAAAAATCGCTCGGTTGTACGTCCAATCCAAAATTCTCAAGTTCTTTTTGAATTTCTATGGTTGTCCAACCTTCTATTATACGTACCGTCACTTCTTCGCGTGCAGGAACGGCGGCAATCCTCTTCGCATCAGACGCTTTGCGAATATAAGACGAAGCGGCGAAATAAACGATTAGCGACGCTGCGGCAACACATAGCAAACTAAAAACGAGTAAAAAACGCTTCATACGTGAACGTGTCTTTTTGCGGCGCGTTCCATGTCGCGCTCGCGCAGTCTTTCGTGGCAATAACGCACTGCGGCAAACGACGCCAATCCGACAACAATTCCGGCAACAACGTCAGTTAGAAAATGGACTCCGACCGCGATCCTTGCAAAGCCAATGATGAGCGCGACAAAATACGCAAGAATCCCGAGTTTGCGATTTACAAAAAACACGACGGAAGCAAGCGCGAACGCGGTAGACGTATGACCCGATGGAAACGACGTTGTGATAGGAGGAGGAATGAGCGTGACTACCTCAAACGACTCACGAAAAGATTGAATGAACGGTCGCTCGCGCTGCGCGAACACGGCGATCAAATTAGTAACAAGAAGAGCCGTCAGAAAAGACCAAACCATCTCGCTTGCCGCATGCCGCAACCGCCTATCGTGCGCGATCAGGAACGATACGCCAATGAACACAAAAATTGATATGAGCCACCGCGCCGCAAAAACCGCGGACGATGCGGTAAAAGGATTATCTAACGCGTATCGCTGCAACGCGTAAACGACTTGGTAGTCAGAAAGCATATTTTTTTCGTCATTGCGAGGAGCCGACAGG
>CAZQNT010000043.1:0-3533 GCA_964595075.1 uncultured Gammaproteobacteria bacterium | reverse complement strand
ACGTGGCAATCTAATCCATCCGTCATAGCGAGGAGCGAGCACGCGACGTGGCAATCTTTCAAAGTGAATTTCCTTCAAAAGATTGCCGCGTCGCACAAGCCTCCTCGCAATGACACTTATCTAAGTATACTATCTCACGGTTTTTCAGTCTTGTGCGGATATCCGCACAACTTTACCACCGGACAACGCCAACATTGCGGCTTCCTCGCTATGCAAACGTCTCGACCGAATCGAACCATAGTGCGATTAATTTCGTTCCACAATTTTTCCGGAACAAGATCACCAAGATCTTTTTCCACGCGCTCCGGAGTCGATCCTTTGCTCCATCCGAGACGGCGCACGATTCGAAACACGTGCGTATCCACGGCAATCGCAGGAATATTGAAAGCGTACGAGAGAACGCAGCTCGCCGTCTTCCGCCCCACTCCCGGAAGCGCAATGAGTTCTTCCATGGTTCGAGGGACTTTGCCATTATGCTTCTTCAAAATCATCTTCGCCACTCCTTTGATCGCTTTTGCTTTTGATCTATACAACCCGATTGAATTAATGCTGGCGGCAATATCGGAAACGCTCGCTGACTCAAGGGATTTCCAGCTCGGAAACGACTTCCGAAAAGACGGAAACACGCGAAGAACTTGCGCATCCGTCGTTCGCGCGCTCATCAAAACTCCAAGCAAAGTATCGTCCGCATTCCCCAAATCCATATCCCCTTTTTGTGGATAGTGTTCTGCCAATATTCTAATCACTTGATAAGCGACTGGAGGCGTCGTATTCATGGATGAATGATCTCATGTTTGTATTCTTGATTCCAGCATGCGCTTGAATGACAAAAGGTGTCATCCCTGCGAAGGCAGGGATCCAGAATCTGCGATATCCGTATACAAATCTCTCCAACCAGGATTAAATTCCTCAATTATGCGAATTTTCCATTCTCTTTTCCATGCCTTGATATTCTTCTCGCGTTCGATCGCTGCGTTCACATCGTCAGTAGATTCAAAGTAGACAAGAGCATGCACACTGTATTTTTTTGTAAAACCATCGACAAAATCCTCTTTATGTTCAAACACCCTACGTACCAAATCATTCGTAATTCCAACATAGAGCGTGCCGTTTTTCTGGCTTGCTAAAATATATACGTAATATGTTTTCATGCTTCTGGATCCCTGCCTCCGCAGGGATGACACAATACCTATACCAGCGGCCTCCCTGTCATGTCTTTTGGAATCGGCAGCTCCATGATTTTCAGGATTGTGGATGAAACGTCTGCGAGCATTCCGACTGCGGGAGTCATTGATAAGTCGCCGCCGATCACGTCGCCGGTCGGCGCCTTCAGCCCCTCGAATTGTTTTCCAACGACGATGAGAGGAACCGGATTCGTGGAGTGTTCTTTATCGATCTCGCCGGTGGTTAAATTTTTCACCTCTTCCGCGTTTCCATGATCCGCGGTTATTACGACAACTCCTCCGACTGCGAGCGCCGCGTCGATTATCTGCCCCATTGCCTTATCCACGGCTTCGCACGCCGCAATCGTCGCCTTTTCGTCTCCCGTGTGTCCCACCATGTCGGGATTGGCGAAATTCAGAACGATGAAATCGTAAGTGGATTTTGAAATCTCCTGAACAACGCGCTCTGCAATTTGAAAGGCGGACATTTCAGGAGCTTTGTCATAAGTGGATACGCGCGGACTTGGAATAATCACGCGATCTTCACCGGCAAATTCCTGCTCCACCATGCCGTTCAAAAAAAACGTCACGTGCGCGTATTTTTCCGTTTCCGCGATGTGAAGTTGGCGAAGCCCCTCGTCCGCTATAACGCGCGCCAAACAGGTGTCTATTATCTGCGGAGGATACGCGACTTGAACAGGAAGGTCTTTTTCGTATTCCGTAAACGTGGCGAAAAAAAGGTTAGAAATCGGTTCGCGCGTAAACTTATCGAAACTCGGAAGCACGAACGCCTTGGTCAGTTCGCGCGCTCGGTCGGGACGGAAATTGAAAAAAATGCACGCATCGCCTTCCTTCACGGTCGCAATCGGCTTTCCGTTTTTTTGAATTACGGTGGGCACGAACTCCTCGTCAAAAACCGACTTCGCGTACGACGCGTTTACGGCATCAACCGCGTTCGTTGCGACGCTTTCGCTTTTGCCGAGCGCGATCGCGTTATACGCCTTCTCGATTCTGTCCCATCTGTTGTCGCGATCCATCGCATAATACCGCCCGGAAATTGTCGCGATTTTTCCGACTTTAAGAGACATCATGCGTTCTTCCAGCACCGTGATAAAACCTACTCCGCTGTTGAAGATAGAGTCGCGTCCGTCAAGAAAAACGTGAACCGCCACGTCGTCCATTTTCTCGCGTCTGCAGAGTTCCAATAGCGCGAACAGATGCTCGTCTGCCGCGTGCACAGCGCCCGGAGAATCGAGCCCCATGAGATGCAGCGTGCCTTTCGATTTCTTCGCATGCTCTATGGCGGCAAGCAACGCGGGATTCTTAAAAAACTCGCCGTTTTCAATTGAGATGGAAATGCGCGGATAACTTTGATAAAAAATCCTTCCCGCGCCGATCGTGATGTGCCCTACTTCGGAATTGCCCATTTCGCCCCATGAAAGCCCCACCGATTCGGCGGAAGCCAGTACCGTCATTGCCGGGTATGAAGTGACGAGCTGCTGAAAAACAGGCATTTTTGCGGAATGAACCGCATTTCCCTCTGCCGTGGGCGCAATGCCGAAACCATCGAGAATCATTAGTATTACGGGTTTTGGACGGGGCATAGTGTACGAATACGCGTCCGTAAGGATACGGCCCCGGCGAAAACGGCACAAGACCGGGATTTGACAAAAACCCCATTTTCTGCTATATTTCGCTGTTCCGATTCTGTCAAAAACGTTCGACAAAGTCGGTACAGATTTCGCACCATACACAACCGAAACCACAGATTTGCAACCCGCTGTTTTTTCGCGGGAGGGAGAAGTAAGAACAATGAAACACCGCGACGAAGATCGAGAAGAAAAGATTCTTGATGAGGACGGGCAGATGATGCTGCTCAACAGCATCCTCAACGCGTACGGAGCAACAAAGGTGGAGAGCGTCTCCGTGCTCTCGAACGAGGAACTCGGCGCCTTCATCGAAGGCGTCGCCGACCTCACGGAGCTGTTCTCCACTCTGTTCAACGACGTGTTGCCGCATCTCACGGGGATCCGAAAGGACTTCGTGGAAGCGCTGCTCCTCGTGATCGGTGAGAAGCAGCATGGTGCGGCGGTCGTCAAGAAGACGGCCAAGGGCAAGGTCACTCGGATCGACGAGCGGAAGAAGCCCAAGAAATCCGAGCCCAAGAGCTCGATCCCCGCCGCGCCGCAGGCCGCGTCGTCGGAGATTCCGATCTCCGCCGATTCGGAGCGCTTCGAGAAGGAGCTCGATGCGCTCTACGTCGGACCGACGACCACGGTGGATCCGGATCCGCCGGAGGATCCGGATGACAGCAGGGCGACGCATGTCCTGGCGGTGGTGCAAGGCCCACATGGCACCGCGCTCCTGACC
>CAZQNT010000042.1:3267-6260 GCA_964595075.1 uncultured Gammaproteobacteria bacterium | reverse complement strand
ATCTTTATAAGAGATTTACTTTGAAAGATTGCCGCGTCGTTGCTACTCCTCGCAATGACAGGGGTATTAGATTGCCGCGTCGCCTTCTGGCTCCTCGCAATGACGAAAATAGGTACTTTGAACATCATACAGGTTACCCCTCCAACTGCAGCTTCGACACGTCGGTCATTCGTTGGGACTCGAACAATTCAGGATTATACACCGTATAGTACAACTCGATGAGAGACTGCGTATCCAGCATCGCGGCGTTTAGCGACATGGATTGCAAGCCGGACATGATCTGATTTACTCGCAACATCAGAAGTTCCTTGTTTTTCAAAAACCTTTCCTCTGTAATTCTGATGGCGATTGACGGAGTCAAAACCTCGCCGAGACGCGAAAAAAATCCTTTTTGCTGATCCGTCGCCGGGTTGAGCGGAACGACCACGTAAAACCGTTTCTGCATGATTTCGCCGAGGTCTACAAGCTGCTTCACATATTCGAGATAGTCGCCGATCTGGCGCCGCAACAATTCGTTCTTCTGATCTTTTTCGGAATCGCGAAGTTTCAGAAGATAGTCGTCGATATTCATGCGGCGCGATTGGATCACCACTTGAATTGAAAAATCCAACCCATTTAGGAATTGCATGTACGCCTGCACGATTGCGTTCTGCTCGTCCATGGACTTTAGCGCGAAGTTGATGCTTGATACTAGAAGCACGGCGCGGATGGTTCCATCCTTCATCACCACGATATCTTCCTTGATTTCCGCGATATCCAAATACCGCTGCGCCGGAACTCCGGGCTTTGCCGCTGCAAGTTTGTTTTTATTCTTCGCCATATTAATTCGTCATTCGGATTTCGTAATTTTCTTTTCTATTCTTCCTCCGCCTTATAAACCCCGCCGGTATTCACAGTAAGCGACAAATCGCGCAAACGGCTGCGGCTTGGCGCCTCTTTGCGGACTGTGCGCTGGATCGCTACGGTCACGAGCGGTTTGAGAAGCTCTCTTAATTCCGCGTCTAGCGGGCGCTTATCCCATACGCGAAGGTTGGGCCGCGTTTGCGTTTGAAGGAAGTTTACGAAAAATACGTGAAACGGCTGGCCGTTCACCTTCATGAACGAAAATGTCGCGGCGAACGCCGCCGTTACGAGCGCGATCGCTACAAAATATCCGAACGCAAAAATCTTGTATTCGACGAAAATTACCAGAACGGCCGCCAGACAAATCAAAAACTGCCGAACCGTTATAGGACCTAGGATCTGATCCTCTTTGTCAATGAATTGCGGTACGATGAATTTTTCAGGCATTGGAATAGGTGTCAGGTGTCAGGTGTCAGGTGTCAGGTGTCAGGTGTCAGGTGTCAGGTTGTGAATTATTACCTGAAACCTAGAACCTGAAACCTGATATTTGAAACCTACTAAAAGTGTAGCGTACTATTGAACGAAACGATAGCGGCGATCTCGTCAGGCGAAAGCGCGTCTCCGCCGGCGGCGCGTTTTTCCTCGGCCAGCTCCGCGACCGGCTTGGCTCTGCGAAAACTTTCTGCCACGAGCGCCACGTACGACGCCTGAAACGGACTCTGCTGATACGCTCTTATTCCTTCCAGACGTTTTTCGAAAGATTCCTGCCCCAATATCTCTATCTTCTGGCTGATTTTTTTCACGGCCTCTTCCGGAGATTTTGCCAAACGGCGAAACTCCGCGATTGAGAGAGATCCGAGTTCCCCTATCAATCC
Source organism: uncultured Gammaproteobacteria bacterium (assembly GCA_964595075.1). Taxonomy (GTDB): domain Bacteria; phylum Patescibacteriota; class Patescibacteriia; order 2-12-FULL-60-25; family 2-12-FULL-60-25; genus JAHJFW01. The sequence goes on along the minus strand of CAZQNT010000042.1, from coordinate 4,542 downwards.
ATACAGCTGCGGACCGGCTTTCTTCTCGGTCTTGGACGGTTCGGCTGCATGCCTTACTGCGTCGACAGTCGGTCGGACGGAGGCGGCGGTCTTTGAAATCTCTACGGTGGCTTTCGATACGGAAACTCCCGTACTTTCTGTTTTTACAGGAGATTGCAACATCGATCCATCAAACGGCTGAGTCATTCGCGAAGCGGGAGCCGGAACAAGTTCGCCGTATTTTTCCATCTCGATCCTTCTCTCTTTACGTTCCAACGGCGTCACCGGAGCTCGCGCAAACGACTGTCGAAATTCTTCCGTCGCTGTCTTCTGCTTTACTTCCTCGTCTTTTCTTTGTCGAACTCGCTCTTCATACCACTTCGCGTGTTCTTCTGCCTCACGTCTCCTTCGTTCTTCTATCTTGCGCTGTTGTTCGGAGAGTTGTCGGTCTATTTTATTCTTCTCTTCGCTCGTGATGCGATCATGAAACTCCTTGTAACTCTCTTCAACCGTTTTCGCGATGGCCTCGGATTGCGCCTGATCTAGCGAGAGCCCGCCGACCTTGGTGTCGCGGCGAAAAAGCTGCCTCAATTCTTCCGCGCTGCGAACGTCGCGGAGTCGAGAGGAGATCGCGTTTCGTAGACGATTCGTAAGATACTCGGACGGCGGTCGATAAGCGACGCGAGCGAACGTAGCTTCCAGCGCGGCTTCGAGCTCCGTCGCCGCTTTCGGAGAAACGCCGGGCATCTTCGCTTGAATCGCTTCAATCTCTTCCTCTTCCGCCGTCTTCCCTCCTTCTATATTCAACATTCCATCTTCTACTTTCGCCTTCCCACTTGCCTCTTTTGAGAGCCACGACCCGTATTCGTCTTCAGAGATCACGGTGGCTCGCGACAAAATGTCCTTCATTGCCGCGAGAGTCTTTTCCGCCGTGCTTTTATCCAAACCCAATCCCCCAAAATCCGCGCTGCGCGAAAGAGTCTCCAAAACTTGAGAATCCACGCGCACGCCTTTTACTTTGCTTACGATAAGCTCACGCAGACGCTCGCGAAGGGGTCCTCCGATAAGAGAAAATCCGGCGGTTGCTGCGACTTCGGTGGCGGCACCGGAAAAGGTAAGCGGCTTCGTGTAGACTTGATAATGCGGAATAGAAGGAAGGACGAGTTCTGCCGTCTTCGCCGCCTCAATCGCGGACGGCTTTAGCGCATCGCCAAAAGGCGCGAACCTTTCGGCAAGAAGTTTCGATTCCAACCTTTTCAAGTCCTCCGGCTTCCAAGTTTTTACAAATTCATCCTC
>CAZQNT010000042.1:1328-3257 GCA_964595075.1 uncultured Gammaproteobacteria bacterium | reverse complement strand
TGGCAACAAGGTACGAATCCAAATCGAGCTGACCCGCCATAACAAGACGATCGAGATCAGCTAAAAAGCCGATATCATCTTCTGAAATCTGAAAATATTTTTTTAGTGAGTCAACTGATTCCGCATATTTGGAAGATAGTAAAAACTGTACAAAAATCGGCTGAATCTCTGTGATCGCATCTTCTTCAATGGAGGCGGCTTGAATTACCTCTTCGGTTGGCATACCTAGGCCTTATTATCTTTTTTCGGTTCCTTGTCCTCCATTTTTTGTCTTTCGCGTTCAAACGCTTCCTCTTTTCTCGCTCGTCTTCCTTCGCGAGCCGACTCATATTTTCCTTTCACGGCACCACCGGCAGACGCCGCGGCGCGGCCAACAGCAGCTCTTGCGCGCGTACCGACCCCGGACCTCATTGCCCCATATTTGTCGCGTATTTCCCAGCCCTTTGTCGCAGCTTGCGCAGATTCGTTCGGAGCAACAATGCCCGCAGCCCTCATCCTCGTGGCTATAGCGACAGATTCCGCTGAACGAGGATTTGATGAAACAGCAGCCAGTTCCTCAGTGGAAATTTTCGCTTTTTTAGCAGCGGCCTCTATCCTCTCACCCTCCTTAGTAAAAGCATCAACCAGCTTACTTATCTTGCCTTGCAATTCCTTATTCCCTTGTTCAAGCGCCGTCTCGTATGCTGTTTTTAACGATTCAAGCTGAATATTTGCCATTGCCGCGGAACGCGCCTCATTGTAAGCGCCGGGATTTGAAGCGAGAGTTCCAATATCAAGCTTTGATAACACATCCAACGCTTCCGGGGTACTTTTCTTCAAATCCTCGCTTAACTTATCCATGGCTTGATTGAATTCGTTACGGTTTGCCACGCTATCAAAAGTACCTTGACCTGAATTATAATTGAATGCCTCAGTTAAATTTGCTCCGGATCTAACCATATCGGTTCGAGCTAAAGCGGCATCCGCGCTACCGGCTGACGCCCTTGTTGCACGAGCTTGTGCCGCTTCAATCGCCTCTTCGTTTCTCACAAACTTCTGTTCAACCTTCACTTGCGCCGCTGCCTGCGCCAGCTGTACGCTTAGTGTTTGTCCGTTTTTATCTTTCCCTACGTACGATCTCATGTTTTCAGCCGCTTCGATTTCTTTTGCGCTCGCGCCTTTCTTCATAGCCAGTAACTGCGCCGCGCGACTTTCATCTGTCGTTTCTGCTAAATGCTTGTTCACATAAGCTAGACGGTCTCCTCCTCCGCCGCGCTCAAGCTCTTTCCACCCCTCGGATTCCTTATCCATATTCACAGTTCCATCTTCATTCATTAATCCAATGGCTGACAATAATGCTATTGCAGAACCGCTATCGGAGAATGCGGACGCTTGTTTTGTCTTCAGGAACTCGCGTATATTTTCCGGCTTCGCGCTTGCAACGCCGCCCAAAGATTCCCAATCAGGAGAAAGGCCGGGATCTTTCTTGAGCGCGTCGCCAAACTTCTCCACTGCCGCATCGTCTCCTGATGAAGCAGCCGCTGCCTGACCGGTTTTGATGAGTTCCGCGGCACGACGCTTGGCAAGGCCCTGCGCCAATACCGTTTTCTGTTCGTCTGAAAGATTGCTCTTTGATAATTTCGACTCTTCCTGTTTCGTAAGCGCCTTGAGTCCGAGCGCGCCTGTTGCAGTTGACGCCAAACCAACCTGCACCGCTTCGGATGTGCGGCGATCGAGCGATTTGGCTTTCGCGCCGTAGAAAGAAAGCCGGTCTTCCGCGGAAAGTCCTGACGCCGCCTTTTCAAGTCGCGCTTTACGCGCGGCCACCTGTCTGCCGCGATGTCCTGCCATTCCCGCGAAAGTTTCCGCGCCGATACCTAAAGGCATTTTCATTCCCGCCCTTCCAACCTTCCCCCTAACACCCCCCAGCCGATCCGCTCCCTCAAACCC
>CAZQNT010000042.1:0-1217 GCA_964595075.1 uncultured Gammaproteobacteria bacterium | reverse complement strand
AATGATGCGAATTTTCCGATCGACGTAGAAAGCGCTCCTGACGATGTAACGGCGAACTCAACGCCCTGCAACATCAAAACTACAGCGACGATGAACGTTCCTATCTCTGACGGCGTGCCTACTTTGGATACGAAAGATGACGATCCCGCGTTATTATCAAGCTCAGTATTATTCCCCAGCGTGTCCATGAACGGTTTTTGGCCCTGGGAAATCGCGAGAGCGAGCCACAAAAAAAACGCCATTGCCGGACCCGCAATGAGTGCAGTGCTAAGTCTTTCCCAGAATTTAGAGGTGAAGGCAGAAAACGCCTTTTGCATTTTTCCTGGAAGCGCCCAAGCAAAAAATGCCATTGGCGACATAATGAGCAATAACCATAAAACCACTATACGAACCGCAAGGAATGCGGCCATTATCACTACCAGCGTAAGAGCTATGCTTAGCAGCACTATGGCGAGTACGCTCGCGCCAAGAAGTTGGGTGAGCTCGTATGTTTCTAAATCCGAAGCCGGAGTCTCGCGAAGCTTGGTGGCTCCGTCGAGTTTAAGCGCCGAAACAAAATTTCCTCCCGCCGCCTGCTTGAAAGCATTCACGAATGTGAGCATCAGAACCTGCGAGAAGTCGATCATGAGCCCTATAAGCGTCTTGGAGAAATTGATGAGAACCGCCATGAGTAGGAGTCGTGGCAATACTTTGGTGTAATGGAACTCCTTGTATCCGATAATTGTTGAAAACGCACTAACCAGAAGCACCACGATGAAAAACATGTTAACCACGTCACGCATCAGCGGCCACCCGATCTCTACTGCTTGCGCTGTCAGGAAGCTGTTATATGAAGCAAAGAAAATCAGTATGTTGACGACAATGATAATGAGCCGTCCGAGCACGTCTATGATGAGAGCAAGAAATGCTCCGAACCACCCGAGCAACCAGTCACCAATATCTGAAAGTCCACCGCCCCCCGCGTTCGCGCGATGCCCCATCACGAAAACGCCGAGCGTAAAAATAAAAACCACGAACACGGCGTCGCGAATCGAAAAACGCGGGAGTTCAAAGAACCAACGCCTCACACGTTCCCGCAGTCGCGCCAACGCTTGGGACATATCTATGGAGGAGTATAGCATACGGGAGTTGCGTATGTGGATGCGTTCGTCGTAGGGGCGGGCTTGTCCCGCCCTCCCCGATGGATGCATCGATTCGGTCGCTGACCGAATCAGGGC
>CAZQNT010000041.1:1609-6821 GCA_964595075.1 uncultured Gammaproteobacteria bacterium | reverse complement strand
CTATTTTGAAAGCCGCGTCGTTCGACGTTACTTCGCGCAGGTTTCCGTCGCCGGCGGTCTTGCAGGACGTTATTTCTTATTGCAAAAATACGGTCAAGCCGATAGAGAAAGCCCTTGAAGAAAAATATCCGCATCTCGAAGATCGTTTAAGCGAAATAACCGAGGTACGCCGTCTGTACGAAGAACGAAAACGCGCATCGCAGGCAATGGATTTCGACGATCTTCTCGGCAACTGGCTCACGCTGATTCACCATCCGGAAATCGGAAAAGCCATGTCCGCGCGGTTTCGTCACATTCTTGTCGACGAATATCAGGATACCAACGCGCTTCAAGCGAGCATCGTAACCGGACTCGCGCGGACTCATCGCAATGCATTCGTGGTGGGGGACGACGCGCAATCCATTTATTCGTTTCGCGGCGCGGATATCAAAAATATACTTCGTTTTCCTGAAGAATGGCCGGATGCGAAAGTGCACAAACTTGTCACAAACTATCGTTCGACTCCGGACATCCTCGATTTGGCGAACGCGTCTCTATCTCAAAATCGCGCGCAGTTTCAAAAAGATTTGGTCGGGCTATTGCCGCGCGGAAAAAAACCGATCGTCGGGTCGTTCGGAACGGCGCATCAAGAAGCGCGATTCATCGCGGAACAGGTTTTACGGCTTCGAAATGAGGGCGCGGCTTTGGCTGGAATAGCCGTGTTGTTTCGAAGTTCCGCTCACTCGCACATTTTGGAAATGGAGCTGATGAAGCGAGATATTCCGTACGACTATCGCGGAGGCGTTCGGTTTTTCGGGCGCGCGCATATCAAAGACGTTTTAGCGTGTCTTCGCGTCATTCAAAATCCGCGAGACGAATCCGCGTGGCTTCGATTATTGCAAATGCAACAGGGGATCGGGGCGACCATGGCTGCGCGAATCGCGGCGATGACACGAGAAATCGAGACGATCGGAGAAGTATTGGATAGCGGTAGTCCTCTCGCCCTACCGGATAGAGCGCGAGGAGGTATGGAGTCGTGCTTGGCAATGATAAGAACGGCGAACGCGGAGAGCGATCCTTCGCGAATTATTCGATCCATAATCAAGTCCACGTACGCGGAATATCTTGAACGCGAATTTCCGGATTGGCGCGAACGGACGGATGACCTCGAGCAGCTCGCCGTGTTCGCGGAAGGTTATAAAGATGCGAATTCTTTTCTTGGCGATATCGCGCTGTTCGACGACGCTATCGGTTCGTCGCGCGGAACAAGTCCGAACGACGAACGCATGATCCTCTCCACGGTTCACCAAGCCAAGGGCCTTGAGTGGGATACGGTTTTTGTAATGCATCTGATGGAGTCCGCGTTTCCGAGCAGATACGCGATGGATGATGACGCGCAGATGGAAGAGGAAAGACGGCTTTTTTACGTAGCGGTAACTCGTGCTCGCCGCAATCTATATCTCACATATTCCGCAACGCGGGCGAGCGAGGGATTGTCGTTCGCGCCGCCGTCTATATTTTTGCAGGAACTCCCTCCGTATCTTATGGAGAGAATGGAAATGTGCGAAGCGTTCGGAACCGGATACCCGCGAACGCAGGAACGAGCGCCTCGTTGGGACGGCGATGATTTTTATCAGGAAAAAACCATTAGAATAGATGGGTACGGGAATACGCCGAGGCAGGAAAGAGCTGCCACGAAGACGGTTTTTAGGTCGACAATGAAGAAGCTGCCGCCGGATTCAGAAATGCGGGGAGTAACCCCCTCTAACTCCCCCTTACTCTAAGGGGGAGAAAAATTCCTCCCCTTAAGATAAGGGGAGGTTAGGAGGGGTTATGATGCATGCAGGAGTTGAAAAAAATACCATTTCGCGCTAACGTCGTGGTCTTATGAGAACCGCAACAGCTCGGCTGCCGGGTCATCCGGATCAAGCCTGCGAGCTTATCGCCGAGGCGATCGTTGACGAATACGCGCGACGCGACGCGGAGGCGCGAATTCGTCTTACAGTTTCCGGCGGGCGAGGTTTGCTTTTTATCGCGGGTTTTGAGTCAGGCGGATTTTGACGTTTCAGCAGTGGCAAAGCGCGCCGCAGGACAGCTTGGAATTACCGAAGAGCTTGAACCGTTTGTTTCCATCGAACCTGTTGCTGCGCCATTGGTTGCGGCGCGCCGTTTGGCTTGCGATTCGCCAGTTACGGTTACCGGATACGCGACTTCGGAAACTCCGGAACAAATCCCGCTTACGGCCGCTCTTGCGCGCCGCGTCGCAAAACGACTTCAGGAAAAACGGTTGAATGACACTGAGTGGTTTTGGCTGGGTCCTGATGCCGAAGTTACGGTTCATGCGGAGACATCTCGTCCGTCACACGTCGTAGTTTCCGTTGAACACGCAAACGAACCATTGGAGATCGTGAGGGAGCGCGTTGCGACGGAACTCGCGTCGCTTTTGGAAAATGAGAGATTGGAAGTGAATCCAACCGGTCCGCGCGAGCAGAGGGGATTGGCAGGACAGACCGGATCGTCCGGCCGTGGAATAACTCCGTACGGGTCTCTCGTTCCGTTTAATGTTTCAACATCGGGACACGATGCCATGAGCGTGGAAAAAGCCGGAGCGTGGATTGCTCGCGCTGCGGCGTTGAAAATAGTTCGCGCTGGAGCGCGCGCCGTGTTGGTTCAGCTCGTTTATAATCCCGGCGACGATCATCCGGTTTTTATTCTCGCGAAAGATGAAAGCGGACGCGATTGTTCGTCAAAGTTAGAAAAAGAAGATTTGAATATCGCGCGAGTCCGCGACTGGCTGCGACCCGGACTGAGTTACGAAGCCGCGCTATGGGGATTCGCGGGAGAGGCGGGACTGCCTTGGGAGGCGGAATAGTCGAATGCCGGAACGCGTCATTCCCGCGGAGGCGGGAATCCAGACCAAAAGGAGTATTCTTCACTGTCTGGATCCCCGTCTTCACGGGGATGACAGAGGCAACACGTTTTACGAATTCTGTGCTATCATTTTGTTCATAATATGAAAAGAACAATTACATATTTGGTCCCATTTTCCGTATTTTTTACCGCTATAGCTCTCGTAGGCGCCGGTTGCGGGCGTCCGCCGGATATAGTTATTCAGCCGCTGGAAACCGTAATCCCGGAAGCTGAGCCCGCAGCGACGCAACCGGCTCCGGAATCAAAGACGGAAACGGTAACATCAACATCAGAATCACAAACTAATGAAACCACCATGACACAAGAGACACTCGCGTTTCCAGGGGTTCTCCCTGAATCCGAAACCGCAAACACCGCAGCCATAATCCGTACGGACAAAGGAGATATTAAATTCGAGATTTTATCGAAAGAAGGACCGAACGCCGCGTCCAACTTTATCTATCTCGCAAAGTTGAAATTTTACGACGGCTTGATGTTCCATCGCGTAGAGCCCGGATTCGTCATACAAGGCGGAGATCCCAATACCCGAGGTCCGGAAGACGCTTCCCGTCGTTACGGAACGGGCGGCCCCGGCTATCAATTCGAGGACGATACAGTGAAACTTCCGTATAAGAAAGGGATCGTGGCAATGGCAAATTCCGGACCGAATACGAACGGTTCGCAATTCTTCATAATGCTTGGAGATACGCCGCTTCCTCCGTCCTATTCCATTTTTGGTCGCGTAATTTCCGGACAGGACGTAGTAGATAAAATTGCGGTAGGCGACAAGATGTTGGAAGTTAAGATTGAGAAGAAAAAAGAATGATCACACGAAGGGTTAAATTTTTACTTGCGGTAGCTTTGATCTCGGCTGCCGCGTTTGGATATTTTTCGCGCGTCGCTATTCGTGACGCGTGGGAGGCTTGGCGCGCGCCGCAGCTTCCTCCGGCTAGGGCGTACGTCCCGTCGAGAGAAGCGGAAAGCGAAATCATCACGTCCGCTCCGTCTCCGGTAGAAGGAGGATTGTCAGCATCCGAGCATTACGCGTTGGAGACGAATCCTACAATAAAGAAAACCGCAGGAGATCCGTTGGAGTTCAAAGGAAAGCTCCCATCAGAAATAAATCTGGACGTGCCTTTCACATCTCAAGCGCCGAAGGCGAATTGGGATTTTCCGTACCAGGAAGCGTGCGAGGAGGCATCCGCGATAATGGTGGACGGATATTATCGAGGAGAACGAGGGAAAATTCCGGCAGACCGCGCGGACAAGGCGATTTTGGCGATCGTGGATTTTCAGAATAAGAATTACGGTTTTTACGAAGATACCACGGCCGAACAGACGGCGAAATTCATCAAAGAAGCTTACGGTTATTCGCGCGTCATCGTGAAACCGCTCACGAGCGTCGATGATATAAAGCGACCTCTTGCGCTTGGTTATCCGGTGATTGTTCCGTTTGCAGGAAAATTGCTAGGCAACCCGAATTATAAAAACGGAGGACCTCCGTACCACATGCTCGTGATTCGCGGGTATACTGTAAACAAGTTCATCACGAACGATCCCGGGACGCGGAAAGGCGAGGGATATTTGTACGATCCGCTGACAATAATGAACGCGGCTCACGATTGGACAGGATCGAAAGATACAGTCACATCCGGAAAAGCGTATATCATCGTGGTGTTGCCGGATTAAATTATGTCCGAAATTCTTTTTTCAACTCTTGCGGCAGGCGTTTCTGCCGGCGCCATATTACTTTTTCTTTCGCACGTTGCGCCTTATGTCGGCGCAGGAAATTTCGTTAGAGATTTGGATCGCCCGCATTTTTTTGGAAAAGCAATGGACAGACGAGAGGCGCACTTCGTAGGAATGTTCGTTCATCTTTTGGTTTCCGCTATCGCTGGGTTGGCGTATGGATTTTTGGTGGACGTAGGCGTCGTCTCCGGATTCGGTCTCTTTTCCATACTCGGTTGGTCCATGATTTTGACGCTTATTATCGGCGGCGTGTTGTTGCCGCTTGAAGGCCATGGTCTGTTCGGCGTAAAAGAAGACGCGTGGTTTCCGGTCGATTTGCTTCTTTCCTGCGTCTTTTGGGGAATACTTTTCTACGGGATTATGGCTGTATGGTTCACCGCCGCATCATAGGGTCGCTCGTAATAGTGCCTGTTGCGTCTTTTTTTATTGCCGGAATCGCGATAGTATCGGCGGCGTGGATTTTTGATTCTGCTGCAACGTCCTTTGCCACGAAATCAGTCGCCGTGAATTCGTTTCCGGTTTCGTCGGAGAAAGAAAAGAAAGTATCTATTTTTGTCGTTGGAGACGTTATGCT
>CAZQNT010000041.1:0-1597 GCA_964595075.1 uncultured Gammaproteobacteria bacterium | reverse complement strand
ACATGTCGCAGATAAGATGAGTTCGGCTAAAGACAACGCTTATCCGTTTAGGTTTATCGCGAAAAATAGTCGTTTTTCCGAGGCGGACTTAAGAATAATGAATCTTGAGGGACCAGTGACGGATAAACGTTTGCCGCCGGAAAAATCAATTGATTTCGCTTTTCCATCGTCTCGCGTTTCCATGCTTCGCTCTGTCGGATTCGATGCCGCATCTCAGGCGAATAACCACGGCTGGGATCAGGGCGAGAGTGAAGCCGTGGCATCGCGCGCGCGGCTGAGCGCAGGCGGAATAGCGGCGTTCGGCGACGAAGTGCGGGAGAGCTCTGTTTCGCTCGCCATCATGCGCGTTCGCGGCAGATCCATCGCGCTTGTGGGATTCAACGAAACTTCGGATAGAATTGACGAGAAAGCCGCCGCCGGCGTAATGAACGCAGCGCGCGCCGCTGACACGGTTATTGTGTTCATGCACTGGGGCGAGGAATATCGAGACTATCCGACTGATCGCCAAAAATCGCGCGCCGCGTGGCTGGTGGATCACGGCGCCGATATTGTAATCGGAGGACATCCTCACTGGACGCAAGGAATTGAAATTATTAAGGGACGCCCAATTGTTTACTCGCTAGGCAATTTCGTTTTCGATCAAAATTGGTCGGATGAGACAAGAAAGGGTTTGGCCGTCGAGCTTTCGTTGTCGGATGATGAAATAGGAATCGATCTTTTTCCTGTATGGATAGAACAGAGCCAACCTCGCTTTTTGAAAGGAGAAGAATTGAAGTCGCGATTGCGCGAAATCGCGTCAATTTCGGATTCGTCTCTTAAAGATCAAATCTTGCAAGGTCATATAACACTACCATAATGCGAATCCTTCAAGTCAGTGAGTTTATAGATACCGTCAACTTCGTGTTGAAGGAGTCTTGGAGTACGGAAGAGGTTGGAGTCGAGGGTGAGGTTTCTGGATATCGCGTATCGCAGGGGCAGTGGGTTTCGTTTGATTTGAAAGACGATAAGGCGCTCGTGAACGTGTTTCTTCCGGTTTGGAATCTTCACGTTCCGATTGAAGATGGGATAAAAGTTCGTGTAATCGGGTTGCCACGGGTTTATCCCAAGTATGGAAAATTTTCCTTATCCGCCGAACGGATTGAGCTTGCCGGCGAAGGAGCGTTGAAAAAAGCTCTGGCTTTATTACACGCTCGTTTGGAAAAAGAGGGGATTTTTGATCCGTCCCGCAAGCGCGAGTTGCCGCGATTTTCGCAGCGCATCGCTCTTGTTGCATCACGGGAAAGCGCAGCGTATGGAGATTTTATCAGGATCTTGTCCGAACGATGGGGTGGAATCGAAATTGATCTTTATCACGTTCTGGTGCAAGGCGAACGCGCGCCGAGAGACATAGTATCCGCGATTCAAACCGCGCAGACGAAAAAATACGACGCGTTGGTTTTGACTCGTGGCGGAGGATCTCTTGAAGAGCTAATGGCGTTTAATGACGAACTGGTGGTGCGCGCTGTTTACGCGTCGAAGATTCCAACGCTGGTAGCAATCGGGCATGAACGCGACACAACGCTCGCCGAAGAAGCGGCGGACGTACGCGCGTCCACAC
>CAZQNT010000040.1:5638-6899 GCA_964595075.1 uncultured Gammaproteobacteria bacterium | reverse complement strand
CCCGAGAAGTCGCCCCACGCCGGCATCCTCGCCTCCGCCATGCTCCACCCCGAGTGGATCAAGGCCATGGACGGCGAGAACGTGCCGTATGCGTGGGCTCCCGGCTACGAGGTCAACATCTCCGGCGAGCGCCCGTGGCAGTGCGTGCCGCACGTCCATTTCGGCCGCGGCGCTCGCGGGATCAGGCTGGGCGACGGCTGGTACGACGACTACCGCTCGGACTGGGCTGTGCCGTCGTTCGTCAGGGAGTAGCTCGGCACTCGTCCCGATATGAAGTCGGGATCCCGATCGCATTATTCAAATAGCGTGTCGGGAGACACTTGGGGCTCGGAGGAACCTTGGTCTTCCGCCAAAGGCGGACAGGTCGGACCTTGGTTCCTCCGGTCCCACTTGGCCACGTAAAACGCTTCGCGTCACGTGGCGCAGCCGGTATCTACACTTTGACAGTTGTCGGGGCTCACGTAGATTCCGGCTTTTTCATTATTTTACTGTTCTCACTGTCCTCCTCTCGGCGCGAACATCGGCGCCCACGTCTCTCCAACCGGTCGAATCTGGATAGCCCGCGCCATGACGCTTCTGTCTTGGTTTATTGATCCTCCGATTTCAAAACAAAAACGTTCCGACAAATCGGAACGTTTTTGTTGGAGCGGGTAGGGGGAGTCGAACCCCCATTTCGTCCTTGGCAAGGACGCATAATAGCCGCTATACGATACCCGCCTGCGCTGAAGCTTCGGCGGGCAGGCCCGCCTTTTTATCTATTGCGCAGAGAGATTATCAATAAACAGCGTGGGATGCAAGCGCGTAGGTGGTTTTGAAATCCACTTTTATGTATTAATTCGGGAACGGTTCCATTGCGAGAATGCGCCTCGCAACGTCGTGTGTAAGAGACCCTTTTTTTACCAGTCCGTCTATCAGTTCGCTTAGCTTTTGGTTTCCCTTGCGCGCAAGTATCACGAGATCGGCTCGTAGATTTGCAAGCTTGTCGTCGAGATAATCTTTAGTGACCATGAAGGATGCGACTCCTGTAAGGCGAGTCTCAACCCCCGTGAGACGTTTATCCATACCGTCTAATCGATAATCCATCTGCGCGAACCGTTCATCGACGCCCGAAGAGAAATTATTAATAGTTTCAAGAACTTCGTCGATTCGTTCATCTAGTAGTTTCGTCATGTCTCCCATCAGTCTCTTCTCCGATCCTTCAATAGACCTCGTGATTTCTCCTATCAATTTAGTCTCAGTCCGTTCCGCAGATTTTGCCATC
>CAZQNT010000040.1:0-5538 GCA_964595075.1 uncultured Gammaproteobacteria bacterium | reverse complement strand
TCTCCCATCAGTCTCTTCTCCGATCCTTCAACTGACTTCGATATCTCTCCCATCAGTCTCTTCTCCGATCCTTCAACTGACTTCGATATCTCTCCCATCAATTTTGCCTCGGTTCGTTCTGCGGACTTTGCTATCCCTCCAATTAATTTATTCTCCGTCCGTTCCGCGGACTTCGAGATTTCTCCCATCAATTTTGCCTCGGTTCGTTCTGCGGACTTTGCTATCCCTCCAATTAATTTATTCTCCGTCCGTTCCGCGGACTTCGAGATTTCTCCCATCAATTTTGCCTCGGTTCGTTCTGCGGACTTTGCTATCTCTCCCATCAATTTATTCTCCGTCCGTTCCGCCGACCTCGAAATCTCTTTCATCAATTTTGTTTCCGTTCGTTCCGCGGATTTATCAATTTCTTTCATCAGGCGTTTCTCGGTATCGCCGATAACAACTATTACATCTCTTATCGTTGGTTCAAGTTTTGCGTTTTTCATAATGATTGAGTGTTTCAGTAGCCTTACCCGCAATCCATGCAATCTTCGTATTCCGGCATTTTTTCTTGCTTGGTTTTTTGCAACATGATTCGTAGTAGTTCAAGATCATTTAAAGAAATCGGAGCTTCGTTTTGCCATAGGCCGGGCGTTGTTTCCGTAAAGCCGATTTCTATTAGAAGCGATCGCATTTCTTCCGACGGCCGGCCGTCACCCCATGAGAGGGTGACGCCGGCGGTGTAGCTTCCGTCTTTCATCCATTGGATCATATTTGCCCGATCCGAATTTTTGCAATCCATGGCAGTGAAGATTTGTCCGATATGCGGCATGTTCCAATATGCCGGAGCGATTGGATACTCAATGGAGCCGATGTCGTTTTCTTTTGGTTCCTCCGTACAATACCGCGCTTCCTGCCCTGTAGTTTTTTCGATTTTGTCCGCTACATTTTGCGGCGTTTCTTGTGATTGTGAAGAACATCCGGCGCCAAGAAGCGTTAGAACGGACGCGACCGCAATGAGTGAAAGGCGTGTATTCATATAGTAGTATTAAGATCTGTTTGCACGATCTTTTCAAGCGCGCGTATTTTTCTGCGCTTTCTCATGTGTTTTACGCTTTCCGTTCCGGCGATGGCAAGCCCGGCAGCGCCGATAGGCGCCCATTTAGGTATGGCGCTTTGCGCGTTATCCGAGATTTTTGGTTTCGCGTGCGCAGAAATGTTGATATCGTCCGCGTCACGCAATAGAATCCGTTGTACGTCGCGGCCGGGTTCCAAAAGACCCATGACGTTTATGGTATCACCCGCGAGTATTCTTGCGGCTCGATAATCCACCACGGGTTTTATTCCGATTTCAACGTCCATTCCGTCAGAGTTGATCGTTATAATTTGTCCGCGGACGGTACGCACAACTCCGGTGACGGATACCAAGCTCCACGCGTCTTCGGATTTCGGCGCAAGAAGATCAACGGCTCGCGGATTCACGTTCGTATTTTCCGGTTCAATGGTCCAGTCGTCTTTAGCCGCCATTTTAAGATAGACGTCTCCGCTGTCTTGAAATAGAAGCGTGCCTGTGAGGTTGAGCGATGTGCCTTGGGTGGGCAATTTTTTTGTGGTTGGAATTCGCACTAGAAGTCCGCGACCATCCGGAGCGTTTAGGATGAATCCGTGGCCGGGTATGAGTCCGGAAGGGGAGCCGACCGTTCCTGTGAGTTGCACGCGTACTCCGTGGTATTCGTCGTTGTGTGTCATATCGAATGTTATTAATGATGCGGTAGTTTGCGCGGATGCCAACTTGATTGTTATTTTTGGTTTTTGTTTTGTTTTTGATGAAGAAGCGATTTTTGAAGTAATGGATTTTTTAGAACCAACCACTACCGGCACTACGGGCGAGGAGTTTATTTGAACGGATTCGATTGTCGTCTCAACGGTTCCGGATTCTATCGGAGTTGAAATCGTTTGTGTTGTTTCGGTTGGCGCGGGTTCCGGTTCAGGAGGCGTCGCAACTGTATTTTCGGGTGTCGCGGTTTGCGGCGCCGCGTTTTGAAATTCCGGAGTCGGATCGGTCGTGACCCACTCTCCAGCCGCGTCAGGAAATCGCGACCAACTTTTCCCTTTTGTGGAATTGAGATACGTGAGCGCGTCGCGAATATTTCCGTTCGGATCGACGAGCGTCACGTCGTCTCCGTCGTTGTTTAGTCGCGAGCTTGAAAGATTTACGCGGATGAACGGATGGTCGGCGTCGAGCGTTCCTGTAGCGAACGTGTAGACGACGCTCGATCTATCGCGGATTACTGTCCCGGATAGCGGAACGCTCGCGCCGCTCTCGAGCAGCGTTACCTCCACCCACTCGTTTCCGGATTCCGGTTGCGGAAGTATTTCGTTCAGACGAAGAAGGTCGTATCTTGGCGGCGTTGTTGGAGGACTGATTGCTGCGGACGAATTTATGGTTGTGGTAGTGGATGTCACCGTCGGTTGATTTGTAGGAATCGTCGTTTCCGTTGTTATCGCGTCTGTTGACGTTACGATAGTCGTCACGGTACTCGAAGTAGCCATCGTGGTTGTAGTGACAGGAGACGGTGCGACGGGGGATTGAACCGGATTAATCGCCGGAGGCGGGATTGTGAGCGTCGCCGGCGTTGGCGCTACGGCTGCGCACGGTGGAATCACCGGAGGAAGCGTTTTGCATCCGTCGCAAACTCCCGGAGTTCCTAAATCAGCGCGGCCTGCGTCAAACCCTTCGGAGCTTGTCGCGGTTTCCCATAAATCACCGTTGCGTATCATGGAAGCTTTAATTTCTCCGCTTGTTCCGGCTGACGGAAGTCCGGCGTCTCCAACGCGATCGAGTTCGTTTCCGGAAGCGTCTTTCAGCACGATACTCAGCGATGAATTTGAGAGGGAGACCACGGTGGTTACTAATTGAGGAACAGCGTTAAGAGCGCTTTTCGGATCCGTGTCAGAATAATTCGATATGAGGAATGAGCCGCGCGATGGAACGGTTGTATCCGCGGGAAAAACGATGGGTTGGCTGCTTGCGCCAATGAGAGTGAATCCTGATATTGCAAGATCCGCGTCGTCCAAATTCCAGATTTCCAACCACTCGTCGGAAGTTCCGGCGGAAGAACCGGACCATGCTACCTCTCCAATTACGATATGCGGCGCCGCGTTGACGATGGCTGCGTATATGGGTGAGATTGTAAGCAAAGAGATGAACAAGGCGCGGCAAACCAGCCGCCAAGAATGCATGAGGCGAAACATAGAGTGAAGAGTTACAAATTATTTTTTTCGCACGAATCGATATCGACCCTCACATATAGGGCTCTCATTTTTTTGCGCACTTGTCAATGACCGGACAGAAGTAAAATTGTGGATAAGTTCCTATTGACGCAGTTTCTAAATTGTTCTATTCTTGTTCTATAACATCACTAGGACGATCTGCAAGATGCATGGCATTGTTCGGTAGGGGCGAACCTTGTGTTCGCCCACACGCGACGAAGTTGCGTGGACGCTTGATCGACGATCGCAAGAATGCGGGGCGATCGCAAGGATACGCCCATACGAGGGGAGGGCGGGACAAGCCCGCCCCTACGACTACTCACTACCAACTATTCACTACTTACTTCCCCAAAACATGCTTCCTCTGACGCCCAAGCAAAAAGAAGTCCTAGACTTCATCGTGTCGTTCATACATGAGAAAGGATTTCCACCTTCGTTTCGCGAGATCGCGTCAGGACTCAATCTCGCGTCTCCTTCTACGGTTCACGTGCACATCCAAGCGCTTCGCGAGCGAGGATTTTTACGAGCCAACGGCGCCACGTTTCGCGATCTTGAGCCAACGGATAAGGCGGTGAAGTGGGGGAGGAGCGTTTTGTTGCCGCTTACAGGTCTCATCACCGCAGGGGTTCCAATCGAAGCGGTAGAAGAACGCGAAACCATCGCCGTGCCGGTTGATCTCGCGCCGGATTCCGCAAATTCCTACGTCCTTCGCGTAAAAGGAAGTTCCATGATCGAAGACGGAATTTTCGACGGCGACTACGTGGTTGTCGAGCGCAATCCATCGCCGAAAAATGGCGACGTTGTAGTAGCGCTCCTCGATAACGCGTACGCGACACTAAAAAGATTCTATCGCGAACGAGATCGAATCCGACTCCAGCCCGCGAATTCCACCATGAAACCGATTTATTGTTACGACCCGTTGATTCAGGGGGTGGTTAGGGCAGTAATACGGAGTTTTAGATGAAAAGTTCCGAGTGCCGAGTGCCGAGTTTTGAAACTAAAAATATGAAGATACAATGTTTCGAAGATATTATAGCTTGGCAAAAGGCTCGAGAATTAACTAGTTTTGTATATATTCGTTTTAAGCACTGTAAAGATTTTGGATTCAAGGATCAGATCCAGCGCGCCGTTGTTTCTGTGATGAATAATATTGCCGAAGGCTATGAACGGAATGGAACAAAGGAGTTCATGAGATATTTGAATATTTCTAAAGCCTCATGCGCTGAAGTTAAATCGATGATGTATCTTGCTAAAGATTTAAATTATATGTCAGATGATGATTTTTTTCAGGCGCAAACTCTGACAGACGAAGTCGCTCGTATAATTCGTGGATTCATGTCGTCTCTGCAAACTCGGCACTCGGCACTCGGCACTCGGCACTAGGAACTAGGCACTAGGAACTAGGCACTAAATGTATGTATTCCAGAGTTACTGAACCAATTGAAGTATTAGCCGCATTTAGAAGGGACTGCGTCGAACCCATGACTTTCAAGTGGGGGAATAGGTATTATCAAATCAAGAAAATCAATCTCGTGCATACCGAACGCCAAGGGCGCGAGAAGATGTATATTTTTTCCGTTTCGGATGAAGCGAACGCGTACCGTTTGTCGTTTTCCAGCGAGACGCTGAAGTGGAGGCTGGAGGAGTTGGCGGCACTTTGACGTTTGAATTGTAGGTTGAAAAATTTGATATTAATACAAAATCGTCTTATCCTTATTTTGGAATACCAAGTCCGCAGTCAGCGCCGAGTTGATCAAAACAAAAACCCCCCGAATATTTCGGGGGATTTTTGTTGAGCAAAGCATTCTTGACAAGGGGAGAGTTTTTTGATATACATGCGGCAGATCTTTCTTAATGAAACACCGCGCTTTTTTAGCGCAAAACGCCCCGAAGCCATTTGCAAGCGACACGCGGAATGGTCTGTGCCCGTTTGCATGAAAGCTTGAAGGGACCGGAGAGAGAAAATGAGAAAAGCAACGCTCGCTCAAGCGACGAAGATCATGGGCAAGCTGGGCACCGGAGAGATCGACCGCAAGGCGGCTCAGGCCATCATCGAGGGGAAGTACCGGCTCGTCAGTGAGCGCATCGGCGGCTACCGCGACAACGCCGCCGTGGATCAGGCAACGGACGATCCCCGAACCCGCCAAGCCAAAGTCTTGTGGGACAAGGGCTTCGGCAGCGATCTCAATATGAGTACCTTCGAGGAGTACCTTGCCTCGATCCCCGAGATCCCCGTGAAGCCCTCGATCGAGTACCTCAACCGTCTCGTCCTCGTCGAGCGGCGAG
>CAZQNT010000039.1:394-7194 GCA_964595075.1 uncultured Gammaproteobacteria bacterium | reverse complement strand
CAACGACGCGGCAATCTTTCAAAGTAAATCTCTTATAAAGATTGCCACGTCGCACAAGCCTCCTCGCAATGACAGAAAAACGCAATAAAAAAATATTATGCCAAAATTCGACTACTCCAAAGCGATCGAGATCGCGCCGGATATTTACTGGCTCGGATTCTACGATCCCGCCGCAAATTTCCACTGCCATCCGTATCTCATAAAAGTTGGAGATGAAGGAATCCTGATTGACCCTGGATCGGTACCTCATTTTCCGACTGTCGCTCAAAAGGTAACCTCCATAATAAAACCAAACAAGATAAAATATATCGTAATTCACCATCAAGACCCGGATTTGGCAGCAAACGTGCCGGTTTTTGAAAAAATAATCGACAACAAGAACCTGCGCGTCATCACGACCGAACGCGCGTCGCTACTCACGAACTACATAGGATTTAAGTCGCCATACCGGCTCGTGGAAGAAGGGCCGTTGAAATTCAACGGACGGGAATTCCAATTCATAAAAACTCCATATCTGCACGCGCCCGGCGCGTTCGTAACTTATGATCCGGTCAATAAAACGCTCTTTTCGTCGGATATTTTCGGCAGTTACTACGAGAATTGGAACCTATACGCGGGAGATGCGTATCCAAAAGCAATGGACCGCTTTCATTCAACGTATATGCCTCCCGGAGACATACTCAAAAACCAGATGAAGGTTTTCAGTAAATTAAAACTCGATCTAATTGCCCCGCAACACGGATCGCTTATAGAAAAAGCGAATATCGAATATAACATAGCGGCCTTATCACAAGTTAAAACCGGACAATACTTAAAAAAGAAATGATATGGCTACTCCGTGGTCAAAGGAAAAATTATTGAACATCGTCAACGAATACGAAACTGAAAAAAACATAAAACTCATTTCATCGTTTATAGACCGTTTGGACGCTCTTCAACTGGAGAACGAATTTTATAAAAATCAAAAGCAATTCATTTCGATGTTGACGCATCAGCTTAGAACGCCTTTAACTTCCATCCTCTGGACTATTGAGTCGATGCAAGCGGATAATTCAAATCGCGTTGCGTTAAAAGATCTTCGCGCCAAAGCGACGGAATTGGCGGATATTATCAAAAAACTTACAAATCTATTGGAAACCGATGCACTTAAACATGGGGCTGATACTATCTGTCGCCCTGGAGAATTGTGCGTCGGTAAAATAAAAACCTCCGTAAGATCACGGAGGTGATATCATGCCATTTGTTCATGAACAAATGGCATGTCTATATAGTTCGCTGCGCAGACAACTCTCTTTACACCGGGATCGCTATTGACGTTATAGAAAGAATAAAAAAACACAACTCCGGCCAAGGCGCAAAATATACTCGATCTCACGGCCCCGTGACGCTCGTAAAAACGGAATCGTACAAGACTGAGGGCGAAGCGAGGAAGCGCGAAGCTTATATCAAGGGACTTACAAAAAAAGAAAAAGAGGAACTTCTAAAATAGAAGTGACCTCCTTCTGCTATAATATACATATGCCGAAACAAACAAAGAGAGAGAGCGCCGCATATTTACGAAACTTTATTTTCGGGGTCGAAGACAGTCTCGTTTCCACGGTTGGCTTGATATCTGGAATCGCAATAGCCGACGTTGGAAGAAAAACGGTCTTTCTCACAGGAATGATTCTTATTGTAGTCGAGGCGCTTTCAATGGGCGTTGGTAGCGTTCTTTCGGAATCGTCCGCCGAAGAATTCGTATTTAAAAACGGAAGATCGATGCGCATTCCGTTGGCAGGGGGAGTAATAATGCTGTTCTCGTATTTTCTTGCCGGATTCGTTCCTCTTACTCCATATCTCATTTTCGATACCGATCAAGCATTCTACATTTCAATCATCGCCTCGCTAATCTCTCTGTTTCTGCTCGGTTCTGTCAGCGCGCGATATTTTCACGTAAATATTCTGAAAAGCGGTTTACGCATGTTAATACTGGGCGGGATCGCGATTACCGCCGGAGTGATCGTTGGTTCGTTGCTAAAGTAAACTACCCCAACGCGTTCTGCAACTTAGGTCGTCTTTTTCCAAATGACGACTTGGCTATTATCGCATCGAGTCCCCAAATTCGACCTGCTCGCGCAGACGCCAATAGAATGAGACAGATAATAAACACCACGTGTTCATCGACTAAAAAATAATTCTTCCCTACGTACGGGAAAGAAAGTATCGGAAAATAATACAGTGACATCAAAACTACTCCGAGCCACGAGGAAAGACGCACAAAAATACCGAGAATAAGAGCGATGCCGAGCAAAAGAAGCGACCATTCGTTAATAAAATTTATGGTCGGAAGCACTCCCGGGCTTGCTAACCATTGGTACATTCCCTTAAACGTCACGGCACTTGAAAGGTATTCCCCAGCAGACCACGCCGGGTTCATTATTTTACTAATACCGGCGTAAAAAAACACACACCCCAACGAAACTCTTAAAGCGAAAAGAGCGATATTATTTTGTTTCATAGTGATTTTAGTATATCACGTTTTAGAAACGTAGATGACTATTCAAAGTGTAGAGCCTCGATCGAATTTAATTTCGCGGCTTTTCGCGCCGGGAAATAGCCGAAGACGACGCCGATCGCGACGGATACGCTGAAACCGAGAAATGCGCCGTTCCATGGAATCGCGAACGTCCATCCTGTTTGATATTCGGAAATTACGGCTATCGCAGCCCATCCGGATAATATCCCTACGATTACTCCGATCGTACCCGCGGTCAGCGTCAAGATGATGGCTTCGGCTAAAAACTGTCCCAAAATATCCTTATTCCGCGCGCCTATCGCCTTTCTCAAACCGATTTCGCGAGTGCGTTCGGTTACTGTGACATACATGATGTTCATTATTCCGACACCAGCGACAACGAGCGAGATACCCGCGATTGATCCCAGAAGGATTTGAAGAATCGTACCGATCATCGCCACGCTTTGTATAGCATCCTCTTGCGTCGTCACCTGAAAATCGTCTTTCGATAAAATACCGTTCGGGTTGTTTATGTCGTGCGCGTCTCGCAGCGTAACTCGTATAAGCTCTTTCGCCTGTGAAATCGAAATCGTGGTCCCCGCTTTTATTGCGATGTAATCGAGCTTCGTCTTATTATACAAATCCATAGCGGACGTTGCGGGAATATACACCTGATCGTCCGCGTCGCTGAAAAATATGGTTCCGGCAGGTTTGAAAGTGCCTACTACGCGAAAAGGCCGTTTGGCGATTTTGATCGTGCGCCCGAGCGGATCCTCCTGCCCGAAAAGTTTATCTACGATTTTCGAACCCAATACGACGACGCGCGCATGACTTGAAAGATCGTTTTCCGAAAAATACGTCCCGCGATCCATTACGAGATTAAAAATCATCGGATCATCGGGAGTCGCGCCTGTTACGTAAGTCAATTTATCTTCACCGCCGTATGAAACCAGGTCGCGCGCGATCAGTTCTCCGGTCACTCCATTCGGCCAAGGCAATGCTTTTACTTTTTCAAAATCCTGAAACGTAAGGGTCTGTTTGAGGGTAGGATTCGGCGCCCCTCCACGCGCCTCGTCCCCTTTTCCGTTCGCAACAGCGATGAAATCGCTTCCGAAACTCGCGACTTGCGATAAAAGATAGCTTTGCGCCGCCTGCCCCACGGAAACCATAAGAATTACGGCTGCGATTCCTATAATAATACCGAGCATCGTCAATGCGGACCGCGCCTTATTTACAAGAATGGCGGATAATGAAAGCGGCAGCAGGTCTCGTAATTTCATAATCTATTCGCGCCGCAATGCGTCGATCGGGTTGAGATGAGCCGCGCGTCTCGCCGGAAAGTAACCGAAAATAATGCCGATTGCCGCGGAAACTGAGAGGCCTAACAGAACGCCGCGTATGGAAACTGCAAAATCCCATCCGGCTTGATATTTACTGATTATAGAAATTCCCAACCACGAAAACAGAATTCCGAGAATGATTCCGATCATACCGCCGACCAAAGTCTGTAACGCCGCCTCGAACAAAAACTGGTTAAGTATGTCGCCTTGTTTTGCGCCCAAGGATTTTCTTAAACCGATTTCGCGAGTGCGTTCGGTCACCGTAACGTACATTATGTTCATTATGCCGATGCCTCCGACCAAGAGCGATATAGCGGCGATAGACGACAATAAAATCTGCAAAATCCCGGTCACGGTCGACGCCGTCTTTATCATGTCTTCCTGCGTCAACAAATTAAAATCATCTTTCGTGGGATCTCCCGATGGGTTGTCTATCCCGTGCCTGTCACGCATAGCGACGGCGATTCGGTTTACTCCTTCTCCTATATCTTGAAATGAAGTTTTTACTTGTATTAGCGTGAGATATTTTTTATTGTACGCGTCGAGCGACGACGTGACCGGAATGTATACGGCGCGATCCGGATTGAAAAAACCGCTCGAACCCGCGCGAGCCATGACGCCAATAACGCGAAACGGAACGCTGTTAACTTTTATCGTTTTTCCGATCGGATCTTCCGAACCGAATACCGCGCGAGCAACGTCTGTTCCTAAAACCGCGACGCGAGAACGGCTTTCAACGTCGGATAGTGATAAAAAAGATCCAACGGCTACAGGGGTAGTTGTCAGATATAACTCGCCGGGCATTGTTCCGATTATTTGCGCTTTCGTAGTAATGCCTTGAGCGACTATTTCGTCTTGTTGCACGACTTTTCCTACTACAATTGTCGCCCATGGATAAGATTCCAGTCTGCGAACGTCGCGAAACGTGATGCTTTCCTTGAAGAACGGTGTTGGATGTCCGGAGCTCTCTGTCGGACCGTTGCGTACGAACACAACGTCGGATCCGAATGCTGCGATCTGCCCAAGTATCTGACGCTCTGCCGCCTCTCCGATGGACAACACGAGAATTACGGACATGACGCCGATAATTATTCCGAGCATGGTCAAAGCGGACCTCCCCTTAGTCCTGCCAAGACTCTGCAGCGAGCTTCTGCCAAGATCCGGTATACGCATGTTTATTTCAGCAACTCCTCTTTACCGTCGGCGATACGGCGATTTTTCACAGGAACATCCGCGTGTATAAGCCCGTCCCTGATATGTAATATGCGCTGCGCGTGTTCGGACGTGTAAGTCTCGTGCGTCACAAGTATAATGGTGCGTCCTTGTTCGATATTAAGTTTTTGCAAAATCCCCATAACTTGAACGCCGCTTTTTGAATCAAGATTACCGGTGGGTTCATCCGCAAAAATTACTGACGGATTGCGAATTAACGCGCGGGCGATTGCAACGCGCTGACGTTCTCCGCCTGAAAGTTGATTTGATAGATTGTTTACGCGATGAGTAAGACCAACGGAATCGATCGCTTCGCGAGCCATCTTATCTCTTTCACGAAGTGATACATCGGAATACAGAAGAGGAAGTTTTACATTTTCCAACACAGTGGTTCTCGGCAAAAGATTGAAGGCCTGAAAAATAAAACCCACTTTCTCCCCCCTCATTCGAGCCAACTCGTCTTCGTCGAGGGTCGTTACATCGCGTTCTTCAAAGAAATATTTTCCGGTAGTAAGCGTGTCTAAAAAACCAAGAATGTGCATGAGCGTGGATTTTCCCGAACCGGACGGACCCATGATCGCCACGAACTCCCCTTTATTAATATTGAAAGTCACTCCATGAAGAACCGGGGTAATCACCTCGTCGTTTTCGTACTGTTTGTTCAGGTCCACGACCTTGATTATGTCCGTCATGTGCCCGACGTGATTTCGCCGACTATGACCGCATCGCCTTCCTTGAGTCCGTTCTTTACCTGCACGATTCCATCGTCGCCTCTAAGTCCAAGCTGCACGGTTCGGGTTTCAATTGCCGATCCTACAAGTATACGCACGGTCTTTTCTCCGGTATTTGAATCAGTCCTCACCGCGCGGAGCGGAATCACGAGAGCGTTGTCGGCGCGATCTGTAATGATCGTAACATTGGCGGTCATGCCCGGTTTTACTTCGTGCCCTGCCGGATCGATCATGAAATGAATCTTATAGTAAATAGCGTCTTGAATGCGTGTTTCAGCCGGATCTTTCACGGTTACGGTTCCTGAAAATGAGACCTCATCGCCATATGCATCAAGAGTCGTGGACGCTGACTGCCCTACCGCGATCTTTGTGATATCCGCTTCCGGAACCTCGGCTTCGATTTCATAACTTTGAACGCCAACCATGCTGATTACTGTTGAGTTGATCGGGATCTGTTCTCCTACGCTTGGGACTATGTCCGATATGATTCCGTCAACCGGCGCTATTATCTCGACGTTTTTCAGATCGTTTTTGGCTTTCTCATAAGCGGCGACGGCCTGATCTACGGCAGCGCGCAATGCCGCGACGTCTACCGCGCGCGGCGGGGATTTTTTCAAATCGAGCGATGCGACGGCGGAATCCAGCGCGGCTTTTTGAATCGCTACGTTGGTTTCCGCCGTACGCACATTCACATCGGCGTTTGTAATCGCCGTTGCATAAGCGGTCTGCGCCGCTTGATAAGCGTCATTTAATTCGGACAGTGTTTTGGTCTTTGTCAGCCCGGCGCCGGTGATCGTCTGCTGCGCGGATAGCACTGCGGAGCTTTGCGTTGAAACGCTGGCGAGATCCGCATTGATCGTGTTCGTTTTTGCCGCGAGATCCGCTGTCGTGAAATATGAGTTCGTCAAACTGGCGGAAAGAACCTTTTGAACATCCTTCAAAAAAGTTTGGACGAGCGTTATCGCCGTTTGATCTAATGTTGCGGCTGCCACGATCTGCTCCGGCGTTGACGCGGAAGAAAGC
>CAZQNT010000039.1:0-384 GCA_964595075.1 uncultured Gammaproteobacteria bacterium | reverse complement strand
GGCGGCTTCCGCTTTGATTTTTGCCGCCTTGGCTGCTTGATAAGACGTCTGCGCCCTGGTCATGGAACCGGAGTCCAAAAATCCAAGAACATTCTTATACGATTGATTTGCCGCGGTGTTATCCACTCCGCATATCGCGTCTCCATCGGTCAAACCGGTTTCGAGCGGACCGAGAGTCGACTTAAGCGTCGTAACCGCAGAGTCGTATGAATTGCGAACGTTTTGAGTTACGATGGCATCCTGATTGTCGAGATTGTTTTTCGCTGTTTGTAGGTTAATACGCGCTGTGTTTACGGCATCCGCCGTCGTTCGCTTGCTCGACTCCAAATCCGCGACCGCCTTGTCGTATGCCGCCTGCGCCTGTTCGACCGCTGCCTTGGCGAC
>CAZQNT010000038.1:0-8872 GCA_964595075.1 uncultured Gammaproteobacteria bacterium | reverse complement strand
ATCTATCCCCTCCGTCATTGCGAGGAGGCTTGTGCGACGCGGCAATCTTTATAAGAAAATTTACTCTGAAAGATTGCCACGTCGCGTGTTCGCTCCTCGCAATGACGGGAATGGTTGGATTGCCACGTCGTTGCTACTCCTCGCAATGACGTTCTCTTAAATCAGAAGGTTCTATTTTAAGTTATTCCACCACGTTAATGGTTCCTGTCATGCTCGAATGGATACCGCAGTGGTAGTCGAACGAGCCCACGGTAGAGAACTTTTTACTGTAAGAATTTCCCGGTCGCAGCGTTCCTGAGTCGATCGAACTGCCGACGACGGTGTGGTCGTTGATATCTCGATTCGTCCAAACCACCGTTGATCCTTTTTTGACGGTTGTCGAAACGGGCACGAACCCTGTTGAAACTCCTCCGACAGTGATCGTGACCATGGTTTCATCGAATTGTTTATCCGCTGCGATTGTTGGCGTCTGCGTGGTTACGTTGGCGGGCGTAAAATCGGATGACTGTTCAAGAGCCGTGCCGACTTTGTAGTTCACGAAAAATGAATCCGCAACGTCCTCGATTTTTTGTTTCCAGTTGAGTCCGTAAAGAGTCTCCGCCATCTCTTGCGTCGGGACCCAGCGGAGGACTCCTCCTTGATCCACGGCGTACACTTTCGGATCGGTTGTGATTTTCACCATTTTAACTCCCGGACGATATGTTACGTTTGAGGATCCGAGCGGAATCGACCCCAATTGCGAGTCCGCGATCGTTTTGACTTTCGAGAAATCCGTATACCAAGTGAAGTACGTTTTTTCGTTCGGGAAGACGTATCGCCTGCCGTCCGGCGCGAAATAATACACGGTGTTAATCGAGACGCCGCGGATTAGGTCGCCTGTAGAGAAGGCGCTGGTCGTGGTTGCGTTTCCGGCAAAAGGAAGCGCGAGCGACGCGGTACTTACGGCTATCGCAAGGAAACGGCTTAAGAAATTGCGCATATAGTAATTCTATGAAGAATAAGAATAAATTATTAATTTACAGTTACCATCGTATCTCCATTTGTAGCGGTCAGACCCAGCGCATCCGTTGCTCGTCCGTTGAAGTGCAGCGTACCGGCTTCCTGCCAAGGCCCGGTTATAAGAGTGCACGGAGCGCCGTTTTGGCACGTTTTGATCACGGAACCGTCTTTCAGGATTTCGATTTGCGTTATTCCGTCATCATCGCTCGCCGAAACGGTTACGTCTACCGCCTCACCTTTATTTATGGAAGTCTTTCCGACGCTCACGGTTACCATTGGAGAATCGTTCGTGCTTATTGTAACGGTTTTATGCGCGGATTGGTAGGTTCGTCCGAGCGTGTCCGTGACTTTTCCGTAGTAGTCATAAACCGTTCCAACGGGTTCCGTAAGCTGTTCGCTCCATCGGCATTGGCGTATGCTGGACGCGCAAGCTTTCACGGATACGTTGTCCCTGTATATGTCGGTTCGCAGAACGGCTATCGAAACATCCGCGTCGATCGTGATTCCGGCCAATTGATTTTGTCTGATAATAGCGCGATCGACGGTGATGGATACGAGGCCGCTTGAACCGGTCTCCAGCGCGACTTGCAATGTCTGCGTTCTTACGGTCGAATCTATCGCAGTTGATTTCGCTTCCGCAACATAGGATGATTTGGTACCGGATAAAGGAATTTGTACGTCTCCCGCGCACGGAGAATAATTGCATGATTGTATGAGAACTCCGTCGAAGAACAAGTCCACTTTTGATATGCCCGAAGTCGAGGTCGCTACAGCCGTGAGCGTTTCGATGTCACCCGCGCGCACGGTTGCTTTCGATACCGACAGTTGAAGCCCGCCGGTTGAAGTCGTGGTGGGAGCCGGAGCAGGGGATGGCGTCGGAGAAGGCGTTGCCACTGTGAATGTCGATTGGATCGTGTCCGCGCCGCTTAATATCGATGAACGATCATAATCCGTTGCAACGGAAATATCCGCGCCGATCGTGTAGTTGATGAAACATGTATCCGGAATGTCTTCCACAATCGTCGCCCAAGCCGCGCCGTACAATTCGGTTGCCAGCGCTTCGGTCTTGATCCAACGCAGCTGCTTGCCCGGTCCGACCGCGTAGACTTTCGGATCGGTCGTAATTTTTACGAGCTTCACGGTCGGACGATAAGTCACGTTCCCGCCGATCATGAGAGCCGCAAGCTCGCCATCCGTCACGGTTTTGACGGATGAGAAATCGCTGTACCAAGTGAAGTATGTTTTCTCCGTTGGAAACACGTACCTTTTCCCGTCCTGCGCGTAGTAGTAGACGGAAGGGCCGGACGCTTTTATGAGGTCGCCGGGGGAGAGCGTGGCGGCGCGAGTCGGGATACCTGTCAATAGAATAACGGCAGGGAAGATTGATAAAAAGATAGATCGAATAGACATAATGAAATTAGCATACCAAAAAAACCGCCCGATGTCCCGTACGCGAGTATTGATTTTTGTCGCATGACCGCTTATGCTTTACGCATATGAACAATGAAATGGTAAAGATTCCAAAACTTGAACATAGACGACTCCTTCAAGCCGCCGCTTCATTGGAGACTCTGCAGAAGGTTTTTTTCAAGACGGCATTCGTTGAACCTGCGACAAGAGACGCGACGACTGTACTCAAAGAGATGAAAAAAACCGGTCGATACAATGCAGAATTCCTGAAGAGTTTATCGCAAGGGTTGAAAGAGTCATCATACTTACTATCCTAATTCAATATCGATGAAGAAAATAATATGAAAATATTACGACCGATTTTATTTTGGCCGATCATAGTCGGCCTGGTTTGGTACTTCACCTCTTTTCAGGTGGCTGTAGTTGTTGCGCTCGTGTATACCCACTTTATGATTTTGTTGCTTGCCTACTTTACAGAAAAAATGCCAAAGATCATGCAAGAACAAGCCAGACTGACTGACGATGCTCTAGATCGCCTACACGCCAAATTGATGGACGAAATGAATTTCAAACAATCTAGTTGGACGAGACCAATTTCAAACAATTTTGATGATGGAATTTGATAACATTGAATGGATATAAATAATCCATTAAGTGCGGTTCCGCTACCGGATCGCTTGCTTTGAAGATCGCGTCAGCTGTGCAGAATCTATTTATGACGCAAAGTAACCGTTGTTTAGACTTCTTTATTTGCTTTTCTAGGATTCCCAAGAAAATCATCCCGTAACCAAAGTCCGCCTGCTTTGAAAATAAGGTCAACGTTTATTCCGTTTTCGTAAGCGTATTTTTTTACAGGATTCATCATTTCGCTTTCTTTGAGTTCAAGTAGAAGGCTGCGCGCTTTTTCCTGTACATCGTATTCAGTTTCATTGTCACCGAGTTTCTTTTTGAGCTGATCTTTTATGGCGACGCCTTGTTCATCTAAAATCTTTTCTAGGCCACTTTCTACGATTAACTTTTTCCCGTATTCAGTTGGACGCAACGGGCTTCCGGGTGCTTCAACAAGATGGTGTCTCAATGTTATCCCGTTCCCTTCAATTACTGTTTGAATTTCTATACATGCATTTGTAAGTCTTAAAATGGATTTTTTTACTGGAGAAAGAAATTTATATCCAGCTAAAAGGATAACGCTCACGACCAAAGCAAGCGGCACGACGCGGTCTGGAGTGATACCGAAATACTGCAAAATAGAAATAAAGTCGCTCATACAGTTATTACAATACAGGAAAAATGTTCTATCAGCAAAGTACTGGTTACGAAATGTAAATTGTCGGACGCTCTACTATTTTTGAACGATGCTTTTCAGCTTCTTCCCCTCCGCCACCGGATCGTCCGTTTTGAAGATTGCTCCTGCCGAGCAGAATCTGCTGATACCGGCGGCGAGTAAGAGAGGAATAGTCTCAGCGTTTACGTTTATGTCGAATCCGAGCGGTATATCCGACCAGCGCGAATGAATTTCGGCGGCTCGTTTTATTGATTGCGGCTGAAGTTTTTGTCCGGAAAATCCCGGCGACGCTCCCATCACGAGTATTTCATCCAGCGACTTCGCATACTGCGCGAGTTTATCAATCGGCGTCTCCGGCGAGATGGCGAGACCTGCCTCTTTTCGCAAAGCGTGTACGCGAGCGATCTGCGCAGCGTGGTCGATCGGTGCTTCCAGATGCCAAATGTAGCGAACCACAGATTCAATGTCCGAAGTCTCCTCGACGTATCGTCCTGGATCCATGACCATGAGATGAAGTTCAAATCGCGCGGATGTTTTCAGCCGCCGCAAAACGTTCACGTCAAACCACGTCCGATTCGGAACGAACGCCCCGTCCATAACGTCGATCTGCAATACCGGAAAATCCGCCTCCATAAGAGCGACGCGTTCGCGGAACGTTTTTTCGTCGTGCGCAAGGATGGCGGGGATTATTTGATTCATGCTGTGTAGGGGCGGGCTTGTCCCGCCCGGGCGCGGAGACCGCGCCACTACATCAATTGTTTTACCCTTCTTCGATGTCTCGCGGATTTCGAAGACGGCGTTTTCAAGAATGCCTCGATCATTTTTAGCGCTTCGGTGTTTTTTGTTTTCCATCCTGAAAGCGCAATGATGTTTACGTCGTTGTGCTCGCGCGCAAGTACCGTCTCTCCTACCGTGCGCGCGTCAAAAGCTCGCGCGCCTTTGATGCGGTTGGCGGCGATAGTTACGCCGACTCCGCTTCCGCAAACCAGGATGCCGCGCGCTTTCGGATTTTTTGATACGGCGCGCGCAACGTCATATCCCACTTTCGGATAATCGTCTCCTTCAACGAAGACAGGCGTAAGATCGTGGATATCAACTTGTTCGGCGACGAGCGAACGTTTTATTTTTTCTTTAAGCGCAAAGCCCGCGTGATCCGCTCCAATTATTATGCGATGTTGTTTCATTTTTACAGTGTACCATTTTTTCGACCGTGTGGATAAGCCGTTTTTTTCGCGTATTTATTGCCGGTTGCATGGATGAGAATAAACGTGGTAGCACTATATTAGTGGGATACGATTAATTCACGAAGTGAAAAAAAATGGAGGACACAGCCAAGTTCGAGATTCTTGAAGCGATTCATGCTTTCGCGGAAGCGGTTGATTGTAAATTCGAGTCCGTAGATCAACGATTCGAGTCAATTGATCGCCGATTCGAGTCGATCGACCGCAGATTTGATAAGATAGAATCCCAAATGGTCACAAAAGACTACCTTGATAATAAGCTCGGAGCTCTACGGGGGGATTTGATCGCATTAGCTGGCAAGGCAAATAAGAAATTGTACGTTTTGATTGAAGAGATGGTAAAGGGAGGATCGTTGAAGCGAAAGACTGCCAATAATATTTTGGCAATGGAGCCGTTTGCGAAATAACGATAGGGGCGTTGATCGTTTAGCGATTATCGTTTATCGTTGAACGATCATATATGCCAGAACCAACGTCATCCCGTCCTTCTTTTCCGCAGATGGAAGAAGAGATAGCCGCTTTTTGGGATAAGCAGCGGATTTTTGAGCGGTCGATAGAGGAACGATCCGAGAAAAAGGAGTTTGTTTTTTATGACGGGCCTCCGTTCGCAACAGGAATGCCGCACTACGGCCACCTTTTGCAGTCCGCTCTCAAAGACGCGGTTCCGCGTTATTGGACCATGAAGGGATATCGCGTTTTGCGGCGCTGGGGTTGGGATTGCCACGGACTGCCGATCGAGAATCTCATTGAAAAAGAACTTCACTTGAATTCAAAGCGTGACATCGAGAATTTCGGGATCGAAAAATTTAATGACGCGTGCCGTTCATCCGTCGGCACATACGAGAAAGAATGGGATCGCTATATCAAACGCCTTGGTCGTTGGGTGGATTTTGAGAATTCGTACAAAACCATGGACAACGATTACATCGAGTCCGTGTGGTGGGTATTTTCCGAGCTTTATAAAAAATCTCTCGTATACAAAGACCGCCGCGTTTCGCTTTATTGCCCACGCTGTTCCACTCCGATCTCTAATTTCGAAACAACGATGGGGGATTCGTACGAGGATCATGAGGATCCGTCCGTAACAGTGAAGTTCAAAGTGGTCGGAGCCGAGAAAACGTATTTTCTCGCTTGGACAACCACGCCATGGACGCTCCCTGCAAACACCGCAATCGTAGTGCATCCCGAATTGGAATATCTAAAAGTTCAAATAATAAAAACAGGCGAGGTTTTGATTTTTGCCAAGACTCGCATGAACGACGTTTTGCATGAGTACTATCCGCTCGAGTCGGACGCCGAAGTCCCGTTTGAGACATTGGAAGAAGTGAGCGGCGAAGATTTGGTCGGTCTCGAATATGAGCCGCTCTATTCCTTCATTCCGCTCGACAAATCGGCGCATCGCGTCGTGGCAATGGAATATGTCAGCGCCGACGAAGGAACGGGACTGGTGCACACGGCTCCTGCTTTCGGCGAGGACGACTTTCAGGCGTCAAAAGTCCACGACCTTCCGGTTTTGATAACTATTGATGATGAAGGGAGGCAGAAACCGGAGATGGGGCAATTCGCCGGGCTTCCGCGAAAGGAATCCAACGCGCCGATTATGGAAGATCTGCGTTCTCGCGGATTATTGTTCGACGAGGGCGTCATCACGCACAGCGTTCCGGTTTGTTGGCGATGTCACACTATACTTCTCTACAAAGCGCAGACCGCGTGGTTCGTGAACGTGACGAAGATAAAATCGAAAATGCTCGATACGGCGAAAAAAATCAACTGGCATCCGGAGCATTTTAAGGAAGGACGTTTCGGCAACGGGCTCAAGTCCGCTCCGGATTGGTGTATTTCGCGAACTCGCTATTGGGGAGCGCCGTTTCCGGTGTGGGAGTGTTCGTCTTGCGACGAACGCAGCGTCGTCGGATCCATTGATGAATTGAAGAAGCTTTCAAAGAAGGAAAAAAACGAGGCGTTGGATCTGCACCGACCTTTCGTCGATCGCGTTGAACTGCAGTGCTCGTGCGGAGGGACCATGAAACGCACTTCGGAAGTATTCGACTGCTGGTTCGAATCAGGAAGCATGCCATACGCATCCGTTCACTACCCGTTCGAACGCAAAAAATGGTTTGACGCGCACTTTCCGGCCAACTTCATAGCCGAAGCGCAAGATCAAACGCGCGGTTGGTTTTACAGCATGCATGTTTTAGCAACCGCGCTGTTCGGCAAGCCCGCGTTCAAAGACGTGATAGCCACCGGGCTGATAATGGCGGAGGACGGGAAGAAATTGTCGAAGTCTCTGAAGAATTTCACCGATCCGTGGGAGCTTATGACGCGCGTAGGATCCGACACTCTGCGGCTGTATCTTCTTTCGTCTCCCGTTGTTCGCGCGGAGCAACTGAATTTTTCCGACAAGGACTGCGAGCAGTTGCAGCGTTCCGTGCTCGGTACGCTTTGGAACGTAAGCGCGTTTTACCTGCTCTACGCAGGAAACGAACGTATTGAATTGAAAAAGCCGCGTTCCGCGCATCTTCTCGATCGATGGCTCTTCGCGCGTCTTGCGACAGTGGAGAAAGGAATGAGCGAAGCCATGGAACGATATGACATCGTGGAAGCCGCGCGCTCTATCCGTCCGTTTATCGAAGACTTGTCTACGTGGTGGCTTCGTCGGTCGCGAGAGCGAATGAAAGGGGATGATGAGTACGACAAATTGGACGCGCTCCGAACGCTTCGCGAGGCGTTGCTCGATCTGTCTGCGCTTATGGCTCCGTTCACTCCGTTTTATTCAGAGCGGTTGTATCAGGATATCGGCGGCGCAAAAATGTCCGTGCATTTGGAAAATTGGCCGAAACCGGACGAGCGGTTGATCGATTCGCAATTGTTGGAAGATATGGCTTGGGCGCGAGAAGTCGTGACGAGCGGATTAGAAGCGCGCGTTACATCGAAACTTCCTGTACGCCAGACTCTCGCGTCCCTCAAGATTCGTCTCAAAGAGACCGCTCTTGCGGACCGGCTAGCAAAGCGTCAGGATTTGATCGCGCTCATTCGCGACGAGTTGAACGTGGAACGCGTCGATATCGAAGGAGGCGCAAGCGATATTGAAGAACCCATGACTTGGGCCGTGGTACTGGATACGGCGTTGACTCCTGAATTGAAACGAAAAGGCGCGCTTCGAGAACTGATGAGGCAATACATGAATTTGCGGAAAAACGCCGGTCTTAAACCAGGCGATCGCGTGGCGGCATACGTCGCTTCGACCGATTCGTCCGCGTTGTCGTTTTTGAAGGCGGTAGAAGAAGACCTGAAACGCGAAATCCGCGCCGATAACCTTGAAATATCCGAAACGCCCGTAACCGGCTACGAGTTCGAAGCAGAGGTGAAAACGCCGGAATGGACGTTTTCTGTGGGACTGCGGAAGTCGAGAGGTAGAGTGTGAAGCCAAGCACTCTTGACAATATTTCTATTTTACGCTAGATTATTTATGTTTCCAATGATGGAAAACCGTGCCTGTGCGGAACACGGGAGCTCCATTGCCTTGTGGTGAAGTCAAAAGGATCGGTCATTATTAGCGACTGGTTCTGGCGAAGCGCCACTTAGGTGTACAGGAGTGTTATGCGTACCGTAGAACAAATCAACATCGACCCCATCGTCCATGAGCTGTTCGCGCAGATGAAGTGCGAGCGGATCGACCGGCGACACATCCGGATCCTTCTCGAGCGTCCCGATGACGTGTTGGCCATCGAAGCCCCGCGTCAGCCAGAGGAGCAACACGGCGGCCACCGCGACAACGCGGCGTCGAAGTTGCCGGCGCAATACACCCCCGCCAACGCGCAAGCGTTCTGGCAGGGCGTGTACGACGAGCTCGACATCAAGGCAACGGTTCCGCCTGCGCCTAAGCTCACGAAGAAGCAGACGAGGTCGCTCGACAGGTTTGGCTTCATGCTCGTAT
>CAZQNT010000037.1:0-9117 GCA_964595075.1 uncultured Gammaproteobacteria bacterium | reverse complement strand
TTACGTTGTTTAGCTTGTTATTGCTTGCCAGCGTGGCATTTATCGCTCTTCCGTCACTTGGCGCGAATGTTTTTTTGAGTCCGGATGAAACTGCGGTTGCGGTGTCGGCGAGGCGGTTAGCGTCTACCGGTACGTTCAAAATCGAGGCAATCGGAGAACAGCCGACAGTAGTCGACGGTTTTCCATGGCTTCATCCTCGAAGTTATGTGACTGTTAGCAATGCGATTGCGCCGGTTGGATTTTTGGGAGCGCCGATACTTTTCGCTTTCTTGATTTTGATTTTCGGACAAACCGCACTTCTTTTGTTTACGCCGATTCTTGTTCTTTCCGTTGTTTATCCGCTTTGGTCTTTTTCGTCCGGATGGGCACGACTTGCAAGATTCGGCGTCATCTCTGGCTGGCTATTTTTTCCGACAGTGATTTTGTATGCAAACCGCCGTTTGTTTTACGGTTTGGTCCGGCTGGCTTCTTTGGAAAAAACCTAAGTTTGGGATGATCCCTGCAGGAATTCTTGCAGGCGCAGCTCTCGCAATCAGACCGACGGAAGCGTTTTGGATGATTCCATGGTTGCTGGTTGCTGTATCGCGTCATCCTCGCGCAGGCGGGGATCCATCTCCAGTGCGTATCGTTTCGCGTTTTCGGTGGAACGACATGATAGGATTTCTCATCCCTCTCGTTCTCATAATTTCATTCGCCGCGATCGTCGGTCATTCCACTTACGGAAAATGGTTTGTAAGCGGTTACCAGCTTCGCGATCCTGTTATCGCCGTTTTTGATACTAACGAACCCACCAACTCGCTACTCGCTACTCGCTACTCGCCACCCACCTATTCATGGCCTTTCGGTTTTCATCCGCGAAATGTTTGGTGGAATATTCGTTCGTATATCATTTACTATTTATGGCCGTGGGTTCTTGTTCTAACCACGACAGCATGGTTGTTAAGAAAGGATAAATCAGCAAGACAATGGTTGTTACTATCGATTTTTACTATCGGAATTCTTTGTTTGATGTACGGTCAGGGTTTATATCAAGATCATGTCCGTTTGAACGAAGTTTCGATCGGCAATTCATTTTTACGATATCTTATACCGATATCCGTAATTTCCGCGTTCGCATTAGGACTGCTCGTCAATCGTCTGCGGTTGCGTTACGGACAAATAGGGGTATTTGGCGGAGCGTTTATAATCGCGTTACTTGTACTGTTCGGAATTTGGACGGCTTTCGTTCGCGACGATGAGGGAATAAAACAAGACCGCCTTGAACTCGCGCGGTATTCTTATATACGAGAAGCCGCGATAAGCGAGATTTCTGGAGCAACGGTTTTTTCCGACCGAAGCGACAAGATTTTTTTTCCCGCCTTCCGCGCCGCGTCTCCTCTTCCGTCTGACGAAGAAATCATAAGATCTGTCGGACTCCCCGGCGGTTTGTCGATATTTATGCGGACACAAGATGCCGGTGGAATGGCATCATGGCAGGCAAGAGGAATTTTACTGGACCTCGTGCTAACGTCCGGAAACGAATCATTGTATCGCGTAGCAACCACAACGTCCCAATGAAAATTCCGCGCGTAGTTGCCATCCCGTTTTTAGCGCTGCCATGGATCGCGTGTTTTTTTGCTGTCGCATATCTAGCGATTCAGCGTTTTCCTCCGAATGGGATTTTCGTAGTGACCTCGAAAATGGACGGAACCAGTCCGTTTGCGGATCCGTTTTTGCCGTCCGAGCGAGTGACGCCTCCCGGGAAACAGGCGGAGGGTTGGAACGGTCAGCGTGTAGTGGGCGATCCCACCTATTTCAACGCTCGAGTTCCGGGTCCGTACGATACTGTTGATATTGATCTTGAATTCAAACCCGTTCACCAACCATTGCTGGAATTCGGGGTAGTCCGCGATACAATCGGGAACGATCTGGAACTGCATCCGATGTATCTCGAATCGCTTGAATCAAACGACTGGCGGCCTGTTGCGGATGGATATGTGCGAGGCGCCGTCTCCGACTCGAGGATAAACGATCCGAATCCGGAAGGCATGGCGCTTTGGGACGCGAGCGGCACCATGCCGCTTTTGCAGGACTCTCAGTCCCAATCACGAAAAACTCCCATGGCGTTGCGCGGAACTCATGAAATATATTTGGTTCCTGCAGGAGGACGCATAGAAATCGCGTTTGAATTGCAAGATGTAAATCGAAAACGAGGAACTACTATTGCGGCTTTTCGAGTCTTTCGCGGCGATGAGGAGATACGGCGCGAGGCTTTTACAACCAACTCCAGCAGAGAGACTGCTATGGGCGCGATTACGGAACATCGCCTTGCGCTGGACGCGACGCCCGGAGTTTATCGCATTCGCTTTCAAGCGGATGACGACGTGTTTATACGCTCAATTAGGACAACCAGCCGCAGATGGGTAATCGGTCCACGACTGAACGTCGGAGATGTCGTCGGTTATGCGACCACTACCGCGACCGCCCGCGTTTGGACCAACTCTCGTCACGTTGTCGCGGAAACATTTCATCGCGAGGGATTTCAGACGGTTACGCTTGCAAGCGAGTTGGCTAAAGTCGTTCGAACGCATGAGGTGTTCAGACTGGATCGCAAAGATTCCATAGCCGAACCGGTTAAACTGGAAGCCCCGGTTGGGGACATACGCTTCGTTGGCGACGGATGGTTTTCATATTCGCCGGAAGCATTTTTCGAACCGCGCCCGCGCCGCATCACGGATGGTAGCGATTTTATTAGAGAAGGAATCTACGCAATCCGAACGTCGTATGCTCGCCCTGTATCAATGGGAGACGGGTGGTACACGGCGCGCTTTACATACGCATTGAACAAAGACAGTGATCGACTTAGATTCGTACTGTCAGCGCCGGGAATTGTGTCACGCGGAGGGGCTGTAGATTTCAGGAAAATATCAATGACTTATCGTCGTCCACCAATCTCGTGGGACGCATGGTTCGATCTCATGATTCAAGAGGCGAAAAACGCGTGGCGCCGTATAAGAAACTGAATATGAGTCCGTTGCAATTTTTGAGATCTTTTCTGTTCCAAGCTATAGCGTCAGCAGTTGCGCTCACGACAATACTTCTCGCAGCGGAATTTTTTGTACCCGGCTCGGTTTTGCCCTTCGCGGATCTTATAGACTTGCTGCCAGTATTAGCTGCAGCGGTATTTGTTGGAGTTATGTTTGGGAAAGCGGAGGAGTAGAGTTTTCTCCTCTTAGGGCGTAAAGCCCCGTTGAGGCAACGCCCCTTTACGGGGTAAGAGGACCTGCCTGCCGGCAGGCAGGGGTTAGGAGGAGTTACGAACAGTGAATAATACGATTCCAATTGGAATAATATTTCTTCACGGTTCATAACTCCCTCTAACTCCCTCTTATCTTAAGAGGGAGAATCGGCACGTGGATATTGTCTTGTTAAAATGTCACAATTATGTTGAGATTCCCCTTATATTATGAAGCTTCTTGTAACCGGTGGGGCTGGGTTTATAGGCACGAATTTTGTATATCACGTACTCCGTAATCATCCCGAGGATTCGGTTGTCGTGCTTGATGCTTTGACGTACGCAGGCAATTTTGAGAATTTGAAACCTGTATTGCACGATCCGCGTTTTTCTTTTGTGAAAGGAGATATTTGCGATCGAGATGCGGTGGATCCTCTTGTCGCGTCGGTGGACGCGGTAGTGCATTTTGCCGCCGAATCTCACGTTGATAGATCTATTATTGATGCGTCAATTTTTGTGCGCACGAATGTTTTAGGGACGCAGACGCTGCTCGATTCCTGTCGCGCAAAAGGCAACGTCCGCTTCCATCACGTTTCAACAGACGAGGTCTTCGGTTCGCTAGGTCCAAGAGGTTTGTTTAACGAAGATACTCCATACGATCCGCGAAGTCCTTACAGTGCGTCAAAAGCCGGATCCGATCACTTGGTTCGCGCGGTGTGGCACACGCACGGACTTCCGATTACCATTTCGAATTGTTCCAACAACTATGGTCCGTATCATTTTCCGGAAAAGATCATTCCGTTGTTCATTACAAATCTTATCGAAGGAAAAAATGTTCCTCTCTATGGCGACGGCGCCAACGTACGCGATTGGCTGTACGTTGAAGATCATTGCCGTGGTATAGACGCGGTTCTTCGTCGAGGCAAGATAGGGGAGACTTATTGTTTCGGAGGCCGCGCGGAAAGATCGAATATGGAACTTACGAACATCATTCTTTTTGAGATGGGTTTTGGTAAGGATCGAATCCAGCAGGTGGCGGATAGACCGGGACATGATCTGCGTTATGCGATTGATTTTTCCAAAGCGGAAAATGAGCTCGGATGGTTTCCGGAAACGCCGTTTTTGCATGGAATAAGGAAGACCATTGCTTGGTATAAGTCCAACGAAGATTGGTGGAAACGCATAAAATCCGGAGCATATCGCGAGTACTACGAACAACAGTATGGAGGCCGAGGCGTGACATATCCTAGCCAGTCATGATAATTTGACCTCGCATGAAAGCGCTTATTACGGCAGGCGGACGCGCAACGCGAATGCGTCCCATCACCTACACTAGAAACAAGCACCTGATCCCGTTGGCGAACAAGCCGATGATTTGGCATGCTATCGAAAAAATAGCCGAGTGCGGTATTCGCGATATTTTTATCAACGTAAACCCGGGCGAAACCGATTTGCAAAAGTCGGTAGGAGACGGCTCGCGATGGGACGTGTCTGTTCGTTACATCGAACAGGAAGGCGGTCCTCAAGGATTGGCTCACATCGTGAAAAACGCGCGGCCTCATCTTGGCGAAGAACCGTTCCTATTTTATCTCGGAGACAACATCGTGCTCGGTTCCCTACGTCCGCTCGTAGATAGATTTCAAAATAGCGGACTCGATTGTCTTTTGGCGCTTTCAAAAGTTTCGGATCCGCAGAGATTCGGAGTTCCTGAAATACGCGACGGAAAAATTATACGTGTGATCGAAAAGCCGGAACATCCTCCCAGTGATTTTGCGGTTACAGGGATATACTTCTATTCGCCGAAAATCTTCGATGCCGTTTCCTCCATCGGCGCGTCAGCGCGCGGAGAGTATGAAATCTCCGATGCGCACACATGGCTTATCGAACACGGCGCGTCAGTGGGATTTGAGGAGACTACGGGATGGTGGAAAGATACGGGCAAACCGGATGATTTGTTGGAAGGAAACGCGCTTATTTTGAACGGGCTGCTTCCGAACGCTTTTGGCAATGAAGTAGAAAAAAGCGCGGACACCGTATTCCAAGGAAACGTTCGAGCTGGAAAAGGAACGAAGTTCGGATCCGGTTGCGTCGTTCGGGGTCCGGTAACAAT
The DNA here is from genome assembly GCA_964595075.1 of uncultured Gammaproteobacteria bacterium. Classification (GTDB taxonomy): domain Bacteria; phylum Patescibacteriota; class Patescibacteriia; order 2-12-FULL-60-25; family 2-12-FULL-60-25; genus JAHJFW01. The sequence continues at coordinate 3,793 of CAZQNT010000037.1, read as the reverse complement.
CGGTGAAAACTGTTATCTGGAGAACGCGTTTGTCGGTCCGTTCACGTCCATCGGAGACGGTGTGCGTATTTGCGGCGCCGAAGTGGAACACTCGATTATATTTGACGGCGCGGAAATTTCCTGCGGGCGAAGAATCGTTGACGCGATTATCGGACAAAACGCAAAAGTCACATCCTGTTCGGACACGCTACCGAGAGGCAACAAGTTGATAATAGGAGATAATTCGGTGGTTGAGCTTTGAGAAAATGCGGGGAATAACCCCCTCTAACTCCCACTTATAATTAAGGTGGAGGATTTTAATGCAAGGGTAGGTTAGGAGGGGTTATTTCATTTACTGCAATGGTATTTTCCAGATCGTATCCCTACCGTCCTTTGTGCCGGCGACGTAGAGGATGTTTCCTATGGTCGCCATATCTTTAATTGCGTCGAAAGTCGCGATCGGTGTTCGGATCCTGCCGTCGCGGGCGTCGATGTTTAGTATGTAAATTTTTTGTTCCGATGCTACAGCGACATTTTTGCCGTTAAGAAGCCACGCGACTTGTTGTACAACGGCGCTTTCACGCGAGATGAGATCCGGCTCGTCGCTTGGAATCCACGTCCAGATTTCGCCGTTTGATTTGGTAAGATAGGTTACGGTTGAGTTTTTTGCGAAAGGTCGCAGTTTGTCTCCTGTAACTGTTGAGATGTGCGGAGAAGATTTAGAAGGGTCAACGGAAAGCCAACGATTGCCGTCGCGCAAAATCAACTCCGAATTCTCAGCGTTATAAATCTTCCAATTTCCGGAAGGAAGAATAAGTCCTCTGTCTTGGTTCGCGCTTCTAAATAGAACAAGATCTTCCGTGCCTGTAACAGAACGAATTTGAATGTCGCCGAGTTTGTCTTGCACGCCAAAAGGCAGTATGGAACGAGTGACAGATCCGTCTTGCGCGCGAATGGAAACCATGGATGATTCGGAAATTCCTTCGAGAACGTTTCCGTTCCAACGGTAAAAGCCGTGCTTTACGCGGAGGGGTTGCGAAGATGAGCGCGTATCAATCAGCCATCCTCCGTCGGATGATTCCACATAGATCGAACGTGAATCGTCCGACCAAGAAATAACAGCGTCGTTTTGTATGACGCCGGGGATTTCGTACGCTCTTTTGCTGTCCGTATCCGGTTGCCAAACAATTAAACGCGATGAGCTAGAATGCGGTTCCAGCAAAGCAAGCGCGCTTCCATTTTGCGCCGACTCGACTCGAGTTATTGGTTCAAAAGCAAGCGCTTCCGGAACCGCGTTTATCCACAACAGAATGTCATTTGCGAATGTGACGCGTTCCGGAAAAATCTCCAGTCGTTTTTCCCACGACCGATAACCTTCTTTTTCAAGTCGTATTCGATAAACTCCCGGCGTTACGTTCTGAAGTGTCACGGGAGTTCGTTCGTTGGTGTTATTCTCGTTAAGAAAGATATTGGCTTTCGAAGGAGTGGAATCAATAATCAATGTCCCGTTTCTTTCAATCTTTTCTTTTTTGGGGTTCCAACGGTAACCGGCGGTATAAAATACGACCACCGGAGCCGCGGCGATAAATGTTATTGCAAAAACCCACGGCAATATGCGTCGGTGAAACGGAGGCGTTTTCATAAACTCATTATTAGCATACTCCTTGTGGAAAGAAAACGGGATTAGGTCGCTTGACTCGTGATGTTAAGGCCGATATTATCCGATCCATGTTAAGTTCAAAAACTTGGATAATAATTTTGCTAATTGTCGGCGTCGGGTCGTACGCGGTCGGCGCGCACTCATCGGCTTCAGGCGAAAAAGCGGTCGCTGTCGTAGCTGACGGCTCTAACAAAAGTTTAAACGTTTTTGGAATCGGTGATGCGTCTCCGAAAGGAGTCGCAGACTCTATTGAGTTTCAGCAATTTTGGGATCTTTGGTCAATGTTGAAATCCAAATATTATAAACAGCCATTGGACGAACAAAAGATGCTATACGGAGCTATGAGCGGAATGACGGCGGCGCTTGGCGATCCGTACACGGTGTTTTTCGAGCCGGTGGTTGCGAAAGAGTTCAGCAAATCACTGCAGGGAAAGTTCGAGGGTATAGGCGCGGAAATAGGAATAAAAGAAAATCAACTTCAGATCATAGCTCCACTGCCGGAAAGTCCCGCGGAGAAAGCGGGCCTTTTGGCAGGAGACGCAATACTCTTCGTGAACGGAACTTCCACCGAAGGAATGTCTGTCGAAGAGGCGGTAATTTTGATCCGCGGAGATAAAGGTACTACTGTAGTATTGAGTATTGGACGTATAACATCAAATAAAGACGACAAAGGGAAAGAAAGAAAAGAAGCGAAAAAATTTGACGTATCCATAGTAAGAGACACTATTGTAGTTAAGAGCGTGCGAACAAAGTATCTTGACGGAAATATCGCGTTGATAGAAATATCGCATTTTAACGAAGACACTTCGGATTTGTTCGCTGCGGCTGCGGACGAGGTTTCGGCTAAAGGAGTGAAAGGAATTGTTTTGGATTTGCGTAATAACCCCGGCGGGTATCTGGATCGAGCCACTGCCGTAGCGGGTGAATGGGTCGGTGACGCCGTCGTTGTCACCGAACTGCGAAAAGGCGTGAAGGTTGATGAGTTTCATGGAACCGGTAAAAATCGATTGAAAGGAATTCCTACGATCGTGTTGGTAAATGAAGGGTCCGCGTCCGCATCCGAGATTGTAGCCGGAGCGCTTCAGGATTATGGGATGGCGAAACTTGTCGGAGAAAAGACTTTTGGAAAAGGGTCGGTTCAGGATTATACCGAACTTCAAGACGGTACTGCCGCGAAAATTACCGTTGCGGAATGGTTAACTCCGAAAGACAGGTCTATAAACGGTATTGGCATAGAACCCGATGTCGTGGTAGAAAGAACAGAAGAAGACTTTCATGCAGGAAGAGATCCACAACTCGACAAAGCCGTCGAGCTCCTCGGCGGAACGGTCGCATCACCCACTGCGGCGACAAAATAAACCGCATCGCCGCGCAAGACGCGAGGTTTCCGCAGGAGGAATAATTATTCGTCGCGCCAAAGAGGGTTTGGAGGTGTTTTTTATTCGTGATCCGTTCGGCAAATGGACGTTTCCTAAGGGGCATCAGGAATTGGGTGAGACTCTTGCAGAAACCGCTATACGCGAAATACGAGAAGAAACCGGATTAACCGGATTGCGTTTTGTAGTTCCTCTCGGACGAACTTGGTTTAGTTTTCGGCGCAATAAGACGGTTATAAACAAAACCGTTCATCTGTTTCTGTTCGAGGCGCCGCTTCATGCGAAAGAAGAATTTTCAGGCCAAGAGGGGATTTCGGAAGGAGGATGGTTTCCGATTCAGGAAGCGCTCAAAATGAGCGGATATAGAAATCTCGATCAACTGTTAACAAAAGCCCTGCGAATTACCGCAGGACCTCGTAGGAAAAACAATTCGGTTACGCCGCCGGTTTGACGTGCGCAAACTTGGCTGATTTGAGCGCCCCGGTGTATCGACGCACTTTTTTATCGGTATAAGAAACCACCCCGTCGATGAGAGCGTATAGCGTATCATCCGAACCCATTTTTACGTTCTTACCGGCACGGATTTTTGAACCACGTTGTCGCACCAAGATATTTCCGATGCGCGCGTATTCCCCGGCGTAAAGCTTTACGCCAAGACGCTGGCCTTGAGAATCGCGGCCATAACTTGTAGAACCCCCTGCTTTTTTGTGTGCCATATGTTTGTGGGTAATTGTAGGGGCGGGCTTGTCCCGCCCTCCTCCGTAGGGCCGCATCCCTG
>CAZQNT010000036.1:6916-10231 GCA_964595075.1 uncultured Gammaproteobacteria bacterium | reverse complement strand
GCTAAAGTATTTGTTGCCGATGAAAAGCGCAAGCGTATTGTTCATGTATATCATGCTTAACGCAATGGTGGCTTTCTCTCCGGGGGATCGCCACCACGCCATTACGTACGCCAGCCACGTGAGGCCCGCGAGATAGATTAGCATGACGATCAAAATGCCGACCTCATCCCATCCGAGGACTATCGTTGAACCGGCTGTAGTATCCGCTACGATTCCTGCGACAAGTACGCCGAACGCGATAATCGAAATTTGCCGCCACCACGCGTCGTGCCGTTTGACGAATTTTTTCGCCTTGCGCTGTACGAACGCGGCGACGGCGAAAGGCAGAGCGATCGTGTAAAGAAGGTCTAGAAAAAGTTTAAGCGCAGGAATCGGGACTGTTTTACCTATAAGAAACTGGAAAACGAGTGGAATCGTGAATGGCGCGAGCAGCGATGTGGCAGCGGTGATTACGAGCGCGAGCGTAGTTTTTCCTCCGAAATATTCCGCTATCAGCGCGATGGTCATTCCGGTCGGCATTGCTCCGACGATCAGGAAAGGCAACGCCCAATCAGACGCGAATATCCTTGGCGGAAGCCACATCGCAACAGGAAGAAACACGAGCATGAACAAGCTCGTCAGCGCAACCATTTTCCAATCTTTTGCGTAGTTTTTTAGCTCGTTTAAAGACAGTCGCAAGCTCGATGTGAAGAAAATCAGCATGAGCAGGAACGATCCGTACGGCGCGATCGGTTTGAAAGTATTCGGAAAAAGGAACCCTCCAAGTATGCCTAAAAAAACAACCATTATTTGATTTTCTAAAAAGAAGTGTTTTATGGATTGGATGATCGACATCGTCTCTAACCTAAATTCGTTTTATTTTTACACGCTGAAGATCCGTCTTTGTTGGAAATTTTGGAAGGATCCCGGCTTTTGCTCCCATGTGCGTGATTACTCCGAAAGAGTTTAGCATGCCGGCTCTAAGCGCTGTTTCGAGATTTCCGGTTGTGATAGCGGCGGCCGTGAATGCTGAACCGAAGGCGTCGCCTGCTCCAGTGGTATTTACGCGTTTGCCGTGGATCGCGGGCGCGAACCAAGTTACTCCGCGGCTGTGAGCGTAAGCGCCTTGCGCGCCGTCCGTCACCACAAGCGCTTGTCGCGGCAAAATACCGAGATGATGAAAGATTTTTTCCAAATCGCGCGGCGGGATTTCGGCGAGCGCCGCCGCTTCTTCGCGGTTGAAGTTTAAGACGTCTGTTTGGATGAGGAAGGGGAGTAGTTTTTTTATTCCCAATTCGATTTCCGCATTTCCCGGATTCCATGCGATGTGTATTCGGAGCTTGCGCGCCGCGTCAAAAATACTTGTAAGTGTTTTGATGTTGCCTCCGACGCTTGTGAGATAAATCCATTCCGGCTTCATCTTTTTCCAATTGATGCCTTTCGCGTCCAGTTCGTTTGAAGCGCCGCGCGAAACAAGAATCGCGCGTTGCCCGCTGTTGGAGACGAGGATGAGAGAATAGCCCGTTGCTTTTTTCGGATCGGTTTGGATTGCGGATGTGTCTATGCGTTCGGATTTAAGCCGCGCGACTATTTCGTTCCCGCCGGGATCGTTGCCGACGCGCGCGGCGCATGCGGCGCGCAGCCCGAATCGTGAAAAAGTTACAGCCGCGTTCGTGGCTCCGCCGCCCGTCTCGAATATGACGGAATCAAGATCTATCTTTGCGCCAAGCGGAAAACACACATCCAATCCGTCGGCGGCAAGAGGATCTTTGACGTTCTTGAATTTTTTGCTTTGAATAAAAACGTCACGCGTCGCCGCGCCAATGGTTAGCACGTCGAATCCGGAATGTCGTCCCTTTTTTTGAAACGGGTTTTTTTGCATGGGATGATTGTAGTATAGCAAATAATCCTCCCCCTTTCCGCCTGAGGCGGATCTGCCTCAGGCATGAAGAGCAAGGGGGAGTTAGAAGGGGTTACTCCCCGCATTCTGAATCATACGTTCAACACGAAATAACCCCTCCTAACCTCCCCTTACATTTGTATAGTTTCATGCCAAAGGCAGATCCGCCTTGGGCTGAAAGTGGAGGGACAGTCTTTTTATGAAATATATTTATATGAAAAAGCCCCCGCGACTTGCGTCGGGGGGCGTTGTGAGTAGGCGTCCTGCGGATCAGGACGACTTTGCCTTGGCAGCCATGAGATCCTGCGCGAGACGCATGTCGGCGCTGTCGAGGGCGTCGATGAACGCCATCTCGACCAGCTCAGGAGACTTGCTCATCTCCAGCAGCGCTTCTGTGGTGTACGTCGCTTGGTCGCGGAACATGAGGTACGCGGCCATGCTTTTCGTACGGAGCTTTTCCGGATTGATCCAGACTCGCTCCGTGATCATGAGCGAGAGTCCCCGCAGAACGTTGAGCGGAAGCTTGGCGAAGAAGTCCGCGTGGATTTTCGCCGCCTTGAGCTTCAGGATCAATTCGCTGCGTTCCTGGAGCTGCTCCGCGGCGTCTTCCCGTTCACCGCCGTTTCCGTTTTGAGAGCTTGGCGGCGGAGGAGTCGGAGGGCTGGCCTCCTGAACCGGCAGCGGCTCAGGCGCCTCTACGCTTTTGGGGAGTCGCTCTCCGCCACGGGCGGGCGCTGCATGATCTCGAGCGCCACCTCCACCTCTTCCTCGGCCCCGACCGTCACCTCGGGCGACGGCTCGGTGTTCGAGACCGCCGCGGGTTCGGGCTGGTCCACGAACTCGTTGCGCTCGGCCATGGGGATGACGACACCGGCGTAGATGTGGTCGAGCGGCACGTACTTGACCAACTCCTTGGGCGTCACGACCCCGAGCCACACCACGTCATGCTCTTCCGGGCTCTTGGGGTTGGCTTCTCGAACCGCGTTGATGGCGCGGTCGAGCAACTCGTCGGGCAAGTGCTCGAGGAGCGCCTTGTAGCCCACGCCAGTGATCACGTTGGTGGGGGTGAGCAGCTCGGTCTTGAGCCCGGACTCCAGCACGAACCGCATGTGCTCGCGGTTCCTCACGCCCTCGACCTCGTTCGTCGCATTCACCCAGTACTCGCTTCCGATCTCGAAGGACCAGAGCGTCTGGGTGTCCAGATAGAGGACGCGATCGTCGGGATCGAAGTTCTCGAGCACGTTCTCGGGCAGGCAGACCATCTCGTCGAGCGCGATCTGCAGGGACACGGCCGCGTAGGCGGCGCTCCATTTGAGCGCGATCTTCTCGTGCGTGCCCGTGCACTCCTTCAGGATTTTGGCGCGGAGCTCGGGCGGCAGCGCGTCCTTGATCACGGCGCACGAGAACGTGGCCGTCTTGCCGCTGACGTTGACGAA
>CAZQNT010000036.1:0-6875 GCA_964595075.1 uncultured Gammaproteobacteria bacterium | reverse complement strand
GGACGCCGGTCGCGAGACTGTGCACGTGCACGGTCGACAGGAACCGCTGCCATCCCTCGGGCAGCTTGGATACGAGATTCTCGCTCATTTGTATCGCCTCCTTAGGCGTTCGGGTTGCTCGGGGTTGATTAAGAAAGTCAAAGGAACGTGGCGTGAGATTGGCAGAAAACGGAATGTGTGTCAAGAGTGTGCGCATTAAGGCGATTAGGTATAAATATGAAAAACCCGCGTAATATGCAGTTACGCGGGCGAAAGGAGGTCAGCGGCGACCGTAGATGAGCGAGTACTCCGAGGATGGTCCTTCGTCGTCGGCAGGATATGTTGATTCCGGCGGGCGCATCGACCATAGGTCGTACGCCACCTCGATCTTCGGGTTCACGACCTTTTCCCAAAAGACCTTGGGAATCATGCTCACTATGGTTTTTATCGTGACCGCTTCGACCATTACGCGGTCAACCGTCACTGTCGCGCGATCGTAATCGCGCATTCGTTCCAGCAGCTCTATTTGCTTCCACGGAAGCAGCATTTTTCGGAGCTTTCTCACTCCTATTCCGTCAACGATATCCGTGTACGTGATCAGGCCATGCTTGAGCGATGAGAACGCCAGACAGAGCAGCAGGTGTCGTTCGGCTTTGACCACTTCCGGATCCACGTTTTTTCGCACCCCCTTCCAGAATGGGCGAGCAGTTATGGCTGACCACAGCAGCTTATGGTTCAGGCACCGCACGCATCTTTCGGGCGTCATGACCTTTAGCACGTCGCCGGCTTTTTTCAGGCGCAGCACCATGATCATCTCGAGTATTTCGCCGCACGCTTCGGCGGACAAGTCGTATGCCAACGGCTCATCGCGGTAGCGCAGATCGTGCAGGATGTTACCGCGCAATAAGTCGTAACCCGACAACGCGTTCATGAGAATGCGCGGCGGGATTATCTCGAAGAACGTCTCTTGCTGGAGAAGTCCCAGCTCGTAGCCCATTGTGAGCATTTCCGCCAGGAACGCGCTGACCCCTTCAAGAGCCGGCTGCGCTCGGGAGCTAGGCGGCGCTCCCGATAGGTCGTTGCTCTGCATCGCCGCTCCTTTTGTTGAAGTGTGTCAATAAGAAAAGGTACGGGCGCAGCATTGCAAAAAAAACCGAAATCGTCAAGGCGATAAGACTTCTTTTTTCGTGTCAATCCCGCGGAGGCGGGAATCCAGGATAAAGCGTGAATCATTCCTTTTATTCTGGATTCCCGTTTTCACGGGAATGACACATGCGAAGTTACGCTCTCCCCGCACTCCCAAACAACCTCATTTTCCTCATCGCAGTTTCACGCATCAAAATCGTCGCAGGTTCGAGCAATTTTCTCGGATCTATGACTTTCGGAAAATCATCTACGGCTTCGCGAACGCCAGCGGTAAACGCGAGCCGCAAATCAGTGTCGATGTTTATTTTTGCCACCCCGTTCCTAATCGCCGCTTTGATATCTTGGTCGAGCACGCCTCGCGCTTCTCCTAGTTTCGCGCCGTGGCGTTCCGCCAGTATTATTACGTCCTCACGTACGCCGGACGCTCCATGGAGTACGATCGGAAGCGGTACCAGTTTTGAGATTTTTTTCAGGCGCTCGATATCCAAATGAGTCTTTCCGCTGAACTTGTAAGCTCCGTGCGATGTCCCGATTGCGACGGCTAATGAATCGCATCTCGTTTCTTTCGCAAATCGCGCCGCCTCGTCCGGATCGGTCAACTTCGCATCGCGCTCCTCCACGCTGACTTGGTCTTCGATTCCCGCAAGCGCCCCAATCTCCGCTTCAACGGACGCTCCGACTGCTCGCGCCAGCTTGACTGCGGTTTTCGTAAGCGCGACGTTTTGCTTGTAGGGGAGCGAGGAACCGTCGAGCATTATCGATGTGTATCCGTTCGCGAGCGCGAGTTTTACGTAGCGCAGTTCTTTTCCGTGATCCAGATGCATTGCCACGGGGATTTTTCCTTTTGCCGCGACGCGAATCATCGCAGAGAGATATTCGACGCCCGCATAATCTATCGCTCCTTCCGAGGTTTGGATTATGACAGGGGATCGCATCTTTTCCGCCGCAGACATGACCGCCTTCAGGATTTCGAGATTGTTCACGTTAAAAGCGGGAATCGCATAATGCTTGGCGCGAGCGGGGACTAGGAGTTTTTTGGAGGTAACGAGCATATATGTAAGAATCTGGAATCTAGAATCTGGAATCTATGTTTTTGAATCGTGTTCGATTACGGCTGGTTTGATCCGGGAGAATTTTTTTAGAACTTTTCGCATCTCGTTTTTCGTGAGCAATCCTTTTTGCGGACCGTAGTGCTGTATGACGCTCCAGCTGTTTGCCGTTCCCCAGCGCAAAGCTTCGTTCAGCGGTTCACCTGAAAGGATTGCCGCCGTCATTCCTATCGCGAAACTGTCTCCTGCGCCGGTTTTTTCAAGAGGCGTTGCTGGGAAAACCGGCATGTGGCAGTGATGCGTTCCGTTGTGGCATTCGGCGCCGTTTTTTCCGTCGGTAATGACTATGATTTTCGCGCCAATGTGCGCGAACCGCTCCATCATGCAGAGAGTGGTCCTGTCGCCGTCCGGCAAAAGGTGATGCGCCTCGTCTAGGTTCAGTATGAACAGGTCGCTGCGCGCGATGAGGCCGCATAACGCATCCAAACCGCTCATAATGTGTGTCGTGCCGGGCTGGAACGCAAAAAACGTTTTCGGATGCGCTTTCAAATGTTTGAGAACCTCGCGGTTGAATGACGCGTGTTTTTTACCCATTGCAGTGTAGTAGATTCCGCGCGCGCTTGTCAGTTTTGGAAGTTTGTATTTTCTAGGCTGGAAATATACGAATTGGGTGCGTTCGCCGGAATAATTCAATATCGTCGCCTCGCTTGTCGGCCGCGTCGGATCCACTTGAAGATATTTGCAATTAACTTTGTCGCGCATCAGGGCATCGTGCGAGTTTGCTCCGGCCAAGTCGTCTCCGACCCAGCTTACGAGCGCGGATTTTAGCCCCAAACGCGACGCGCCAACCGATGCGTTACTGGCATTACCAGCCGCCGGCACTTTGATTACTCTAGCTACGGCTATTTTTTCCGCGTACTCGAAGCAAAGACGATTTCGTTCCTTATCCAGAATCACGCTCTCGCCGTCTTCCTTAATCATATAGAAAACGTCGCGAAGCGATTCGCCGATGGAGATAATGTCAAAGGACGGTTTTTTCGGCATAAGATTTTTTTACATTCCCAAGCGTTCCATTAGATCCGTTATTCTTTGTAGTCGTTGTTGTGCATTTTGGTAGCCTGATTCAACTTGTTTCCCTTCTTGTTTCTTAGAGTGCATTTGTTGTAGATTATCCGCTTCTAGCGATTGAAGCTCATGGAGTGCTGATTTCGTTTCCTCCGATATTTCAAGTCCGTTTTGTATTTCATTTAGAGCATTATTTAGTCCATTCTTGATTATATTTAATCGAGAAAGGGCGTTTTCTTTATTTATTACATTTTGTATGTCGAATTTAGGCGGCTCAGACCCAGGAAAAACCGTGTGTTCAATATCACGGCGCTGCGCGTAATTAACAGCCGCTTGTGCGCCCTGAACGCTGACTTGCACGTCTTTCGCCAACTCATTTATTACCCCCATGGTTTCTTGCTTGGCGCGCTCTTCCGGTGAAGGTGGTTTTTTTGGCTCTCGTTTTGGGTATTCTACCCCGGCGGCTTCGACCGCTGATTTCATGGCATCCATTTCTTCTTTAGAAAAGAACTGAACATTTTTTGGATCAAATTCTTTTTTAGGCACTCGGTTTTGCTCGATATTCATAGTTGTAGTTAATTACGTTTTAGAACTTTAGCCGCGGCAAGCGCGATTGATTGTACGCCCATGCCGAATTTTTCAACAAGTTCGTTCGGTTCGCCCGATTCGCCGAAGACATTAGGAACGCCGACGAATTCCATTGGAACAGGGAAAGTTTTGGCGAGATATTCCGCCACCGCTCCACCGAGTCCGCCTGTTATTTGATGTTCTTCGACAGTGACTACCGCGCCGCATTTTTTCGCGACTGAAAGGACTGTTTTTTCATCAAGCGGCTTGATGGTGTGCGAATTGAGAACGAGCGCGGATATTCCTTTTTTCTCTAACATTTCCGCGGCTTGCAGGGCTCGATGCACGAGAGGACCGCATGCGATTATTGCCACGTCCGTTCCGTTCCTAAATATCTCCGCCTTTCCTATCTTGAACGGCGTGCGAGCGGTAGTAAAGACAGGGGATTTTTCGCGAGCGAAACGGACGTAACATGGACCGACTGTTTTAGAAATTGCAATCGTGGCTTTTTCCGCCTCTATCGCGTCGCACGGAGCGATGATCGTGATGTTCGGTATCGGCCGCATGATCGCGATGTCTTCGATCGCTTGGTGAGTCGCGCCATCCGGTCCGACCGAAACTCCTGCGTGGCTTCCGATTATTTTTACGTTCACGTCGTTTAGGCAGATATTCGTTCGTACCTGCTCCCAAGCGCGTCCCGGGCAGAACATGGCGTAACTTGTGATGAATGGAATTTTTCCGGCAAGCGCCATTCCTGCGCCGAGCGCGGCGAGCAGTTGTTCATGGACTCCCATTTGCACGAACTGGTTGGGGAATTGTTTCTTAAAATCCAGATTGCGCGTGGATTCGGTAAGGTCTGCGCATAGAACCACGATGTTAGGATTTTTTTTCGACGCCTTGCAGATACCGGAGCCATAGCCGTCGCGAGTGGGTTTTTGGGGAATGTCTTTTGAGAAAATGTTTTTTGCCAGCGATGTATTCATATTGGAAGATCCCCCGGTTGAACCGCGGGACGCCGGTTTAGAGGAGATGCGTGATCGCATGAAAGGATTATTTCGCATGGTCTTGTTTGAGCGTTTTCTCAATCGCTTTCAATTCTTTCAACGCCTCTTCCGCTTGTCCGGGTTTGAACGGTTGGCTGTGCCATAGGTAGTTGTTTTCCATGTATGAGACGCCGCGGCCCGGGATTGTGTGCGCTATGACGCAAATAGGTTTTTGGTGGATTTTTTTCGCTTCCTCCAAAGCGCGAGCGACGTCCGGAATATCGTTGCCGTTGCACTCGATCACGTGCCAGTTGAACGCTTCGTATTTATCGCGTAGCGGTTCCAGCGGCATAACGTCTTCCGTATTCCCGTCGATTTGTATGTTGTTGCGATCCACTATGCAGATGAGATTGTCCAGGCGATTTTTTCCGGCAAACAGCACCGCCTCCCAATGTATTCCCGCTTCGTGTTCTCCGTCTGACGTGGCGCAATAAACGCGCCATTTATTTTTATCCATTTTAGCGGCAAGCGCCAACCCCGCGGCTTGTCCCAGTCCAGATCCCAGAGGGCCGGAAGTGGTTTCTGTTCCAGGAAGACGAAGGCGTTCCGGATGGCCCTGAAGGCGAGTGCCGAGTTTTCGTAAAGTGCCGAGTTCCGAGACGGGGAAATATCCGGCTTCGGCCATGGCGGCATAGCGAATGGGACAGATGTGTCCGTTCGACAAAATCAGTCGGTCGCGATTTTCCCATTCCGGATTTTTCGGATCATGCCTCAGTTCGTGAAAATAAAGGACCGAGAACACGTCCGCCATTCCCAGCGCGCCGCCTTGATGCCCGCTCTTCGCCGTCGCGACCATGGAGATGACATGTTGTCGCAGACGGTTGGCTATGAGTTCGAGCTTCTTAATTTTTTTCTCGTGTAAATGAGGCATGGGGGTTGGGGAGTGAGTAGCGAGTAGTGAGTAGTTGGTAGCGATTCGTAGGGGCGGGCTTGTCCCGCCATGCATTACAACCGTTTCAAGAACCTTCGCACGATCCTCCATCCCAACCAAAGTATTAGAGAAACGAGCAATGCGATCGGAACGAGCAGGCCTATCAGCGCGATGACGAGACGGATTAAGAAATTCACGAGTTCTTGCAATGCGACTACGAGTTCGCGCATGGCCTGGCGGAAAACCTCCAGTGGCTTCCACGTCTTTTCCGGAAACGCCACTCGCGTATCTTCCGTAAGCGAGACGCTAATCGTGGCAAGATCCGTTCGATTTTCCATATACCGTTTGCGCGCTTCCAATCTCTCGATTTCGCCTCGCGTTTGGTTGAGCTGTTGAGTGACGGCGAGAATATCTTCGACGCTGCCGGTTCGTTTTAGTAGATCGAGGTACGAAGATTCGGCGGCTCGCGTGTTTCTGATGGATGCTTCAAGGTCGACGAATTCAGCGGTAACGTCCTGACCCTGAACCGTGGCTGAAAGTACGACGGTCGCGATGGATTTTAAATCCCGCATGGAATCGTCGAAATATTTCGCCGGAACGCGTACGGTTGCCCAAGCCGAGCGCGGTCCCGCTCCGGGATCGCTGATGGATGACGACTCCACGAATCCTCCTTTGGAGCTCGCTATGCCGTCTATCGTTTCCAATCCTTTTGCCGCATCAGCCACGCGGAGCGATAAGTTTCCGGTTTTGATTATGCGCTCCAGAGTTTCCGCGCCGCCGCTCGGAGCCGGAGCCGCGCTTTTGTAAGCGGCAACCGCTCCCATATCGGCAACCGCCATTCGTTCCTCCTGAAATGTCGGAGGCATTGATCCAATGAAGCCGACGTCCGACATTCCGATAAGTGGCTGCGGCTTAGGACCGGAGAATACGCCGGCGAAAGCCGTCACTACTAACGCGATGCAGACGGCGAGCGCCGCCACGTAGACGACCAAAGCCATTACGCTGGGACGCCGCTTGAGGAGTATTTGTGGCATATGATTGCTCCCAGTGTAGCACTCACGGCAATAGAAAAAAACCGCCTCGGTTTTGCCGAAGCGGTTTTTCTGTCATTGCGAGGAGGCTTGTGCGACGTGGCAATCTATCCCCTCCGTCATT
>CAZQNT010000035.1:0-11012 GCA_964595075.1 uncultured Gammaproteobacteria bacterium | reverse complement strand
CGCCGGCAGACGCTGCTTTGGTCTCGGGCATCCTCTACGGCGAGCGCGGATTACCGAAAACGGAACGCGCGGCATTCCGCGCTTCCGGCCTGATGCATCTCGTGGCCGTATCCGGATCAAACGTAACGATACTCGTCCAGTTTATTGCGATTATTGTCGCTCGCTTCGGATTACGGAGGCGGCATACGTTTATTGTAACTTCGTTCGTCATTTTGATTTTCGTCGGTTTCGTTGGATTTTCCGCGTCGGTCGCGCGCGCCGCATTTATGGGCTGGTTGATTCTTTTAGCGCGAGAGACTGGCCGCGCGGTCAAATCTTTTTATTTGCTTTTAGTCGCGGCGGTCGCTTTGCTTTTGATAAATCCATGGCAACTTTTCTACGACATCGGATTCGCGTTGTCGTTTCTTGCTACATGGGGAATCTTGGCATGGATGCCGCTTATAGAGCCCTACTGCGGTTTTTTGCCGCGCGCTTTTGGGATACGCGAAGCTTTCGCAATGACGGTCGGAGCGACGCTTACGACGGCGCCTTATTCCGCTTGGGTTTTCGATCAGCTCACGCTCGTTGGACTTTTGACGAACGTTTTTGCGGCGCCTCTCGTTCCGTTCATCATGGGGTTCGGCGTTATCGTGGCAGCTTGGGGAAATTTTCCAGGCGGGACTTTGATTTCATTACCCGCGCTCGGGCTTTCTCGCCTGCTTCTTTCGGTCGCGTCAATGGCGAAAATTTTTCCGTGGATGAATTTGAAAATAACCGAAATGAAATTATCCACACTGGTTTGCGCGTACGCTCTGATCATCTATTTCTGGCTTTTGTTAACACGAAAAAACGAGTTATCAACAGATAAATGAGGTTTTTTTAACTTTTGCGATATTTTTTGAAGAATTGTTGAAAGGGTCTGACAGAAGAAAAAATAGACACTGCGTCATCGTAAGGAGTGGCAACGACGTGGCGATCCCATCCATCCCGTCATTGCGAGGAGCGAGCACGCGACGTGGCAATCTTTCAAAGTAAATTTCCTTCAAAAGATTGCCACTTCGCACAAGCCTCCTCGCAATGACAGAAAATACTTTGTCGAAGCGTACTGACAATTTTTTTTGACGTCGATTTTCAATCCACTATGCTGGAAGTGTGGGTCGAAAGATCCCGTACCTCGACAACCAAGGGAAGCGTGCGCGCCATGAGGTCCTGTGTCCGGGAGCGGGCAGGGAGGATAACAA
The DNA here is from genome assembly GCA_964595075.1 of uncultured Gammaproteobacteria bacterium. GTDB lineage: Bacteria > Patescibacteriota > Patescibacteriia > 2-12-FULL-60-25 > 2-12-FULL-60-25 > JAHJFW01. Next base: position 9,792 of record CAZQNT010000035.1, on the reverse strand, counting down.
GCAGCCCTGTTTAGTTCCCCGATTCGGTCGGAGCAACTGGATCGGAGATGGACGACGAGAGGAAAGAGGATCTCAAAAATATTTTTTCGTGCCCGTTGCGGGACGCCGGTAGCAGCGCCTATTTATTAGCCGCCGTAATCTGAAATTTCGCACTTGAGTCGTTGTTTCATACGCCGTTTCGCTTCCCTTGGCTGATCGTAAGAACGCGCGCCCGTTTTCGTTGAAATGCATAGCGGCGAAAACGGGAGTCCGTTCAACGGGTAATCCCCGCATCGGCAATTGCGCCGGTTCGTATCTTCGACAACAAGGGAAACGGTCATGAGAATGCAAGCACTGGCGCGCGCCGGATCCGCAACCGGCCTCATCTTCGCGCTCATCCTGTTCGAGTTCTTCTGGTTCGGCATGGTCTTCGCAGGATGCGCGAAAGGAGGCGAGGGCGAGATCCTGATCGGCAACGACAACGATTCGCTTGGCGGCAAGTCGTATTGCTCGCTCAGCTCGTTCGTGAGCCCGACGGAGGACGGTAGCTTGTTGCCGCCGTACAACGAGAGGACTTTCTACTACGACAAGGAGCATCTCGGGTACGACGTGCAGAGACTCGAAGGGGGCAAAGTCCGTTCCATCGGATGCGGCATCCTTCGGTTCTACGGTCCGGCGTCCGGATACGGAGAGCTCGCGGCGGTCGTGGAGTATCGTCTCGACAAACCGATCGACGTGGCGAACGGCGAAGGAGACGTCGTGTCGGTCGATTCGTTCCTCGTCATCTACGGTCACATCCGAAAGAGCGTCGAGCGCGGCGGAAAGGAGCTCAAGTACAACGTCGGCGACGAGGTCGGCGCGGGCGACGTCATCGGGTACGTGAACGATGACGCGCACAACGGCGACGGCGCAGAGCACATCCACCTTGGCGTTCGTCTCCAAAGCGCCAATCAGGCAAAGGTGGTGGACGACAAATGGTTCCGCGGCTACGACGGGAAACCGAGCCAGCTCAAGTGGTTCGCGGATCCGGTCACGTTCTTCACGACGCTCGCGTCCTCGCAAACCGACACGGTTTGGCATCCGGCCGGAACGGTCCTTCTGGACTCTGACGGCGCGTACTGGATGGTGGAAGTGGATGGCGTGCGCACGAAGATCTCCGCGCAAACCGCTTCGCAAGAGAAGCTCGACGCGCGCGCCGTGAAAGCGAGCGACGACGAGATCGATTGCTTGCAGTACGGTGGCGAGTTCGTGTCGCCGCGCAGTGGCAACCATCTCGTGAAGTTCAACGACGCGTCCACGGTCTACGAGTACTCCGGCGCTTGGCCGGGCAAGTGGCGGATGGCGTTCATCTCGTACGAGGCGTTCGTGTCGTGGGGTTGGGACGATGCGGAGATCGACGTTCGCGTCGCATCGGATCGCCAGCAGTTCTTCGCAGAGAGCAAGGACAAGGGGATGCGCCTCATGCGCGACGGCTCGCTCGTCAAAAGCGACGACGCGAGCGAGGTCTCGGCAGTGTCCTCGGGCACGCGATTGCCGATCTTCAACTGGGAAACGTTCTTGCAAATGGGTTACTCCGCGAACAACGTCGTGGTACTGCCCAAGAGCACGATCGAACAGGTCGCAGGCCCACGCGGCTCCGTGATCATGCTGAGCGACTTATCCGTTTGCGGACAGTCGGTCGGCGGCGGACTGGGCGAAGGCGGCGGCGGAGTCGGAGGCGAGGGTCCTGGCACCGGCGGAGAGGGAGGCGCCGGCGCAGGTACCGGCGTCACGACCGGAGTCCCGACGGGCAAAGTCCTGTTCCAATACAGCGGTTCCGCTCTCCAGGGCGTGAGCGCTTTCCAGGCCATGTGGGATCCGCCGGGTCCCGCGTTCTACGACTGGGTTCCCTCGACCTTCGCGCTTTGTCCGGACACGGTGCCGGGCGACGGCAAGCTCGAGTGCATGCTCGACATGCCGAGCGGAACCAAGAACTTCCTGTTCCAGATCAACCTGCCGGACGGAAGCTGGTGGGGCGACATGTCCTACGATCCGCAAGGCGGACAAGGGAGTACCATCGGCACGGTCACGCTGACCGGCCCCTATGGGAACGTCCCGTACGTCATGGTCACGAACGGAACCGGCCCCATGTACATGAACGGTCTCGCGGCAAACGTGCCGTGATAAACCTTCTTTCTTAGACGCTTCAATTTCTAGAGGCGTCTTTTCCTTTAAGAAGTAGGGGCGGGCTTGTCCCGCCCTCCCCGTATCGGGTAGCATAAACATGCAGGCGCATTACCACGCGCCCCTACGAATTATTCATTCCGTTATCCACAGAAGCGACTTGCACGGGTTTCTCATGGATGAGAGGATATGGAACGAAAATAGAACATGCGCTTGTCATTCCAGCGTAGGCTGGAATCCAGAAATAAAAAGGAAAAACTTGCCTAATATCCTGGATCCCTGCCTTCGCAGGGATGACAGCAAAGGTTTTTGGCATTTTCTCATTCAATATCAACTAACCAAAAACATATGGCTAAAAAACAACAAGATGAGCAAGCGAATCGCAGAGATGCGGCGGGGGAGGCGATGGCGCAGATTAAAGAACGTTTTGGTGAGGGCTCTATCATGCGCCTCGGAGAAGCGAAGAAGATGGAAGTGGATGCGATTTCCACCGGATGTCTTTCATTGGATTTGATGCTTGGAGTAATGGGAGTTCCGCGAGGCCGCGTTGTTGAGATTTACGGACCGGAATCATCCGGGAAAACCACGCTCGCGCAACACATCGTTGCGGAGGTCCAAAAGATTGGCGGCATCGCGGCGTTCGTGGACGCGGAGCACGCGCTTGACCCGGATTATGCGCGCAAGATCGGCGTCAACATAGACGAGCTTTTGATTTCTCAACCTGATAATGGCGAACAAGCGCTCGATATCGTAGAAACTCTGGTGCGTTCAAACGCCGTTGACGTGATCGTAGTCGATTCCGTCGCCGCGCTTACGCCTAAAGCGGAATTGGAAGGAGAAATGGGGGATACGCACGTGGGGCTTCAGGCGCGTCTTATGAGTCAAGCGCTTCGCAAGCTCACCGCCGTTATTTCAAGGTCAAAAGCCACCGTGATTTTTATCAACCAGATTCGCCAGAAGATTGGCGTGTTTTATGGAAATCCGGAAACAACAACCGGCGGACTCGCTTTGAAATTTTACTCCTCCGTCCGCATCGAGGTACGCCGCAGCGCGCAAATCAAAATCGGCGAACGCATAATAGGCAATCGCGTCAAAGCCAAGGCGGTAAAAAACAAAGTCGCCGCGCCGTTTCGTACTTGTGAATTCGATATTATGTACAACGAAGGGATCTCTCTTCCCGGCGATCTGCTTGATGCAGGGACGGAGCTCGGCGTGATAAAGAAGTCAGGAAATTCGTACAGTTATGGAGAAGAAAAATTGGGCATGGGACGCGAGAACGCAAAGACGACGCTTCGTGAACGGCCGGATCTCTATAAAGTAATCCGCGAATTGTCAATTGTCGCGTGGCGAGATCGCGAGGATGTTGCCAATGGAGGTAGCCGAACGCCGCCGCCGGATGATGGAGACGAGCTCCCGCCGCCGGAGGATGTATAAGAGCGACCTTTGAAAATTACAAACAAGTGTAATTCCCCCCGAATGCTTTCGGGGGAATCCAGAAGTCAAAGGAATAATTCACTTTGTATCCTGGATCCCTGCCTCCGCAGGGATGACAAACTTGGATTCTTAAAAGCTTTTGAAGAGTACTGTGCAAGTACGTGACGACTTTAGAAAAAAACGCTAGAATAGTGGAAGATTCAAATGAAACGACGACGACATGGTGCGCCACGGTTTGATTATTCACTCAATCCGGAAACAAGGCGTGGAATTGTTACGGTGGCGGTGATTGTCGCAGCCGCCTTGATGCTTTTGTCATTGTTCAATCTGGCGGGACGGCTCGGCGTTGCGTTGGATGGATTCATGTCGACGTTTTTAGGGTGGGATAAAATCGTACTTCCGTTTTTTCTTCTCGCCATCGGGTATCACGGAATCGCGCCGGAACGTTTTCCTCTTAGAGCGACAAACTATATTGGATTCATTTTATTTTTTCTTTCTCTCAACCCTTTTGTTCACATCCTTACGTTCAATAAAGTTCCGACGGCGCCGGATGCCCTCGCAACTGCCGGAGGACAGATAGGCGGCGTGGTCGCAGAACCGCTCTCATATTTTCTAGGAACTTTTGGAAGCGCGACGCTTTTTGCGGCTCTTGCCGTTGTTTCGCTCCTGCTTATTTTTAACACGTCGCTGCGTCGTTTGTTGATATTTTGCAGAACGGCTGGCCGCGCGATTCTTGGCGTTCTTCGAGTTATTGCCGCGCCGTTTAGAGCGCTTATGCGTCTCGTGATACGTCAAAAGACGCCGGATTTGTCCGAGGTCGTTGTTCCGGAAATTGAAAATGAAGAACCATACGAGAGTGATGATGAAGTAGGCGAAAGATCGACTGATGATTCCGCAACATCGGGAACGATCGTACGTCCGCGGATTAAGGCGCCTCCGAAAAAACGTTTGCCGAAAGTAGAAATCCCGTTGGAGCTTTTGACGAGACGTGATCAACGCCCCACGTCAGGAGATATCGATCATAATCAATTGGTTATACAACGAACGCTCGAACATTTCGGCATACCCGTTGAAATGGGAGAAGTGTCAGTCGGTCCAACGGTCACGCAATTTACATTAAAGCCGTCAGAGGGGATCAAGATTTCAAAAATTACGGGTTTGCACAACGACCTCGCTTTGGCTCTTGCCGCGCATCCGATCAGAATCGAGGCGCCTATTCCAGGAAAGTCGCTGGTAGGAATCGAAGTCCCAAATCAATCCGTAGCGACTGTCGGCATTCGCGAGATTTTGGAATCGCGAGAGTGGCGCGATCGCACTTCAAATCTGGCATTCGCGGTTGGAAAAGACGTGTCCGGGAAACCGGCTGTTGCGGATCTCGCTCGCATGCCGCACATGCTAGTCGCCGGCGCCACAGGTTCGGGAAAATCGGTTTGTTTGAATACGCTTCTTATGTCGCTTTTGTACGCGAACGGACCTGATGAGCTAAAGTTGATTCTCGTGGATCCGAAGCGCGTGGAACTTCCGGTGTACAACGGCATCCCGCATCTCATCGTTCCTGTAATTACGGATGTAGAGAAGACGGTAAACACTCTCAAGTGGGCGCTGCGAGAAATGGATCGGCGGTTCGACGTTTTATCCAACTTCGGCGCGCGAGATCTCGCGAGTTACAACCAACGAGCGGAGGAAAGAATTCCTAATATCGTAATCATTGTTGATGAGTTGGCTGATTTGATGATGACGGCAATGGCGGAAGTCGAAGGCGCGATCGTTCGGCTTGCGCAAATGTCTCGCGCGGTTGGAATCCATCTCGTGCTCGCAACGCAGCGACCGTCTGTCGACGTAATCACCGGACTGATTAAGGCGAACATTCCGGCGCGCGTTGCTTTTGCGGTCGCGTCGCAAACCGATTCGCGGACGATTCTCGATCAGATGGGCGCGGAGAAATTGCTGGGCCGTGGAGACATGCTTTATGTGACGGCTGAAATGTCCATGCCGCGACGCTTGCAGGGAGCGTTCGTCGCGGACGACGAAATCAAGCGGGTCGTTGATTTTATCAAATCAAAATACGAACCTGCGGATTATGACATGAGTATTTTTGAGAAAGCCGCGACAGAGACTCGTTTCCACGGTGGAATTCCAATTGATGATGATAGCGATCAGTTGCTTCCCGAAGCAAAAGAGGAGATTCTTCGCGCAGGAAAAGCGTCTGCATCTCTTTTGCAGCGGCGATTGAAAGTGGGATATGCGCGAGCCGCGAGGATTTTGGATCTGCTGGAGCAAGAAGGATTCATCGGTCCCGGAGACGGAGCCAAACCGCGCGAGATTTTAAACGTACAGTTCACCCGTCAGATGGATCAGGTTCCTGTTTTGGCGCCGATCGAATCCGAGCAAACGATTGACGAAGACGATGAGACGGCATAAGTTCGTTTGGTCATGTCGTTCGTGCATAAACAGCTTGGGATAGAGGGACGTTTCGGGGGAAGTCTCCGCGAGCTTCGTGAGCTGCGCGGTTTTTCTCGTGAACAACTCGCGGAAATCACGAGAATACATCCGTCTGTCATCGCTTCTTTTGAAGACGAGCGTTTGGCTGATCTTACGGATCCGACTTATGCGGAGCGACACGTTAGGATGTTGGCGGTTGCGTTGGAAGGAAGGCCTGGTTATTTTTTACAAAAGTATCGACAGCTTTTAATCGAACAAGGATTGCTTTCCTCGGATGTTATGCGAGTGAGGAGGACGGTTAGGCGAAGGGATTTTTTTGTGACCTCGCGTCTTGTGGCTGTTTTTGGTTTTTTGGCAGTGGCGGCGATTGCCGGAGGATATGTTCTCTGGCAAGTTTTTCTTCTTCAGGATCCGCCTTCGCTAAAAATAATTTCCCCGCAGGATGGCGCCGCGCTTTCTGAGCCGCACGTTTTTATTCGTGGCGAAACGGCGCCGAACGCTATCGTGAGCGTAAACGGCGAACGCGCGATAGTTTCTCCGGACGGACAATTTCGTTATGAGTTCGACGTGCCTCGAGGACTCTCTGTAATAACGATTGAAGCGCGTAGGCGATACGGTTCTCCCATTAAGGAGATCAGGCGCGTAACTTACGTACCAAAACCCCCTCGCTAAACGGGGGGTCTCTGTCTTCGGAGCTGCAAAGCGTTGCCACGTAAAGAGTAAGATGTCGACCGTCAAGGGAGGAGAGAGATCCTTTGAATCGCAAGAAGCGACGCAATGGAATCCTTGAAGTTCGATATCTATTGAACGTGCTCCGCTTCGCAGCTCTAAAGACGGAGGATGAATATTACAATAACCGGAGTTAGGGTGGATTGTCAATTTTACATTATTGAGTGTCGAGTTTTATGTCATTGCGAGGAGGCTTGTGCGACGCGGCAATCTTTTTGAGGAATAATTTTCTTAGATGAGATTGCCACGCGCGTTTAGTATATGCGCTCGCAATGACAGAGAATACGACTCAATACCGGAATAGTTTGAAAATCAAAAACCGACCAGATGCGGTCGGGCGGTGGAGGAAGAGCGAGCGGGAGGTTTCGTAGGGGCGGGCTTGTCCCGCCCTCCCCGCGGGCGTCAGTCGCTAAGCGGGTTGTCGGCGCGGACGGTGGACGCGCGGATGAGCATTTGGATGTTCCTTTCATGGAACACCTTATTCAGTTGTCTGGAGTGTTCCAGAACAAGCATCCGAAGCGCGGCGTGGCTGATCGTGCCGCGGCATAGTACGGACATTCCGTGCTCGGTCGTGACCGGCGTCCATCCGCGATCGCGCGCGGTGCCGAGCAGGTTCTCGTCCACGTCCGCGAAGTCCACGGATTGGAGAAGCGCGATTTCCCAGCGCGTGTCTTTCCGAACGACGACGTAGAAGCGCGGGTTTACGCATTCGGGCGCCATCTCCTCCGCTTTTTTCGGCAGAGGCGGCGGCAACACCCTCGGGCGGGGCGGTCTCCGGATCCGACAAACCGGCTCACGGATTCGCTTCACCTTTGCCAGCGGCCGATTCGTTTTGCGGAGCCTCGCGTCCGTCCACGCCGTTGCCGGCGGACGGTACACGTTTCCACTAACGGCGATCACGACCCTGTCTCGTTTTTCCGCTCTTTGTCCGCTCATGTCTCCCTCCAAGATTCCTCGAATGTCCTACTTAAGACTATACAGTCATTAAGAGAAAAGTCAAGGGATCCTGCCAAGGTGAGCGTGCGCCTTGGCGAGGAGTTGAACGTGCGTGACGAGGTTGGTCAGCCCTCGTCGTCCTCGCTAGGACCGTCGTCGTAGTGGCGGCGGCGACCACGAGAGCGCGGGCGGAATTTGGGCTCCGGATACATGTCGATGAAGGTCGGGAAGACTCTCGCGATCCACTCATGCTTGGTGGCGAGGATCTGCGCCATCATGTGGAACGGGAAGAGGATAACAAGTCCCTTTTTTCCTTTTTTCGGCATGATCACGATAGCGATCCATCGGTACTTGCCACTATCTGTCCTGCAAGTCAGGTGGATGTAACGCTCTGGATCGCCGTCCTCTCTCCAGAGAGGGTGTTTCGGGCTTTCTCCGGTGAGCTCGAGGAGGTCGTTCAAGTCGATCGTCCATCGAGGGAAGCGTCGCACGTTGTTTGTCGCGTGCCTCGTGATTTGGTAGACGTCGATTCGGCGATCGCGAATTGCTTGCTGCGCCTCTTCCGGCAGGTCCGTCAGCATACTACGGTCTCTCTCGAGCTGAACCCTAGCCGTTTGCAGGAGCGTCGCTTTTTTGTCCTCCGGCGTCGGGTCTTCGCCGTACTGCTCGCGGAAGAGTTGTTCGAAGTTCTCTGGCAAAACCACGTTCCTTGCGCGGCTCTTTACATCCTCGTCCGTGATAGGACTCACAAGACGCTCTGCTTCGTATTCTGGCAAGAGATCCGCCTCACGCGAGACGAGGCAGACTACCTTGGTTACTCGTTCTTCAACGACAACCTCGCACTTATCCCCGTGGACTAGCTTGATGAGCCAGTCCGGTACCTTTGCATGCTCAGTCGTCCCGTCGTCCGTGGTTCTCCAGATTGGACGGTTGGAAATCTGGAGCCGCACGCACGGATGCTGTTGCAGCAGGTCGACCTCGATCATGGATGGTTTCCCCATCTCTCCTCCTTGGGTCCGGTTAAGGACCTATGTGTGAAAAGCGCGTTGCCACGAATCGGGCTGCGCTTGAATTTGGACTCGTTCGCGAATGGGATTTCTCCCGTTGAATGCCTCTCGCACTATGAGCGGCACTCGACGGGAGGGAGGTCGGTGAAGATAGGCCGACCCCCCGCGTTGGTTAGAGGTGGGTGGAGTCACGCCGCGCGGGCGCGGCGATGGCTCCGGGTTTCGACATGTCGGGCGATCTGTCGATAGTACGCCCGCATGATGTTTCGGCGCTCCTCGTCCAAGACTCGAAGCTCGACGTCGATGCGCCTGATCATGCCGCGCAGCTTCTCGCGAAGCCGCTCGACGCGGTCGAGGCGCGCGACGATCGGCTCCAGGATGCGACATCGCGTTTTTTCGGACATGACCAGGATGGCTTGTCCGGCAACGCGAGCGCGCGTGCGCTCGAGCAGCTCGCGCTTCTTGCGCTCGGCGATCAGCCGTTCCGCCGCGATTGCCCGAAGGCGAATGTCGAGCGTGCGCTTGCGTTCCAAGAGCGGCCGCTCAATCCGCTCGAGCAGTCGGATGCTCTCGTCGCGGAGGAATATCGCGAGCTCGAAAGTTACGCGCTCCTCCGCTCGCGGCTTCTTTGCCGCTTCCGCATGAATGCGGATGATCTCGATGCCGTTTTTTGACATCGGCCCTCCTGTGTAATGGCGGGGTTGATTCCCCGCATCCGTTGCCGTTCACGAGTGAACTGCAGTGAATGTGGGGAGCCATCGAAGAGCGATGGCCCCAAGTTAGTGTTACGTCTGCCCCTAGTTCAGAAGGGGCAGCAATCGTTCGGCGTTCTGCAGGGCGAGCGCGTCTCGCTCCTGCTCGAGCTCCGCTTCGGCGAGCGCGAGGTACGCCTTGCAAGCTCGCAGATGCTCGATCACGCGAGCGCGCAAGCGCATGGCGCTATTGATCTCGCGCCGCGCAGCGTCGATCGCACTGCGCGAAGGCGCGCCCAGCGGCAGCTCTTCGCCGTCCAGGTGGCGCGGATCTCCGTACTCGACCGCAGATAGCAACTCCGCGGCGTAGTTGCCGTCCGCATCCCTGCCGTCCTCGTCGAGGACATCGT
>CAZQNT010000034.1:0-11496 GCA_964595075.1 uncultured Gammaproteobacteria bacterium | reverse complement strand
CTTATAAAGATTGCCGCGTCGCACAAGCCTCCTCGCAATGACAGAGTGGAGAGATTGCCACGTCGCACAAGCCTCCTCGCAATGACAAAATTCTATGGCAATTGAAATAAGACCTAAAAAAGAATTTGAGCCATCGGCTATAACCGCGGGCGGAGTTGGGATGGAAAAAATTCGGAGCGAGGGAGAAATAAAAAAAGAACAGTCCGTTGAAACCATCGCGCTTGAAGAAGAGCGCGTTTATCGGCGCGGCGTCGCATCCATCAAAGATCTCATCGCTCCGAGCGCCATGAAAGTGGAACCGAGTTACGTAAAGCTCGGCGACGTGCTCGTGCGAACGCTTTTTATCGTTACATATCCGCGATACGTCACCGTCGGTTGGGCATCGCCCATCATCAATTTGAACGCGGTCATGGACGTTTCTATGTTCTTTTTTCCGATTAAGGCGGACGTTGTTTTGAAACAACTCAAGAAAAAAGTCGGCGTGCTTGAGGCGCAGATCTCGACCGACGCGGAATCCGGCAAGCCGCGCGATCCTATCGCCGAAACAGCGCTTCGCGACGTTGAACAACTGCGCGACGACCTTACGCAAGGAATCGAGCACTTTTTTCAATTCGCGTTTTACGTCACATTTTACTCCACGTCCGAAGAACAGCTTGAGCGTTTGACGTCTACCGTGGAATCCACTTTCGGATCCATGCTGATCTACACGAAGCGCGCGTATTTCCAAGCGGAACAAGGGTTTAACTCCACGCTTCCGGTAGGCAACGACGAGCTCATGATTTCGTTCAACATGAGCACGTCGCCCATCGCGTCTTCGTTTCCGTTCACTTCAGCCGAGCTCACGTCCGACAACGGAATTCTTTATGGTATTAATCGCCACAACAACTCGCTTATTTTGTTCGACAGATTTTCGTTGCAGAACGCGAACGCTGTCATCTTTGCAACGTCAGGCGCAGGAAAATCCTACGCCGTGAAACTTGAGATTTTGCGATCCATGATGCTTGGAACAGACGTTATCGTCATTGATCCGGAGATGGAATACAAACATCTCTCCGACGCCGTCGGCGGAACATACGTGAACATCTCTCTCGCATCTCAATCCAAGATCAATCCTTTCGATCTTCCTCGTCCGTCAGGCGAGGCGGTATCCGTCGAAGACATTATTCGAAGCGCCGTCATTACTATCAAGGGTCTTCTGCGTCTCATGCTCGGAAAAGTTACTGTGGCGGAAGATTCTATCCTGGATCGCGCGCTTCTCGAAACTTATGCGAAAAAAGACATCGTACCGGGCGCGGATCTCTCCACTGTGGAACCGCCTGTTTTGCAGGATTTTCAGGACGTTCTCGAAGGAATGGAAGGCACGGGAGATCTCGTCGTTCGGCTAAAGAAGTATACGGAAGGAACGTTTTCTGGATTGCTCAATTCGCCGACTACGGTAAAAGTGGACAATCAGATGGTGATATTCTCCGTTCGGGATTTAGAGGACGAATTGCGGCCCATGGCTATTTATACGATCGTCAACTTCATTTGGAACGCGGTCAGATCCGAACGAAAAAAGCGCATTCTCGTGATCGACGAAGCTTGGTGGCTGATGCAATCCGAAGATTCGGCGAAGTTCATTTTTGCGCTTGTCAAGCGCTGCCGCAAATATTATCTCGGCGTCACGACGATAACGCAGGACGTTAACGATTTTCTAACTTCCCCGTACGGCCAAGCGATCGTGACCAACTCGTCGCTACAATTGCTGCTTAAACAAAGTCCGGCTTCCATCGATCTAATCGCGCGCGTTTTCCTTCTCACGCAATCCGAAAAATATCTGTTGCTCGAATCCGGAAAAGGGGAGGGCATCTTTTTCGCCGGCCAAAAGCACGCGGCAATCCAGATTGTCGCGTCTTATACGGAAGACCAGATCGTCACCACCGATCCCAAACAGCTTTTGCAGATCGAGCAAGCGAAACGCGAGTTTAAGGAGCGGCAGGAAGAAGAAGGTAAAGGAATAAAAGTTTAACAGTCAGTGTCATTCCCGTGCAGACGGGAATCCAGATTAAAGGAATAAGACACCATAATGCGACTCCAATTATATGGAAAAAAGAAACAAGCTCATTCTTCTCATAATCGCCGCGCTGATCCTGCTCGCTATCGGGATTTGGATTCTTCTAAAGCCGTTTTTGGGAACTCCTGAACAGCCGCCATCTCTACCGACCGGAGTTACGCCGAGCGGCGCGCAGCCGACGATTCCTACTGTAGGAATCACGCCAACGGTCACTCCGCAAGACGTGAAAGAATTGGAAGACCTCGCGTCCGCGATAGTAGCGCGAGTCGGTTCTGGATCAAGCATGAACGGGTTTAAGGGCTATGAAGACGTGCTGATAAACGCTACGCAGTCGTTCCGGAGGAAACTGATTTCCGAGCAGCAGGCATTGCAGAAACTGCATCCCGTTTCCGGTCCGGCTTTTGGTATTGTTACTCGAGTGGTTGCTGTAGACGGCAGATCCGCAGTTTCCGGCGCGGACGTCATTTCGTTTACCGTGCAGGCGCAACAGGCGGAAGATGCGGGAAATCCGGCTTCGCCAACGAAGGTTTCATACAAAGAAGTTACCGTTACGTTCGTGAAACAGATGGAGGGAGGATATTTGCTGGATAATTTAAGCTGGAAGGATATAGAGTTGTAACACATTGAGAACCCCCTTTTTTTGTCATCCTCGCGGAGGCGGGGATCCATTCCCATGCGTCATTGCGAGGAGCGAGCACGCGACGTGGCAATCTTTTGAAATAAACTTTCCATTTTTAAAGATTGCCACGTCGCACAAGCCTCCTCGCAATGACATTTATGTTTTTACTCTCTATTTTAGATTCCGTTTTTCCACCGCATTGCGTCGCGTGCAACAAAAATACTCGGTCGGATTGTTGGTTTTGCGATTATTGTTTGGAATCGATCGAGCTCATTCGTACGGATCCGTGCGCGGCATGCGGAACCGTAAAGCGCGAACATGATTGCAAGCGGGCGGATAACGTTAAACTCACATCGCTCACGAGCATCGGCTACTATCACGATCCTCGTTTGCGAGCCCTCATAAGGTCTCTGAAATATCGTTATGTCACCAAACTCGCGCCTTCGCTCGACGCGCTAATCCGAAGATACGCGGAAACGCGGCGCGACCCTTGGCCGTGGGCGGGGGAGTCGGCTATCGCGATTCAACCGGTAATCGGCGCGCCTGAAAGGATTCGAGCGAGAGGATTTGATCAGGCGGAGTTGGTCGGAGATTGTCTACGCCGCACCGTGGTTCCGTGGGGCAAGGAAGTTTCGCTTTTGTCCCGTTCTTCATCCATGAGCGCGCAAGCGGATCTCGCGCCTGGAGTTTTTCGCAAAGCGAACGTCAAGGATGCATTCTGCATTCGAAAAGACGCGGAGATTCCGGGAGCCGTCTTGTTGACGGACGACGTTTTCACGACCGGCGCCACGATGCAGGAAGCGGCGCGCGTCCTGCGCGTTGCTGGAGTAAAACGAGTATATGGATTTACGTTGGCACTCGGAGCGTGAGTTGCTCGTGTCATTCTCGCGCAGGCGGGAATCCAGACCAAAAGGATGAATTCATCCTATATCCTAAATCCCCGCCTACGCGGGGATGACAGTATGTGTTTAGCGGTGGTTTTTAGTTTTGATAATTGCCAAAAATCTAAAAATTGTGTACTTTTTGCATGCTTCCGGTCTTATAACGGAGAGGTGGCTGAGTGGTCTAAAGCAGCAGACTTGTCCCGATACATGGCGGAGGGGTGGCTGAGTGGTCTAAAGCAGCAGACTTGAAATCTGCCGTAGCCGCAAGGTTACCGTGAGTTCGAATCTCACCCCCTCCGCCATGATGCGGGATCCCGACACGCATTCGACTCTATATCGCGTTGTCGGGAAAATCTGCCGTATCCGCAATGTTATCGTGAGTTTGACGAAGTACTCTTCGGCATCCCGATCGCCATATAATGAAATTGGCGCATCGGGGCGAATCTCACCCCCTCCGCCATGATGCGGGATACGTGATACGTGATACGTGCTATACTTTCCATATATGCCATACGGAAAGCAGCTTTTGGATGAGATAATCAAGGCGCAGGACAATTTCGTGTGGGAGACTGCCGCCTGGGAAAAACGCGACCGCGGACCGCGGTGGTATTTTATTATGAGCGCGGTCGCTCTTGCATTCGTGGTGTACGCAGTCGCCACGAACAATTTCCTTTTCGCGTTTTTGATCTTGCTTTGCGCGATAATTCTCATCCTCGCCGGACACGAGGAGCCGCACGCCGCGCTTGTTCAGATCGGGCGCAACGGGGTGGTAGTAGACGGCAAGTTGTATGAGTACAAGGCCCTGACAAATTTTTCCATCATCTATCATCCGCCGGAAACCAAACTGCTTTATATCGAAACGTCTAACGTCATAAAACCTCGGCTGCGCATCCCGCTCGACGAACAGAATCCTATCGAAATTCGCAACCACTTGAAAGATTTTTTGGACGAGAACACAGTCTTGCAAGAAGAACATTTCTCTGATATCCTTGCGCGGCTACTGAAGATTTAAAATTGTAGATTCCTACATTCTTTGTCCTCCCCCCTTTCCGCCTGAGGCGGATCTGCCTAAGGCATGAAGAGTAAGGGGGAGTTAGAGGGGGTTACTCCCCGTATTTCTTAACCACCCCCACCGCATAGAGTTTAGATCATGCGGCCGTAGCTCAGCTGGATAGAGCGCTTCCCTGCGAAGGAAGAGGTCAGTCGTTCGAATCGACTCGGTCGCACCACGTAAAAACTCTCGCCCAACGAGGGTTTTTACGTGCCCCGTGACGCTCTAGTGTCCACACACTTGGAGCGTTTTACGGGGCTCCCCAGCGAGAGTTCACGTGGCACCGCCTATTGACTATCCCGTGACGCTCTAGTGTCCACACACCTGGAGCGCTTTACGGGGCTTCCCACTCGCTGTTCACGTGGCACCGCCAAAGGCAAATTAATTTACTGCGCTTTACGGGACTCCGATCTCGATGTGATTCACGTGGCACGGCCTATTGACAAGCAGCATCTTTTTTTGTTAGCGGTATATATATGCACCACGTATATGTGTTAAAAAGTTTATCGGATCACGGTTGGTATATCGGATATACAGAAGATGTAAATCAGAGGATTAAAGATCACAACGCCGGCAATAATATTTCTACAAAACCCCGCAGGCCACTTGTGGTGATATATTATGAGACATACCTGAACAAGCTTGATGCCTTGGGAAGAGAAAAATTTCTTAAAAGCGGTTCCGGTAGAATGTTTTTGAAAAAGCAGATGAAATATTACTTATCGGAAGAGGACCAATCTAATTCACATATATCCAGCGTCGCCTTGAATAACTCGCGGTTCATTGATAACATAGGCGCGCTCGAATGTGAGTATCAAGCGCACCGTCGAGAATATGGAGAGGTACCCAAGAGGCTGAAGGGGGGAGATTGCTAATCTCCTAGTGGGCCAAAAGCCCAGCGAGGGTTCGAATCCCTCTCTCTCCGCCACGTAAAAGCCGTCGCACAACGACGGTTTTTACGTGTCCCGTGACGCTCTAATGTCCACACACTTGGAGCGTTTTACGGGGCTTTGTGTGCGACGGCTCACGCGGCAGAGTTAAAAAAAAGCCGTCCGGAAAGTGTTCGGGACGGCTGAGGGTTGTCGTGAAGGGGTGACTGACTAGAGGCGGATCGCGTCGCATCCGTCAACGAACGCGAATGCGCCTTCTCTGGCGCAGGCCTCTACGGCGAGTTGCGCCGTTTCTTCGTCGATGTCCAGTCTTGCGGCAAGCGTGCGCGCCGGCTTGACCACGTATTTCGCGTCACGAAGGATCACGGCGTGCTCTGAGAGGACTTGAGAAGATACATGCGTCGAAGGGATTTTGGTCGTGAGCTTGGGGTTGTTTTGCAATTGTGTTCTGAATCCCATCTCGCCAAGAGAGATCAACGATGATTTCACGGCATCGTCAGTCATTCTCCACCTTTTAGCGATCCGCCTTATTACGCTCCTTTCTATTTGGCGTATCCTTTCTCTCGTCAATCCATAGATGCCGCCTACTGTCTCAAGAGTCCTATGTATGCCGTTAGAAAGGCCGAAGCGATTTACGATCATATCACGCTCCTTGACCGTCATTTGCAGCAGCTCTTCTTTCAAGCGCTCCGACAAGACTCTGAATTGCTCCGCTGCCATTGCCGGCATCTCAGTTTCATAGCCGTCGCGGCGCGCGATGATCTTATACTCGACGAAAGGACCGCGGGAATCGGGAGGCGGCTGCGACAACGAGATCGTTTCTCGGCTGAGCGAGTCGTTGATTTTGTTTATTTCTTCAACGGTTATTCTTCTCGCGCTTTTGCTTTCGTACGTTTGCAATATCGCGCGGATTTCTTGCGCGTCAGGCGACCGTCCGAGAGAGGCGCGGAACTCGCGCTTGGCTTTCGCTACCGAGTATTCCTTGTTTCGGATTTGCGAGGGAATGTAAACTAGTTTTCCTTCGCCTTTCTCCGCACACGCCTTGCCGAATACGTGTTTCAGACCCGGAGTCGCGTACGTGCTGAAGGCATTGTCGCGCGACAAGTCGAAATGCGGAATGCCTTTGGTTATGAGATATATCAGCCCTTCTTGCACCAGATCCGCGAGCGGCAATCCGCGCGTCACGAAGCGCTTGGCGATGCTTATCACAAGCCCGATGTTTGCCAGAGCGATGCGCTCGATGGCTGCAGCGCGGATTTTAGGATCCTCGCTCCCAACTTCAAGAAACAGACGCTCGACCTCACCTGGGCCGAGCTTCGGACTACGCTTCTTGATAAACAGCGCCGTCGAAAATTCGTCCCTGTAAATACGAGCCATCTGCCCCTCTTTCTTGTGAACGAGCAGTCCGCGCGTCATGCGCGGGTAAGCGATAGAATCGCGGTTTTTTGCCGGATTGTCAATTATCGCGCCGCTTTGTACGCTGGAGGCATGCTTAAGTGGAATGACCCCCTTTTATTCATTCATGGATTGACCGGCCAGCAGCGCCGCGTGTTGAAGCCGCTTGAAGTTGAGACGGTTGGAGAGTTGCTTTCGATTTTGCCTCGCAGGTACGACGACTATTCGCGTACCACGTCCATCGCGTCTATTTCGACGGGCGAGCCGGTTACTATCAAGTGCGTAGTTAAGGAAATTAAGCAGGCACCGACTTTTCGCAAACGTTTCGCTTTGATTAGGGCGGTTGTCAGCGACGCGACAGGATCGATCGGAGTAACGTGGTTCAACCAACCGTGGCTCGTGAAACAGCTGAAAGCGGGGGACGAGATTTACATCTCCGGAGCGGTCACGGACAGGCCGCGATTTGGTCGCGGATTTACCAGTCCGATTTGGGAGCCGTGCAACGCGGAAACCATCGCGGCCGGCAATGTATCACCAGTGTACCCATTGACCGGACAGTTGTCGCAAAAGACCCTTCGCAAGGTAATGCGAGCGGCGGTCGATGACGTTGATGCGCCGGAAGATCCAATCCCGTCCGAGATGTTGTGCCGCGCGGATGTCCCTGATTTTAAGACGGCGTTAACTCTCGTTCATCGTCCAAATAACATAGAAGAAGCTGAGACAGGTCGCCGTCGTTTCGCTTTCGGCGAACTTTTTTTCTACCAACTCGCGCCTCGTATGGCTCGCGAAGAAGCGGATACGGCAGGTGCGCCGTCCATAGAGTTTGATGAAAATTTCGCGAAGAAATTTTCCTCGTCTCTCCCGTTCGAACTGACTCCGGATCAAAAGAAAGCTGTGTGGGCGGCGGTAAAAGATATGGAGTCCGGACGTCCCATGAGACGCTTGCTGCAAGGAGACGTCGGATCCGGAAAAACCGCGGTCGCAGCTATGCTCGCGGCGCTCACGTTTAGAAGCGGATCGTCAGCCGCGCTCATGGCTCCAACCGATCTTTTGGCTAAACAACACATCGCCACGTTCGAAAGATTGCTAGTTCCGCACGGAATTCCGGTTTTGCTTTTTACGTCATCCACGCGACGGCTTATCGAAGGAGGAACGGACGAGATCGTGTCCGTTAAGCAGGCAAAGGAGAGAATATCTCACGGACGCATCGTGATAGTAGGGACTCACGCGCTTCTTGAAAGAGAGCAAACGCCTCCCGATCTCGCGCTTGCCGTGGTGGACGAGCAGCACCGTTTTGGCGTCTCGCAAAGGGAGGCGCTTATCGTAGAACCGCGTAGTGACGGGCTTGTTCCGCACTTGCTGTCCATGACGGCGACGCCAATTCCGCGCTCTCTCGCGCTCACGCTTTTTGGTGATCTGGACGTTTCAGTTATTCGATCAAAACCTAAGGGAAGGGCGTCTGTCACGACACGCGCGGTATGGGGTGAAGAAGGGCGAAACGCGGCGTACGAACGCATACGAAATGAGATCGCGACCGGACATCGCGCGTTCATCGTGTGCCCTCTAATAGATCCTTCGGACAAACTCGGTGTCAAAAGCGTGGAGGAAGAATCGCGCCGCATCGCTGCCGGTCCGCTTCGGGGATTGCGAATCGAGATCGTGCACGGTCGCATGACAGCATCGGAAAAAGACGAGGCAATGGCGAAGTTCGCGAATGGTGATGCGGATGTTTTAGTCGCTACAACGGTAGTCGAGGTCGGCGTAGACGTTCCGCTCGCGACAGTAATGCTTGTAGAAGGCGCGGAGCGTTTCGGACTGGCGCAGCTCCATCAATTACGCGGACGAGTCGGCAGATCGTCGCATCCGTCGTTTTGTTTTCTCGCGGCAACGGAAGACGGACTGGCGTTTCAGCGTCTTCGTGTTATGGAGAAAACGTCCGACGGTTTTGAAGTGGCAGAAGCGGATTTGCGTTTGCGCGGGGAGGGGAATCTGCTAGGAGTTCAACAGAGCGGCCAAGCCGTGTTTAGCGCGGCAAGAACGGACGATCTCTCGCTCATGGTCGCCGCAAAAGAATGTTCACAGGATGTACTCAAAGAAGATCCAAAGCTGGAAAAATATCCGAGGTTGAAGGAAGTCGTAGCGAAGTTGAGAGAGACGTCGCATAGGGAATGACCGTAGGGGCGGGCTTGTCCCGCCCTGCATTCGGTGTCTGCGTAGGGGCGGGCTTGTCCCGCCCTCCCCGGATGCTCTGGGCGGGACAAGCCCGCCCCTACATAATCCGTAAAATTTGGAACACCTCTCGTAGACTCGCGGCTTCTTTTGCCTCCATCCCCCTCGGCACGATCTTTCCCTGTCCCTTCGGGACGATCGCGGTTGTAAATCCAAGTCTTGCCATTTCTTTCAAGCGAGACTCCGGTAAGCCCACGGGGCGGAGTTCTCCTCCAAGTCCGACTTCTCCGAAAAGCGCGAGGCGCGGATCAAGCGGAATGTCTTTTAATGCGCTCGCAATTGCGGCGCAAATTGCCAGATCAACGCTCGGGTCTCGCGCGTCGATTCCTCCCGCAGCGTTTGCGTAAATGTCTTTCTCCAACGCGGAAAGTCCCGCCCGTCTCGCGAGAACGGCAAGAAGCATCCCAAGCCGCGTGGCGTCCACTCCGGTTCCTCGTCTCACCGGAGTTCCGTAACCGGCAGGGGATACGAGCGCTTGGATTTCTAAAAGCATAGGTCGATGTCCCTCCAAAAGACAGGTTACGGACGATCCGGAAACGCCGTGAGCGCGATCTCGAAGCAGCTCGGACGACGCGTCTTCAACTGCGGTAAGTCCGCGTTCGGTCATCGTGAAAAGCGCGACCTCGTCCGTGGGTCCAAAGCGATGTTTGAGCGCGCGGAGCAGGCGATAGCGATGCTGACCATCGCCTTCTAGAAATAGGACTGTGTCCACGACGTGTTCCAGAACGCGCGGTCCGGCAACGTCTCCATCTTTCGTGACTTGTCCGACGAGGATCACGGGAGCGTGAGAATTTTTTGCGGCTCCGGTGATTGTAGCGGCGCACGCCTTCACTTGCCCCACGCTTCCAGCCTCGCCGGACATTTCAGCGCATCGGAGAGACTGGATGGAATCGACGATCGTGAGAGACGATTTATCTTTCTCGATAGTCGCCGCGATAACTTCCGCGTCTGTATGATCTAGAAAATGAAATGACATTGGAATAGCGGAACACAACCGATCAAGTCGTCGCTTGATCTGTGACGGAGATTCTTCGCCAGTCACGTACAGCACGGTTTTTCCAGCAGCCGCTAGCGTGAGTCCAAGTTGCGCAAGCAGCGTGGATTTTCCAATCCCCGGCTCACCCGCAACAAGCGTCACCGACCCGTCCACCAACCCGCCGCCAAGCACTTCGTCGAGCGCGGCGATTCCGGTCGGGTTGAGAGTAGCATGCGTTATCTTCGCGGTTTCCGCGAAAGACACCGTAGGGGCGGGCTTGTCCCGCCCTCCCCGGATGCCGCATTCAGGGCGGGACAAGCCCGCCCCTACGTCTTCTTCCTGTCCCACCGTTCCCCATCCTCCGCACGCCGTACACCGCCCCGCCCATTTAGGAAATTGCGCGTCGCATTTGGAACAGATATAGAGAGTGGATTTTGACATGCCCGTAGGATGACATATACGCAATACGGAAGCCAAGATCAAAAGTATAACACTGCGTATGACGCTGTTGCACGTTCTTAATTAATGAAATATCGATAGTATCATTATACTATTCTTCGCGGCCGCGTAGAATAGTATAATGGGTTTTATCTATGTCTAGGAAAAGGTTTGATATAAACAGTGAAAACGTAAAAACAGTTCTCACTGTTTTAAAGTTGGTTGGCGGATTGGCGCTTGTGCTTTTGGCGCCTAACGCCGCGATGCTGCTGGCGCCGGAGCGTAAAAGGGGATATGACAAGCTTGCGTTACGGAGATCGGCATATTATCTCAAACGTCGAGGAGACGTCAGTTTCAGCAGACGAAACGGAGAAACTTACGTCATGCTTACAAAGCAGGGCGCAAGTCGCTTGACTCAACTCGAGAATGTTCGGATTTTGCGTGCAAAAGTTCAAAAAGAGTGGGATGGGAGATGGAGAATCGTGATTTTCGATATTCCAGAACAAGAACGCCTGCTGCGCGACGCTTTTCGTCGCAAACTTCGAGAATTGGGATGTGAATTGTTGCAAGGAAGCGTGTGGATAACCCCGTTCGATATTCGAGAAGACGTTAATAGATTGCGACGGGCCGCAAAATTCAATGAGATTTCCGTGCAATGCGTTATAGCCGAGACGTTTGACGATGAGGCGAAGTTTCGCAGGCGTTTCAAACTTCCTCCAAGAAAGAAAGAATGAGAGCAGTCGATGAAGGAGGTTTGTAGCACATATAACCCGCGTGTTAAAAGTACATTATACTATTCTTCGCGGCCGCGAAGAATAGTATAATCGTAAATGTATTTAGACTTGTATGTTTTCTAAACAGAGCTAAAACCGCGCAAACTTATTAATACGCTCTAAAGTTTATACATTTTCTTGTTCCCCACCCCCCGCACGCCGTGCACCGCCCCGCCCATTTAGGAAAC
>CAZQNT010000033.1:0-11793 GCA_964595075.1 uncultured Gammaproteobacteria bacterium | reverse complement strand
GAGAAAAACTTCACGAAGCGTTTCCGGTAGACGACGGAAGCGCGCTGGCGGAGAGATGGCTTCATCTCTGTGGATAAGGTAACATGTACGTACAGGGTACGTTATTCACATTTGAGAGGATTTAAGAAATATTAGTAAATTATAACTAAAGGGATAGTCGCCTATAAAAAATGTATGAAAATACCACCCACGGATTACTTGAAAAATTAGGATTCTCCGATATTGTTATAAATACACCGGAAGAATTAGAAAATTTTCAAGAAACGATTGAACGAATTGATAATTGAAGTGAAAAAACGAGAAGGGGAAAAGTAGCACTGTGGATAAAATCACACCTATCCCATCAGGACATAATAAAAACTGACATATAAATCTGACCGAATAACGTTATCCACACTCTTAAAAAATTCTCTTGTGGTGTCTTGACATGAAAGGGTATACTTGCTAAACAACCCACTCAACTCAAAACCCCGCCAGCGAGTCCATTGCTTAGCGGGGATCGAGTGAACGATTAGATCCTCACGCGCTTCTTACGAAGCAAACGGGGGATCTTTTTCGTCGGACAGCGTTTACTAGGGAATGTGAACGGCCAGGCCTTGTAGCCATAGTCTCTCGCATCATAGCGAACACCGCCTTTTACAAAGTACGTTCGATATTCGGGCATATTTGCCGATGGTTTTAACCATACGTTCGAGTCGACCTTTAACGCATAGTGGACGCAAATAGATTCTGCGCCCCTCCACAACATCTAATTCAACTATTGGGGAGGAAACAGAAAAACCACCGAAAGTAGCTACCCCGCCTCCTACTTGTAACGGTAGTCGGCAGTGTTAGAGCACCCGACAAACCTTTCGGTTCGGCGGAGTAACTCCTTTCGATGGCCTATCCGATGGAGTGATGGATAAGCTCGCTACTTCTCTCGGCTCTAAACGAGAGGAAAAAACTTTTTTTAAGAACGTGATACAATTATCTCATGCCTCAAGAACAAATGCAACAGTTTGCGTCAAGCCCCTCTTTTCATTTACACTTTATAATATTTTTATCCTCGTACTGCATAATGCTTTTCTTTAGCTCATCCAAACTAATAATAATCAATGATCCTTCATAACCGCCAATCAATAAAAAATTACCCCAGTCTTTAGAACAAGTTAATATGGCTTTAATCGGACTTAATCCAGTACTTTTGCCATTCTTACCAAAAGACTCTCTAATTGCAGGAACGGGAATATCCATAGTTTTGTTGAAAGACGGTTTTATTCTTGACCATTCGATGCCGCATACAGCGCAATCTGTATAGCTGTGGCAATATATACTAGGAAAGCTGCGAGTAGGACACCGACGATGACCTGAAAACTTAAACTCTCTTGTTTATCCAGTTTCTTTTCCTGTGTCTCTAAACGCTTTTTAAGATCACCAAACTCGCGTGTAAATAAGTCCTTGGATACTGTTTCAGCAACGAGAGCTTGAACAGTAGCTTCATCAAGTTTAATGAACGCCATGCGCTTTTTGTTCAATGAATCCTTCTATTCTATATACATCTTCTTCTTTTTCGACACCTACGTCTAGGTATCTAAATTTATGGAAATCGACACCACCTAACCCCGTAGGCGAAGTAAAAGACGTGCCCTTTCTAAAGACCTCTCCTCTAACTTTAACATCCACAAGAAGCGTCAAAGACTGCTTGGAGGAGTCCTCCTCAAATATATCTCCGAACTTTTTGGTTTCAAGTGCCATATACAAAAATATACGTTGGCGTTTATACTTATTCTATTATGCCACAAGCGTCAACATCAAAACAGTACCTTAATTGTAGCCCTTATATTCTTTATAATTTTGATTATCGCTCATATATTTTTTCTTTTAGTTTGGCCAAAGAGCAATATCTTGTAGAATTGAAAATTGCTAATCATTAAGGTGTTGAATGGCGTAATCCGCCTCTGATTGTGTGAACTTTTCGCCATACGCAGAAGTTAGTTGATCGTGAATGCCAGCCGGGGACATATTCATAGTGTCTTGATAGTTCTTTGCCTTAGCTAATGCATTTGCATTCCAGTCGGCTTTTACATTGTCTATTGCATACTGTGCGGCGGCTGCCGAAAACTTCTCGCCATATTTTGAAACTAACTGGTCGTAGACACCCAGTTTGGACATATGCATTGTGTTAGAGTATGAAGTGGCTTTGTTGAGGGCAGATTTATACTCGGCTGGCACATTCTTAGCTTTGTCCTCGGCTTCCTGTTTGGCTTTTGCCTCAGCTTCTTGCTTTGCTGTAGCTTCGTCTGCCTGTTTTTTCGCGGCGGCGTCATCAGCGTCTTTTTTGGCTTGTTCCTCTGGGCTTAGTTGTTTTTGTTCTGCCATTTTTTCGTTAGTGTTTGATTGTGTTTGTTTGCTAGTGTCAGTTGTCACCCCAAACATGACAAAAAAGGCAACGGTAGCAATACCAAAAATCAAACCGATTTTCTTCCGTGTGATTTCGACTTTGATAAAGCGAGAAAAAACCGTTGGTTTAACTAGTCCAATTATTAAGCAGACGAACGAGGCGAGGAATAAAAGTAAAAATAAATTTTCCATAATTTTTTTCCTTAATTTAATATAGTTACTAATCAAATCCATTCTATCATCTACCGGAGTTATTTGGAAAGCCGCGTGCACACAACATTGTGATTTTGAATGGAACAGGAATTAGTTCAAAAAACACCCTCGCGGGTATTTTCTGCATGGTGGGTCGGGCGGGGATCGAACCCACGACCGTCCCCGAAAGCGTTCGGGGCTGCTCTACCTACTGAGCGATTACTTGATTCAAAAAACACCCTTTCGGGTATTTTCTGCATGGTGGGTCGGGCGGGGATCGAACCCACGACCGTCCCCGAAAGCGTTCGGGGCTGCTCTACCTACTGAGCGATTACTTGATTCAAAAAACACCCTTTCGGGTATTTTCTGCATGGTGGGTCGGGCGGGGATCGAACCCACGACCGTCCCCGAAAGCGTTCGGGGCTGCTCTTCCTACTGAGCTGTTTTAAGGATTCAAAAAACTCCCGACGAGGAGTTTTCTGCATGGTGGGTCGGGCGGGGATCGAACCCACGACCGTTGGCTTAAAAGGCCACTGCTCTACCTACTGAGCTACCGACCCGGGGATTTATAGTGGCTAGTAGCTGGTAGCTAGTAGCTGGTATGAATCTTCAATAAACGATGTTTGTTGCAAAATGTAAAATTTTACGGTAAGATTATATTATCTTTCCACGAATAAATCAAGATCTCTTTCTGTTTTTATATACTAGCTACCAGCTGCTAGATACTAGCTACAAAGCACTCTACCATACTCATGCGAATCGCAATGATTGGCGCGAAAGGGATTCCCGCTTCATCGGCTTTAGGCGGCGGTATTGAGCGTCACGTTGAGATTCTTTCGCGCCGCCTCGTGGAACGCGGACATCATGTTACCGCGTACGTTCGTCCGTATACAAATCCGAAAAATAAACGCTCTTGGAACGGCGTTCATCTAATTACGCTGCCTACGATCAGGCGGAAGAATTTGGACGCGATCGTTCATACGTTTCTCGCATCTGTCCACGTATTGTTCCAAGACGTCGACATCATACACTACCACGGAGTCGGTCCCTCTACGCTTTCGTGGATTCCGCGAGTTTTTAAATGGCGTGCAAAAGTCGTAGCAACATTTCACGGTCGTGATCAATTTCACGAAAAATGGGGTTGGTTCGCTCGCCTGTATCTCGCTTTCGGAGAATGGACCGCGTGCCGTTTCCCACATCTCACAATCGCGGTTTCTCATGAAATAAAATTATTTTGCGAGATGATGTTCAATCGCGCGGCGGTTTACGTGCCGAACGGCGTTGAAATCCCAACTCGACATCCTGGCACAAAATATCTCAAGCATCTTGGAATCGAGCCGGAGCAATATCTAATCACTCTTGGCCGATTAATTCCTGTTAAAGCGCATGAAGACGCGATTAACGCGTTTAAGGCTCTGAGTACAGACAAGAAGCTTTTAATCATTGGAGACGCGACGTACGATTCGGTAGAATATGAGGCAAGACTGGAAAGACTGGTTGCTTCGGACGAGCGTATTGTTCTGATGGGGCGAGTCACGGGCGTGGATTTGGAGCAGCTCATTGCGCATTGTTACGCGATGATTCATCCGTCACGATCCGAGGGACTCTCAATCGCGATTCTTGAGGCAATGTCTTACGGAAGGTAGGTCGTGATGAGCGACATTCCTGCGAACAGAGATCTAGTGGACCACTCGGGTTTGGCTTATCCGGTTGGAAACGTTAAAAAGTTGCAAGATATTTTGCAATGGATAATTTCTGATCCGGTACTCGTGCGTTTGCGCGGTGCGCGCGCGCTTGAAGCAGTGAAAAAGCTTTATGCTTGGGATAAGGTCGTGGTGAGGATGGAAGACGAGTACGAGAGGATATTGGATCGTGACCCGATCGTATGAATGGAAGATCAATAGCAGCCATTGTCGCGGCGTTTAATGAAGAAAAGACAATCGGTCCAATAATAAAAACACTTGTCGAAACAGGGATTTTTCGAGATATAATCGTAATTTCCGACGGTTCAACTGATCGCACTTCGGAAATCGCGAGGCAAAACGGCGCATCTCTTGTACATCAATTTCCAATCAATCGCGGCAAAGGAAGGGCGGTGCTGCACGGCGTTGGGCATACGGACGCGTCCATTCTTTTTTTCTGCGACGCGGATCTTAAAGGGCTGACGGTTGGTCATGTTCGCAGTATCGTAGGTCCTGTCGTGGAAGGCGACGTCGCGATGAACGTAGGGATTCGAGATCGTGGCGCTTTGATGATGAAAATAACGCCGCATCTTCCGCTAATCGGCGGAGAACGCGCATTGTCTCGTAATCTTTTCGAGAAGATCCCGGAGAAATATCTCAACGGATTTATGTTGGAGACCTCGCTGAATTACGCATGCGGCGTGCATGGAATGAGAATCGGAACAACGGAGATGCCAGGACTGACAATGAGAAAAAAAATGCAGAAAGTTGGCTTTTGGCGCGGATTGATGCAGTATATTGGTATGGGTTTTCAAATGGCTGCAGCTGCGATAGCGGTTCGTATCGGCAGATTGAAAGGGGATTTCTGACATGGCTTGGAAAGGAAAAAAAGTTCTTATTCTGGGACTCGGGCAGTACCCGAAAGGAAGCGGAATATCATCCGCGATTTTTTTGGCGCGGCAAGGGGCGAATCTCCGCGTAACGGACCAAAAAACCGAGAATGACTTGAAAGCGAACGTCACGAAGCTCAAGCGATTCAAAAACAGTAAGTTCATTCTTGGAAAACATCGCGACGAAGATATACGTTGGGCGGATGTTATCGTGCGAAATCCTCGCGTCAGACCGAGTTCCAAAGAGATGATGCTTGCATCAAAACTTGGAAAACGGATCGAGTCGGACATAACATTATTTTTGGAAAAGTGTCCGTGTACTGTGATAGGAATCACCGGTACGCGAGGAAAAAGTACTACAGCGACTCTCGTTTCGGAGATGCTTAAAGCATCTGGTAAAAGAGTTTGGCTCGGAGGAAATATTCTCGTGTCGCCTCTGACTTTTTTGAAAAACGTAAAATCGACTGACATCGTCGTACTCGAACTTTCAAGTTGGCAATTGGAGACTACCGGTGCCGCAGGGATTTCTCCTCATATCGCCGTGGTTACGAATTTAATGAGAGATCACTTGAACTCGTACGAGGGGATGGAGGATTATGCGGAAGCGAAAGCGCAGATATTTCGTCACCAAAAACCGGAGGATACTTTAATCGTGAACGGCGACGATTTGTACTGCCGCATTTTTGCGGAACAAGCTCCGGGGAGAGTCGTTAAATTTTCAAGCCGAAAATCTCCAATAAAAGAATTCGACGTGAAGATTCCGGGCGATCACAATTTTTTAAACGCAACTGCGGCAGCTCTTGCCGCAAAAATGTCTGGAGCGCCAATGTCGTCTATCAAAAAAACGCTGAAGACGTTTAACGGTCTTCCGCACAGACAAGAGATCGTCGCGATCAAAAAGAAGATTACTTACGTTAATGATACTACGGCGACTACTCCTGACGGCGCGATTGCGGCTATAAAAACATTCAATAAAAAAGGACGAACGCTCCGCATGATTATTGGTGGCGCGGATAAGGAGCTGGAATTCGACGAGCTTGCAAGAGCTATAAGACGTCATCTAGTCGATGCGGCAGTCCTACCTGGCACAGCGCATGTGAAACTTTCAAAATCGCTGAAGGACGCAAAAATTAAATACGAAGACGTTTCAAGTTTAAAAGAGGCCTTTGATTATTTGGCGAGCAGAGCAAATCCTGGTGACACAATAATCTTATCTCCGGCTTGCGCCAGTTTCGGGCTATTTAAGAATGAATTTGATAGGGGAGAACAGTATAAAAAACTAGTAAAAAATCTATAATCCGGGGGTCTTGCCACGTTAGCAGTCTATCTGGTAAAGTGCTAAAAATCTGAAATTCCTAATGAAAGACGTTTTGAAGGAGCTTTTAAAGCTCGTTGTAGAAGAGGTGATAACAACCGGTGAGCCGGTTGGTTCACAGTATCTTGTTGAGGAGCACGATCTCGACGCCAGTTCCGCAACGATTAGAAATTGGTTCGCGATACTTGAAGAAGAGGGTTATCTTTCTCAACCTCATGCTTCAGCCGGACGCGTTCCAACGGAAAAAGGTTATCGTTTTTATTTGCAAGAATTAATGAAAGAGCGCGCTCTTCAACGACAGGAAATGGAACGACTGCGTCGCGCGGCGTCGGACTCCCATTTCTCTTCGGATGAACTTCGTTTCGTCGCAAAGACTCTATCTGATTTTGTACAGGATGCTCTCGTTGTCGTAAATCGCCACAGCGAAACTTACGCCACTGGTCTCTCACGCGTTCTATCTCAACCGGAGTTCGCTGATCGTGAACGCGTGACTCGATTCAGCGATATGTTCGATCGCGTTGACGAGACTCTGGAAGAACTAAGAGAGATGCCAATGGGAGAACCGACGGCTCTAATCGGAAAAGATTGTCCGTTTGGAGAGGATTGTGGATCTGTGTTCTTGCAATGTTCCGACGGAACGCTTTTAGGATTCTTCGGATCGATTCGAATGGATTATCCGCGCCACTTCGCACTTATGCGCACGGCGCAGCGCTATCTAACTGATGACGAATAATATGGATGACAATCTCCCAAACGAACAGCTCAAAGCACAATGCGAAGAATATCTGGCGGGTTGGAAACGGGCGCAAGCGGATTACGCGAACTTAAAACGCGAAACGGAAAAAGAAAGGATCGAAATTTCAAAATTTGCGAATGAACGACTTCTATCAAATATTCTTCCAGCGATAGATCAGTATGAACTTGCGCTATCTCATGAACCGGACATAAAGGACTTGTCAGGAGAAACTGCCGAGCGTATTAAAACATGGATCGCAGGGCTGAGGGCGGTACGCGCAATATGGGAGACGACGTTCGGGTCTATCGGTCTCGAACAGGTCAAAACAGAAGGCGCGTTCGATCCGTCGATTCATGAAGCGGTTGGCGAAGAACCATCGGAAGAAGTCGCGGAAGGAGTTATTATCCATGTAAATCAATCCGGCTGGAGTCTGAACGGAAAACTCCTTAGACCTGCCAAAGTAATAATCGCAAAGTCCCCATCACCTGAAACCTAATACCTAACACCTGAAACCTTATCTCACACATATATGTCAAAAATTCTCGGAATAGACTTAGGAACGACAAACTCGTGCATGGCAGTCGTTGAGGGCGGACAGCCGAAAGTGATTGAAAACGCGGAAGGAAATCGAACCACGCCATCGACTGTCGCCGTTTCAAAAACAGGCGAACGTCTTGTTGGACAGATCGCGAAGCGACAAGCCGTAGTCAATCCTTTTAACACGCTTTTTTCGATTAAACGTCTAATCGGTCGCCGTTGGAACGATGCCGAAGTACAGCGCGACACCAAGTGGTTACCGTACAAAGTTGTGCAAAAAGACGACGGAGTTCGTATTGTTATGGGAGATAAGGAATATGCGCCGGAAGAAATTTCGGCAATGGTTTTACAAAAGTTGAAGGCGGACGCGGAAGCGCGAATCGGAGAAAAAATCACGGAAGCCGTTATCACCGTTCCCGCATATTTCGACGACTCGCAACGGCAGGCGACAAAGGTTGCGGGCGAGATTGCGGGACTTACCGTAAAACGCATAATAAACGAACCGACGGCCGCGGCTCTGGCTTACGGATTCGATCGCAAGAAGGACGAGAAGATCGTAGTGTACGACCTTGGCTGAGGTACTTTTGACGTGTCGGTGCTTGAGATCGCGTTCGACGCAGCGACAAATCAGAACACGGTTGAAGTACGAGCGACCAACGGCGATACGCATCTAGGAGGCGACGACTTTGACCAGGTTTTGATCGGCTGGATTGTCGATGAATTCAAAAAGCAGGAAGGAATTGATTTATCGAAAGACACGCTGGCGATACAGCGCATTAAGGAAGCTGCGGAAAAAGCCAAGATAGAGTTGTCGAGCGCCATGGAAACCGAAGTGAACCAACCGTTTATCACGAGCGACGCAAACGGGCCTAAGCACATGATGTTAAAGCTTACGCGCGCAAAACTCGAAGAGCTGGTAGGCGCGCTTGTAGATAAAACTCTTGAGCCGTGTAAAAAAGCTCTAGCTGACGCAGGAATGAAAACATCCGACTTGAACGAAGTTATTCTTGTTGGCGGTATGACTAGAATGCCGCTCGTACAGAGCGCGGTTGAAAAATTCTTCGGAAAAAAACCGAACGTCACCGTGAATCCGGATGAGGTTGTTGCAATCGGCGCGGCTGTTCAAGCCGGAAACCTTCAAGGAGATATCAAGGGCGAGCTTTTGTTGCTCGACGTAACGCCTTTGAGTTTCGGACTCGAAACGCTCGGAAGCGTTATGACAAAACTCATCGAACGAAACACCACGGTGCCGACGTCAAAGTCACAGATCTTCTCAACGGCAGCGGACGGCCAGACATCGGTTGAAATCCACGTTCTGCAAGGTGAGCGCGAAATGGCGGAAGGAAACCGCTCGCTCGGACGATTCACGCTATCAGGCATTCCTACAGCTCCGCGCGGAGTTCCGCAGGTTGAAGTGACGTTCGATATTGACGCTAACGGAATTTTATCCGTTAAAGCTAAAGATAAAGCGACCGGCAAAGAACAACAGATCACGATTACGGCATCGACCAATCTTTCTAAAGACGAGATTGAGAAGATGAAGAAAGACGCAGAGATTCACGCCGCGGACGACAAGAAGCGACACGAGTCTGTTGAGACAAAGAATATGGCGGAGGCAATGGTGTACACTACTGAAAAAATGATGAAAGAGGCCGGGGATAAAGTTTCGGCGGAGGATAAGAAGGTTGTTGAGGAAAAACTTGAAGCGCTAAAAAAAGTTAAGGACGGCGAAGATATCGAAGCGATAAAGAAAGCTGCAGACGAAGTGGCGACTGCCGCGCAAAAAGTCGGCGCCGCGATGTATCAGCAAGAACAAGCTAAGCCGCAAGAAGGCGCGGCTGCAGAAGGAGAAGCGCCAAAGGCAGAGACGAAGGATGAACCAAAAGAAGGCGATTTTGAAGAAAAGGCGCAGTAAAATCTTCGCTAACTCGATCGGGGAGGGCGGGACAACCCCGCCCTACAACTACTACTTCACCAAATGTCCAACATAAATATCAAAGCGAATGACGAGACGTTGCGCGGTCAGTACGCAAACATGATGCAGGTTACGCATACGAAAGAAGAATTCGTTCTCGATTTTATGCTGTCGTTTCCCCCGCAGGGCGAGCTCGTATCACGTTTAATAGTTTCTCCGGCTCACATGAAACGAATTCTTAACGCGTTGAACGACAACGTGAGCAAGCACGAAAAGCAATTCGGAACGATCGAAGAAGCGAGTGAGCCAAAATTGCTGAATTAACAAGTTTTTATTATTTATGTATCAATAAAAGATATGAAAGAAAATGACAAATTTGATCTAGTAAAAAACATCATGCCCCGTGAGTTTGATATAAATGCACTCGGAATTAATATATTGGGTAAACTAGAACCAGATTCTGAAAGATACCACATTAGAACAGACGGAGCAGAGAACTTTGAGGTTTGGTTTTCAAAAAATAAACTTATAATTGCACACATACTACGAGAGCCAAGTGGTCTTATAACAACACGCGCGTTTAATTTGGACGGCAAACAAATCTAAAATATGCCAACACCCTTCACTGGTCCTGCAGGCGAATATTATGTACTATACCGCCTTCTACAGAAGGAATATATTGCTGGCTTGGCACCAGAAAACGCGCCAAACTCCGATATAATCGCGACTAACCTTCTTGGAACAAAAGCGGCGGCTATCCAAGTAAAAACGAGACGTCCTCTAGGCAGTGACAAAGGGTGGCATATGAAGGAAAAACATGAAACGTTCTCTGGAGGAAGGATGTTTTATTGTTTTGTTGATTTGAAAACAGGAAATACCGAATCGCCAGACGTATATATTATTCCAAGCTCTGTCGTTGCGCGTGTTCTTAAAGAATGTAATAGGTTATGGTTGAAACAACCTGGAAAAAAGGGAAAGAAACATAATCCTACAAAGATGAGACGGCTTCTTCCAGACTACTCAAAGACATTAAAATTGACTGATAAAGAAAAACAAAGATACGGAAAAGGATGGATAGATAAGTATAAAGAAAATTGGGATATTTTGGATTTGGATTGATTATGCTTCACGCCGTCATCTTTGATCTCGATGGAACGCTGATCGACAGCGAGATATTGTGGACCAAAGCAAATAGCGAGATGCTTCTTGGTTTTGGGAAGATGTACGATCCGTTTTTTCAGAGAAATATGATGGGACTTCCTGGGATTGCAGCATCGCAGTTGTTGAAAGAAGAATACGATTTGCCGATTACCGCTGAGGAAATAAATCGACTGAAGAACGTATACTACGAAAAAGTGCGAGTTGAACATTGGCCGGAAGCAAAGCCCGGTGCGGATCGTCTTCTTCGTGAAATACACGCGGCCGGTGTTCCAATCGCTCTCGCGACAAGCGCGAATCGAATTGAGGCGACGGAGATTCTTCGTCGGCTCGGTTGGTTAGAATTATTCAAGGTAATTATTGTTGCGGCTGATGTCCAAAACGGCAAGCCTGCGCCGGATATTTTTCTCGAAGCGGCTCGTCGCATAGGATGTACCGCAAATTCGTGCGTTGGTTTTGAAGATTCTCCGAACGGAGTTCGAAGCGCGGTGGCGGCCGGTCTTGTTGTTATTGGATTGAAAGATGAACGTTATGTGGATGAATTGCCAGGCGCCTCACTTGTTGTAACGTCTCTTGAACAGATAACACTTGACCGCATCAAAGGTCTTCTTGTAGCAAAAATACGATGAGCAAGGATTATTACAAAATTTTAGGCGTCTCGAACGGCGCATCGCAAGACGAAATTAAAAAGTCGTTTAGACGTTTGGCGCACGAACATCATCCGGACAAAGGAGGGGACCAACAAAAATTCAAAGACATAAACGAGGCGTATCAAGTTTTGGGTGACGACCAAAAACGAAAAACATACGATCAATTCGGATCTGCAGCGTTTGAACAAGGAGGTATGGGTGAAGGCGGATTCGGGGGTTTTGGAGGTTTCAATACTTCCGGTTTCAATATCAACATGGACGACATGGGAGATCTCGGCGACGTACTTGGAGGCATGTTCGGTTTTGGCGGAAGACGAGGCGGCAGAGAAGCGCGTGGAC
>CAZQNT010000032.1:6691-12092 GCA_964595075.1 uncultured Gammaproteobacteria bacterium | reverse complement strand
TGGGGCCGCGGCTTGGTGATATCACTGGAAGGAGGCTTGGACGACGTCGAGGAGGCGGCGTAGCAGTCGGTCTACTCATCTCGGATCCGTCTACGTCTAGACGCCATGCCAGGGGGCACCTCGTTCTACACGAAGCCGCGTCGTCACCGAGGGCGGCGCAGGCCCGGCGACCGAGGAATGCGTCATGCTGGAACGGGTGGCGGGGAGGTACGTCGGTTTCTCCGCGGGCCGCGCACTGATCAACTGACGATCGTATGTGCGTGACTTCACGACACGCAGCTCGAGACGCCACGCCGGTGTCTCTTTCTCATTGGTTGTTGCCGACAGAACTACACACTCTCGCACCTTAAGCGATGCCTACCCACATTGACGTCATGGGCGAAACCTGGCTTACTGATGAGTAGTATGGGCAGCGCTAACAACATCGCCAGGCGCCGACGCGAGCAACTCCCCCACGCATGGGGGTTGGTAGTGCTTGCCCTGGCGATAGCGTCTGCGCTTTTCGGTGTCGGGTGTGTTGAAGAGCAAGTGAGACCGGTGCCCTCCGGTGTAGAGGTGCATGACCCTGAGGGGTCATGGCACTTCATCCTCCCAGAGGGCTACCTATTGGACCCACGTGCACGTCCGTTGACGGTCATGGAAAACACGGTGGCAACAATTCCGTCAGCCACTCGCTTTGCTCTTCTGCGTCCCGGCAGGGAGCAGCCACAAGGCGAACCAGCCGACGTTGTTGTTAGCGTGTTCCTATCGCCCGGTCCGGACCCACGGGAGTGGTTTCGATTATTCGATCTGCCGTACATCCAACAGCTTCAAGATGCCGGTGTTGCTGCTCCAACGCTTCGCAATGAGCGCCTCGGGGGCCTTCAGACATATGTGCTGATCAATCCCTACGGTGAGGTCTCAAGTAGCGAGATTATAGCATTGACCCACGGATATGCAATCCGCGTCACTGTCCCAGGCGGAGACGTGACACTATTCGCAGACTTGATCACGCAGATGGTTCATTCATTTGAGCAAGACCGCTAACATAGCCGTATCATTCGGTTGGTTCCTATTATTATGGATATCGCCAGCCGACACGCATGGTTTTCCCGGCAACATTGAGGGGAAACGCGCCAAGCTATCGGATCGGACTTCGGTGCGCTGGTAGCCTGGCGGCCAAACGACATAGTAGGTGTCGGTCTTTGCCTCGATGTCGCGGATGGCGTCCGCCTTCGTGCGCGGGGACCATGCTTGTCCAGGATATCCGAGCTTCGTGATGTTGCCGCCATCGCCCTTGCCAGTCGCCGTAACCCTTCGATCTGCCATCTGTTTCAATCTCCTTGACATCTAACTCGTCGCGTTCTACATGACGAGTCCGTAGAGAGAGCACCCAAGAAAAAAGGCGCCCGAATGCGCCATGACGATTTCGTCGCGTATCTATATACGCATGCGACATGGTCGAGTCAAGGTCTGCCTCCATTTTTTCTGACCGCTTGCGCCAGGTGCGTGAGCTCAGGCGCCTAACCCAGGCCGAGCTCGCCGCCCGCGCGAAGCTGCAGCCGGCCGCCGTTTCGCACTTCGAGACCGGCGGACGTCGCCCGTCGTTCGACAACCTGCGCCGGCTGGCCGATGCGCTGGAGGTGTCTGCCGACTACCTCATCGGACGCGTCGATTCGCTCGATGCAGCTCCCACCGCCGATGTGGCCTTCCGCGACTACTCGAAGCTCAACGACGGGGATCGCAAGACCATCCAGGGACTTGTTGAGCAGATGGCTGCTCGTGAGGCAACCCGCATCGCCTCGACTCTGGAGCCGGAGGCGAAGGACACGCCTGACGAAGGGGGACGGAGAGGTGGGACGAGACCTTGATGCAGTGACCCACGCGGCTGAGCGTGTCCTGAGCGAGTTCGACCAAGCCACGCTCCCCGTAGATCCAAGGGCTATCGCTACGGAGCGGCTTGTCTCGGTCGTCGCCAAACCGACGGACGCAGGAGTGTCCGGCATGCTCATTCGCGTGTGCAGCGAAGTCACCATCGCGTACGCGACGCATCTTCAAAACGAAGGCTTCGAGAATTTCAGCATCGCTCACGAATTGGGTCACTACTTCCTGCCCGGCCATATCGACCACGTGATCGGGCAGGATGGCATACACAAGTCGCGTGCTGACCACGAATCCCGCGACCCGCACGAAGTCGAGGCCGACCGATTCGCGGCCGCGCTCCTCATGCCATACCACTTGTTCGTCAGTGCCGCGCGTCTCGTTCCCGACGGCCTCGTTGGCATCGAACAGCTCGCCAAGCTCCGCAAGACCTCGCTGAGTGCGACGGCCATTCGTTACGCCGAATGCATGAGCGACGAACTTTTCGCTGTCGTCGTATCCAGGTCGGAACAGATCGAGTTCTGTTCGATGTCGCAGCACTTCAGCAAGCAACGCGACCTCACCTGGCGCAAGAAGGGCGATGAGGTTCCTCGGAAGACTGCGACCTACGGACTACTCGGAGATCCAGGACGCATTCTCCATGCAGACCGCGAGAGCGGAACGCCGCACTTCCACGAATGGTTCGACACCGGACCCAACCTGCGACTCGTTGAAGAGGCCGTCGGCCTTGGTCAGTCGGGGCGAGTCTTGACCATCCTGACGGTCGGCGACGCGCTCGACGAAGACGAAGTGGAAGAGGAAACGGATGTTGTCGAGAGCTGGACACCGAGGTTTCGACGATGACATGAGAATGTGCGTGCGCAGGAGACCCAAGGGGCTTTCGAGGGAAACGACACTGAGTTCGCGCCGCATATCCGGCGTGGGACATCCGTGCTAGGGATGGTGCCGAACGGCAAGAACACTCTTGACATTTCCGTTGCGCATACCACGACACAAAGGGTACATTTGTTCAGGCAAAACGTGTACGGCACGAAATTTGCAGAAAGGAGGACGTATGAACGTTACATCAATTCAGGCGGTGCCGACATCGGATCAACAGCCCGACATCGGCGGGGAGCCGCTTGACGACCTCTCGCTCTTCGAGCTAGTGGAGGGGATCCTCCTGTTTCTAGGACCGATGAAGTTCCCCGAACAGGGACTTCTTCAGTTCTTCCGTGATCTCCAGGTGCGATACCCCGCTCTTAGGCGACGCCTCGGTATCGTAGGCGAACCAGGCGACTATCGGTCAACGTCGCTTCGAAGCACGTTGAGTTTCATGGAGATGTACAAGGTACTGGAGTTGCCGCCTCCGAACCCAGTCGACCAGTACTACAGGATTCGTCCCGGCTTGGTCGAGGCCGTACGCCGTGACCTGCGGTCGAGCGGCGCTCTTCCCAAGCATCACGACTTCCTGAATGACCTCGCGTCTGAATTTCGCACCACGCTCAGTCGGCCGTCCGCGAGGTAACGACGGTTTCTCAACGTCCGCCACTCTCGCGGACGTTTTCTTATTTTTCACTCACGCCAACGCTACGTATACCTCCCTACGCTAATGGTCGCTGCTTTCCAAGAGCTCCGGAACAGAATTGGACGCGTAGTAGAGCGATATCTCGATGGGTACGCCGAACGACTTGCCTACGCTCGTCTGGAAGACAAGCTATTTCGTGACCCGATTTTTGGGTTTCAGCGCCTTCGCCCGCACGAAGTGCTCATCGTTGACTCCCCGTTGTTTCAGCGTTTGCGCGGAATATTTCAGACTTCCGTCGCCTACCTCACATATCCATCGGCAATCCACACGAGGTTCGAGCACTCGCTGAATTGTCTCCATTTGGCCAATAGGGTTCTGGACGCAGTTCACGAGCGACACAACGTTGTTACCGAGCCTGTTCGTGCCGAGGTTCGCCTTTCCGCACTCCTCCACGACATAGGACACGGCATCTTCAGCCACGGGTCGGAGTTCTTCTATCGGGACTTCGAGGAATTCACCGAAGCCCTGGAAGATGACGAGATTCGTCACGGCAACGCCTCACCAAGCGAACTAGTCAACTACTGTATCATAACGTGCCAGGAGTTCTCCAACCTCCTCTGGGAACCGATCAAGGCGCGCATGCGGGAGGACGACGGCGTCAGGCACAAATACGCCTGTGTTGAGGATGTATCGCTTCGCGCGATTGCCCAGCGCATTATCGGCATGGCACCAGGCGATGAACCGAACCGTCGATATGAAACAGATATCGTCAACGGCGCTCTCGACGTTGACAAGCTCGACTACCTGAACCGCGATAGCTATTTCACCGGCGTGAGCCTTGCGATCGATATCGAGCGGCTGCTCCCCAGTCTGCGAGTTGCACATGTGAAGAACAAGCCCAGGAATCGCGATGAGCGACGACTTGTCGTCGACCACCGTGGTATTGCCGTCGTCGAGCAATTGCTGTTTGCCCGTATGATCCTCTACGATACCGTCTACCACCACCATAAGGTTCGTGCCGCAACTCAGAGTCTACGGTCGCTGCTTCGCGACCATCAGACGACGCCTTCTTGGCCGACATCAAGCAAGACACTGGCATCAGTGGTCGACTTTCTTGACTTTGACGAATACAACTTCTTTGGCCGTGAATACGATGACTCCGGGTTGTCCGGTCGTATTGGACAACTACGAAACCGTGTCCTGATGCGCCGAGCGCTTGTCTTCGCGCCGCGAACCGTCGTGGACGAGGACAGCTACATACAGCTAGCGCGACTCTCAGGCGATGCGTGCAACCGAGATGACCCAGTCGCCCGCAAGAAGGCCATTGCGTTCTTTGATCGCCTCCTCACCCGCGTTCTCGATTTGTGCGTGGAAATCGGT
Organism: uncultured Gammaproteobacteria bacterium; assembly: GCA_964595075.1. GTDB lineage: Bacteria > Patescibacteriota > Patescibacteriia > 2-12-FULL-60-25 > 2-12-FULL-60-25 > JAHJFW01. The sequence continues at coordinate 7,345 of CAZQNT010000032.1, read as the reverse complement.
GCCTCGATCGATAGAAGCGATGTTGCTATAGATATCCCCGATCCGCCTGGGTTCAGTCGGTTGGGCGAGGAGACCTTTGTCCAATTTGCAGCTGATTACGTTGTCCAACTCAAGGATCTCTTCCCATTTCAGAAGGTAGTTAACAACTACACCCGCCACTACAAGTACCGGAGCTATGTTTTTGCGTCGGAGAAATGGGCCGCAGAAATAGCTTATGCAACATTTCGTGCATTGGGTGAATTTGGCATTCACCTCAACGACTTGGCACTCCTCCTCGCGCACCAGCAGGCGGGGCGCGCGAGGGATCTGCTTCTCAGGGCCAGCATAGAACCTCCTGATTGGAAGACCAACTACTACTTGCCAGATGAGGTGATCGTCTCCGAACAAGTGGAACTCGAGGGATTGCGTGGGGAGCTCTCAGTTCTGACTAGCGAGAACGAAGACCTCGCGAAGCGAGTCGCCGTGCTGCAGGAAGAAGTGTCACGAGCACGCGCGGTCGCTGCTGCTGCGACGTCGTCGAAGTAGTCGATGACTCATGAATGGCATGGACGCTCTCCTGACCACCCATAGGCCCCATGACGCCCTTGCTTCATATCGTCGCCAGCACGGCTTGCCGTTGATCGTTCGTGTAGCCACGACGCTTCATGCTTGCCA
>CAZQNT010000032.1:3599-6681 GCA_964595075.1 uncultured Gammaproteobacteria bacterium | reverse complement strand
TCTCAACCTCGGTCCGCCCGCGCTCGCTGTTCCGGGACGTCCGGAGTTTCGGCGCGGATCGCGGGTGGTCAGATGGTCGCAACGTCACCTACGGACTCGTCCACTATCTCGTCTGGGGCGCAGCGTTCTGCACTCTGTTGTTGAGCGCGTACGCGTTCCGCACGGAGGTCGGGGACCACTTCGGCATCGCAGAGCTTGAAAAGCATCGAAGAGCTGGCTGAGCGGATGGTTCGACGCCATGTCAGGTGCGCGACAACGGTAAGCCGTGGTTCGTTGTCCAAGTTCGAACTTCGTACAACTTGGTGCACCACGTAAAAATCCCATCTCCAAATGGGATTTTTACGTGTCCCGTGGCGCATCAAGCAAAAAACATTGTGCGCATTACGGGATGTTGCTCTCGATGTGATTCACGTGGCACGGCCGAGTGTAAAAACTTTTTACCGTTCCTTGGATTTTATTTACACAAATTTTGCCTATAGGCACTTTTTGTGTAAATAAAAAAAATCCGCTCCGAGAGCGTTCGGAACGGATGTCATCGGCGGCGACCTTTGGTGGGCGGCGGCACGGTGGCGCGTTTTTTGTGGATCGGCCGGTCTGGCCTGAGAGTCTTTTTCGGCACCAGCGGCGAAGGAGGGATCGGCGTGTCGCTTGTCTTCATGGGCGGCGGGCGAATGAGGCGTTCTCTTTTGTATTTGTCCCTAAGATATTCCCTCAGATCGTTGAAAACCTCCATGACCTCGTCGAGAGCGAGCAGTATCTCTGCAAGACTTGTCAGTTGTCGATCTAGCAGGATACTCGCTATTTCCATTAGAGTTTTCGAAATGCGGGCCCGAAGGAGGTCCCGCTCACGGTCTTTTTCATCCATGACGGTTCTCCTTGGTAAAAGGTTCAGGATGCGACAATATGCGTAAACAGCGGAATTGTCAACCGGTGAAGAATTCGCTTTCGATCATCGCGGGCAGCGCAATAAAAGTTCCGATAATAATCAAAGCCCAATAAATTCCGGTAGCGAGCCAGAATTTTCTATTAAGAAAATTGACGAGCGGATGGTCGGAGAGCCCGGTGCCGCTCGATAGAAACAAAAACGCCTTTATGAACAAGGGTGCCAATGCGAGGCAGAGGATAATAAAAATCAGGAATACGAACCATGGCATGGGAGTAGTATACAGTGAATTAAAAACCACCGTTGTGCGGTGGTTTTTACATGGTGGACGCTGTAGGATTCGAACCTACGACCCTCTCGGTGTAAACGAGATGCTCTAACCAACTGAGCTAAGCGTCCGTGTCTTATACGCGACATACTGACATATATTTTCCAACATGTCACTATCTCCTTTAGTATCCTATTTTATGTCATTGCGAGCCACAGTAGTGGCGTGGCAATCTAAATATGAGAAAACTGTTACTCTGATTAGATTGCCACGTCGTTGCTACTCCTCGCAATGACGGTGTCTATAGTCGATTCTCTTCACTCGCAATGACAAAAATATGACAATCATTCTGATCCACGGGTTCATGGGGTTTCCGAATAATTGTTATTTTCCGTGGTTGAAAAAGGAGTTGGAGTCGCGTGGGAATAAGGTGTTGGTTCCGCAAATGCCGAGGCCGGCATATCCTGAAAAATTAACGTGGGTAAAAACCATACGGTCTTTAAAGTGTGATCCGGCGGAAACGATTCTGGTGGGTCACTCGCTTGGATGCGCGGCGCTTTTGCATTTTTTGCAAGAGCACAGAGGAGACGCTTTTCAACACGTCGTTCTGACGTCAGGATTCGGACGCCCTTTTGTTTCCATGAAATCGCTCGAGAGATGGTTTGATCCTCCGTTGGATTTTTCCGTTATCAAAACTAAATCTGAAAAGTGGACGGCCGTTCATTCAAAAAACGACATACTCGTTCCATTTCGAGAAGGGGAGTGGCTGGCGTCTCAACTCGGAGCGGATCTGATAATTGAAAACAAAGGTCACCTGACAAAACGCGAAGGCGCGAAAGAATTGCCGAGCGTTTTGGAAGCGATTATTGGCAATGTGTAGGGGCTGGCTTGTCCCGCCCTCCCCTGTGGATTGGGTGCGCCCTCATTTGTAGTGTATACTTTGTTCAATATGGGATTAATACTTCGAATTTTTATCGGGCTTGTTGTTGCGGCGATCGGAGTTTTTATGGTCATCAAGACGCGAAAATTGATGGATTTTTTCGGATCCATCCCGTGGGCCGACGCAAAGCTCGGAGGCGGCGGATCCAATTTGGTATACAAGTTGATAGGAATCGCCGCCTGTTTTATAGGATTCATGATAATGACGAATTTGTGGAACGCGTTTTTGAACGCCACGCTCGGCTCGCTTTTCGGAGCGGGTCGTTAAACTTGTTTAGTTTTTTCCATAACCTGACACCTGTAACCTGATACCTTTCCTAATATGTCATTGCGTAGCGGCACCGAACTCATCAATCCTTTCAAATTATTGGAACGCGTTGGTATCCGCGCAGGACAAAAGGTTGCGGATCTTGGTTGCGGCGCTTTGGGGCACTTCGTGTTTCCGGCGGCGCAATTCGTTGGAGCCGACGGGATCGTCTACGCGGTCGACATACAGCGAAGCGTTTTGGAACAAGTGGATAAAACTGCGAAAGACGAACAGGTGATGAATGTGAAAACGGTTTGGTCCGATATAGACGTTTATGGCGCCACTCGGATCGATGGCGGTTTATTGGATTTGACCTTGCTCATAAACAATCTTTATCTTTCTCAAAATCGTCCGCAACTTGTTCGCGAAATGGCTCGGCTTACTCGTCCCGGCGGACGGATGGTAATGGTTGAATGGAAGACTATAGCAACTCCGCTAGGTCCTCCGACGGCACAGCGAGTCGATAAGGAGACCGCAAAAAAGATAATAGATTCGCCGTCGTTCAAGTTCCTAGATGAATTTGAAGCAGGTCCGTATCATTACGGATTGCTCTACGAACGAACCGAGCAAGAGGCCTAAGACTTGCGTGTTTCGCGTTTATAAATCAACATATCCGCCGTATGGAAATTCCTCCGCTTCTTCGCCCATCTTTTTGGTTTAATCCAACGCCGGTTCCGTTTCAGCC
>CAZQNT010000032.1:0-3589 GCA_964595075.1 uncultured Gammaproteobacteria bacterium | reverse complement strand
GATAATCGAACGCGGTTTGCTCGTTGTTTTTGGAGCGTTTTTGTTCATTGGAATACTGGGACGAATCGTTGCCATGCGTGCGGGAATGGAAAAAATGGTAAAGCGATTGATCGTAAAGACCTCCTATTCCTTGATAATTCTTGGCGTGTTCGGATTTTTTCTATACGGGTTCTACTTCGAGCGCGTAACCGTCCTCGGCGCGCGATTTTGGTATCTTATCTGGCTCGCGCTTTTCGGATGGTACGCTTATCAAATTTGGAAATACGCGTTCGTGGAAATCCCCGGAATAGAAAAGAAGCGCGCGGAACGCGAAGCCGCTGAAAAATGGCTCCCGAAGCCAAAGACATAAGGCGAAGGTTCGGCGACCGTGGGGAAGACAGGGCGGCCGCGTTTTTTGAATCGCGAGGATTCGATATCGTTGCGAGAAATTGGATTACGCGGATGGGGGAGATAGATTTGATTTGCGTACGCAACGGAGTGACTCATTTCGTCGAAGTGAAAACGCGGCGATCGCTCGAATTCGGCTATCCGGAAGAGGCGATTACGCCTACGAAATTGCGCCATCTTTATCGCGCGATAGAAATGTATTTAGCGTCGTCTCGTTGTCCGCCGACGCGATACCAGATCGACGCGCTTGCGATTTTGGCGGAGCCGGGTAAGAAGCCGGAGTATCACTACGTAGAGAACATTGGTTGAATATAACCCCTCCTAACCTCCCCTTAATGCTTGTTGAGTTAAGGGGAGGAAATAATATGAATAGGACAGGATTGTGATTTATCACTCCCCTTAACTTTACTAGTTGTAAGGGGAGGTTAGGAGGGGTTTTTTCAGTTACAGAATCAGCATCGCGTCTCCGAAGGAATAAAAGCGGTAACTGTTCTCGATCGCCTCGGTGTAAGCTTTTATGATGAGATCGCGTCCGGCGAAAGCCGAGACAAGGACGAGAAGAGTCGATTTCGGGAGATGAAAATTCGTGACGAGCGCGTCTATGTTTTTGAATTTATAGCCCGGCTTGATAAAGATGTTCGTGAAGCCGTGGCTGATTTCAGACTCCAGAGAGCGTACTGTCGTTGTTCCTACGGCGATGACGCGGCTGCCGCGTTGTTTCGCATCACGCAACATGGAACGCGCAACATCAGGGACGCAGATCCACTCTTCGTGCATGACGTGATCCTCCACGTCATCGGTTTTCATGGGGCGGAATGTTCCGAGGCCGACGTGGAGAGTTACTGTGGCAAAACTAATCCCGTTCGCTTTTAGTTTTTCGATAAGCTCCGTCGTGAAGTGAAATCCTGCCGTTGGTGCGGCGACTGAGCCGCGAGGGTTTGCGTAGACGGTTTGGTAGGCGGAAGTTCTCAGTTCACAGTGCTCAGTGCTCAGTTTTTGGTTAATATACGGAGGGAGGGGGACTTCGCCTATGCGGTCGGTCCATGCGAATATTTCGTCCGTAGATTTTTCGAAATCGAGCACCACGGTTCCGTCGTCTCGCTTTTCTTTCACGATCGCGGTTTGGCCGTCTTGGAAATTTAGAATGTTTCCGGATTTGATTTTTCGTCCCGGCTTGGCAAGAGCGAGCCAGTGATTGCCGTCGGGACGGAGGAGGAAAATTTCAATTGTTGTAGGGGCGGGCTTGTCCCGCCCTCCCCTGTGATCCACGAAGCCAGGGCGGGACAAGCCCGCCCCTACGGTTGCATGCAGCCGCGCCTTGAATACCTTGCTGTCGTTTACGACTAGCAAGTCTCCCTTGCGCAGGAATCGTCCGATTTCGCGAAAAACTGTGTGTGTAATTTTCCCGCTCGCTCGATCCAACACAAGGAGCCGCGAGGAATCTCTCGGGTCTGCCGGAGATTGGGCGATGCGTTCCGGCGGCAAATTGTAGGAAAAATCCGTGGTTTTCATTTGTAGGTTTCCAGTCTACCGGCACTTGCCATATCGGGCAACTCCTGATATCGTATCGCCGTTATGAAAACCGGCATACACCCGACATATCATCCTACGGCAAAGATAACATGCGCATGCGGCAACGTAATTGTCGCTGGTTCGACTATGCCTGAAATCGCAATCGAGCTTTGTTCGTCCTGCCACCCGTTTTTTACCGGAAAACAGAAGCTGATCGACAGCGCGCGGCGCGTTGAGAAGTTCCAAGAAAAGACGGCTGCCAAGGCCGCGAAGTCGCACGTGTTGGGCAAGAAGGCGAAGACGGAAAAGCGCGCTCTCCAGAAAGAGGCGAAGAAGGCGCAAAAGAAGCCGACCAAGCTCAGCGAAGAATAACAACGCAAAATAAAACCGCCGGAGGAGCGGTTTTTTTATACCTCCAATAAAACAATGTCATTGCGAGCGCATATGTCTAAAGCGCGTGGCAATCTCATCAAAATAATCGCTTCAATATGGATCTCACCAACGCCGTAAGAGAAGCTCGCGCCGCGCTTGCAGATCTGGAACAAAAAGTGTCGTCGCCGGAAACTCTCGCAGACTCGAACAAACTTCGGGATGTTTCGCGCGCTTATTCGAACGCTAAGATTTTGGCGGACGCTGCCGAGCGATATGCGTCGTCTAAGCAGGCCTACGACGAAACCATGCAGGCGCTTTCTTCGGAGGATGCGGAGCTTAAAGTTATGGCGGAGGCGGAAATTGAGCGCGTTCGCGCGGAATACGAGGCGGCGGCAGAGGAGTTTACTATCGCTTGCGTTCCGCCGGAGCCGCATGACGCGTCAAGCGTGATAGTGGAAATTCGCGCAGGTACAGGCGGAGAAGAGGCGGCGCTTTTTGCGCAGGATCTTTTTCGAATGTACTCGCGATACGCGGAACGCCGAGGATGGAAGACGTCGCTTTTGTCCGAATCTCAAGCTGAGCTTGGCGGGTTTAAGGAGGTCGTGTTTGCGATCAACGGAAGCGGCGCGTACGGACGGCTCAAGGTGGAACAAGGCGTGCATCGCGTTCAGCGCGTGCCGTCCACGGAAAAGCAGGGACGAATTCATACTTCCACGGCAACAGTCGCGGTTCTTCCGGAGATCGAGGAGACGGAAGTTTCTATCGAACAAAAAGATCTTCGCATCGACACTTTTTGCGCAGGAGGAAAAGGCGGGCAATCCGTGAACACCACCAAGTCCGCGGTGCGTATCACGCACGTTCCGTCCGGAATAGTCGTTTCGTGTCAGGACGAACGGTCGCAGCTTCAGAACAAGGAACGCGCCATGCAGATATTGCGCGCGCGGGTTTGGGATATGGAAGAGGAGAAAAAGCGGAGCAAATTGGAAGCGGAACGGCGGTCGCAAATTGGTCGTGGCGACCGTTCTGAAAAAATCCGAACCTACAATTACCCTCAAGACCGAATTACCGATCATCGTATCAAGCATTCTTGGCACAATATAGCCCAGGTTTTGGACGGGGAGCTGGATCCCGTTATTTCCGCTATAAAAGCGGGAAAACAGGGGGACGAGATCGAGTCTCCTTGACAAAAACCGTAAAAAGTGGTTTACTGATATCTTCTTCGTGCCAGAACCATGGTGGGTCTGCGTACGGTGAAGAGGGTTTTGCAAGGAGGGTGGCCATGCGCCACGCGTACATTTTCATCATCGCTTCCTTCGCG
>CAZQNT010000031.1:0-12691 GCA_964595075.1 uncultured Gammaproteobacteria bacterium | reverse complement strand
ATAAGTCGGACGCATCATAACCCCCTCTAACTCCCCCTTATCTTAAGGGGGAGGATCTGCATAAGTCGGACGCATCATAACCCCCTCTAACTCCCCCTTATCTTAAGGGGGAGGATCTGCATAAGTCGGACGCATCATAACCCCCTCTAACTCCCCCTTATCTTAAGGGGGAGGATCTGCATAAGTCGGACGCATCATAACCCCCTCTAACTCCCCCTTATCTTAAGGGGGAGGATCTGCATAAGTCGGACGCATCATAACCCCCTCTAACTCCCCCTTATCTTAAGGGGGAGGATCTGCATAAGTCGGACGCATCATAACCCCCTCTAACTCCCCCTTATCTTAAGGGGGAGGACGTAATGTGGTATAATTACATTATATTAATTTTGTAAGAATAATAAATATGCCAGATAAGCAAAAATCCCATTTGGGACTCGGTCTAATCGTTGGTGCGGTAATAGGGCTTGCTTCGGCGTCGTTTCTTAACTCAAAGAAGGGGAAAGCGTTGGCTAAAGATCTTAAACACCGAACAGCTGCGCTTCAGAAAAAAGTTTTGGTTGAACTGCGAAAAGGCGAGGAGCTTACGCAGAAGCGCTATAAAGAGCTAGTCGATTCGGTTGTCGCTTATTATGTGACTACGAAAGAAATTGCAAAAACCGAAATACCGGCGGTGAAGAAGAGTCTTCTTGCCACTTGGAAAACAGTGCAAAAAGAACTCAAAGCTATTAAGAAGTAATTACAACTTTATCTTTTTGCGCGTCTATCGTAACCGACCCGCCGTCGGCGTATTTTCCTTCGATTATTTTTATCGAGAGGGGATCGAGCACTAATTCCTGAATTGCGCGTTTTAGAGGGCGAGCGCCATAAGACGGGTCGTATCCCTTTTCGGCGACAAGTTTTTTCAATTTGTCGGTAAACGAAACCGTGATTCGTTTTGCGCGAAGACGGTCGGCGACAATACCAAGTTGTATATCGACAATGTTCCTGAGATCCGATTTTGATAGAGAGTGGAACATTACGACCTCGTCCAATCTATTTAAGAATTCCGGACGAAAGTGATCCTTTAACATTCCCATTACTCTGTCGCGTATTGAGCTTTCGTCATCTTCTTTTTCATTTCCGTCTTTGAATCCTATCTCGTCCTGTTTGGTTCCCCAATCCAAAATCATGTCCGACCCTATGTTCGACGTCATTATCACGACCGTATTCAAAAATGAGACGGTCCTTCCTTTTCCGTCCGTCAAACGTCCATCGTCTAGAACTTGAAGCAGCGTGTTGAACACTTCCGGGTGGGCTTTTTCAATTTCGTCAAGAAGAATAACCGAATACGGTCGACGGCGAATTTTTTCCGTCAGCTGTCCGCCTTCGTCGTAACCCACGTATCCCGGAGGGGATCCGATCATACGAGCTATCGCGTGTTTTTCCGAGTATTCGGACATGTCGACGCGCACTACGGCGTCTTCGCTATCAAACAAGGTTTCTGCAAGCGCTTTTGCCAGTTCGGTTTTCCCTACGCCGGTAGGTCCTAGAAACAGGAACGATCCTATCGGACGTTTTTCCTCGGAGATTCCGGCGCGCGAGCGGCGCAGAGCGTTTGAAACGGCGTGTACGGCTTCTTTTTGTCCGATAACGCGCTTACCAAGTTCTTGTTCCAACTTGGTAAGCTTTTGCGCTTCCGACTCCAAAATCCGAGACACGGGAATCCCGGTCCAGCGCATCACGACGGCGGCAATCTCTTCATCCGTAATCGCGTCCTTCAAAAGCCCGCGCTTGCCTTGCATGAGTTTTAACTTCGCTTCCAAGTCTTTAAGTTCGTTTTCACGTTGAGGCAATGTTCCGTATCGGATTTCGGATACTTTTTCAAAATCTCCCGCGCGTTCCGCGATATCCGCCTGACTCTTCAATTTTTCAACCTCGCCTTTTTTCGTTCTCATCTGATCTATCAATTCCTTTTCAGCAGACCATGTTAATTCAAGACGATGTGTTTTTTCACTTACTTCCGCCAAATGTTTTTCCAAATCCGAAAGACGCGCTTTTGATTCCGTGTCTTCCTCTTTTGAAAGCGCGCGCTTTTCAATTTCAAGTTTGGTTTGTTCTCGTTTCAATCTGTCCAAATCCTCCGGAAGGGAGTCGATCTGCATTCGCAGCGCCGATGCCGCCTCGTCAACCAAATCTATCGCCTTGTCAGGCAAAAAACGATCGGCGATATAGCGGTCGGATAGAGTTGCGGCGGAAACGAGCGCGCTGTCCGTGATGCGTATACCGTGATGGAGCTCGTACTTCTCTTTGATTCCTCGCAAGATCGCGACAGTATCGTCCACGCTCGGTTCCTTTACCAAAACCGGTTGGAATCTACGTTCAAGCGCCGCGTCTTTCTCAATATATTTTTGATATTCTTTGATGGTCGTTGCGCCAACGGCACGGAGCTCACCGCGAGCCAAGGCGGGTTTAAGCAAATTAGACGCGTCCATGGATCCGCCTTCGCCTGCGGCACCGGCTCCGACGAGCGTGTGCAATTCGTCGATGAATATGATTATTCCGCCGTTTGATTTTTCAACTTCGCGAATCACGGCTTTCAACCGCTCTTCAAAATCTCCTCTAAACTTCGTGCCCGAAACCAAAGCGCCAAGATCAAGACTGACAACTTCTTTTCCTTTCAAGCTTTCAGGAACGTCACCCGCGATAATACGCTGTGCGAGTCCTTCGATGATCGCGGTTTTTCCGGTTCCTGCTTCTCCTATCAAAACCGGATTGTTTTTCGTTCTGCGAGTGAGCACTTGCATCACGCGTCGAATCTCTTCGTCGCGACCGATGACCGGATCAAGCTTTTCCTGTCGCGCCAGATCCGTAAGATTGCGCGAGTATTTTTTTAGCGCCTCGTACTGACTTTCCGGATCGGGCGTATCGATCTTTACGTTTCCCCTCACGTCTTTCAATGCTTTCAAAATCGAGTCCGTTGTAACTCCGGCGCGATGAAGGGATTCTGCGGCATCGTCATTTCCGTCAGCCAATGCAAGAAGAATGTGCTCGGTCGATATGTATGCGTCTTTGAAAAATGCGGCTGCTTTTTCCGCGCCGGATAATACGCGAACGGTTTCTTGAGAAAGAAAAATCTGCGCTATGCTTCCGGATGACGTGGATGACTTTGGAAGTTTCAATAAAATAGCGTCAACCGACGATTTCAACAGAACCATGTCCGTCTGGAGTTTTTTCAGAATGGAAATCACGACCCCGTCTTCCTGTTCAAGAAGAGCCGCCAAAACATGCATGGGCTCAAGCGCTTGTTGACCGTTTGCCGTAGCTAGCTGGTGGGCTAATTGAAGGGCTTCCTGCGATTTGGTGGTAAAATTTTTTTGCATCATATTTAGCAGTCTCCAATATAGACTGCTAAATTATTTTTTGCAAGTAGGGGCGGGCTTGTCCCGCCCTTCTCCATGGCTTGTCCCGCCCTTCTCCATGGCTTGTCCCGCCCTTCTCCATGGCCTGCCACCGACTAACGGAATTCTTTGGGCACGGTTGGTCGTTCTATAGTGAAAACCTGATCGTAATCCGTGTATTCCGTACGGATTGAACCGATAGCGCTTGTTGCTTCAATATATTGTGGTAGTCCTTTTGATACGCAAATAATCAGATCCGTCTTGGCGCCGTCTTGTTCGATGCTCGTGGAATACTCGTCGCATGTGCCGCCGCCTCCGGGTTTTTTTGTAACCACGGTTCCGTCCGGAAAAAGATTGCCGGTCAAAGCGGTATTACCCGATACCGATGACTGAAAAGCGCCTGTCACGGTTTTGGAAAATTCCGGTGATTGAATCGGAATCCACGTTTTTTCATCTATTTTTACGTATAGAGATTTTTCAACTCCGATTACTTCCATTTCTTTTCCGCCTTCCGCCGATATCGTTCCATGGAACCGGTCGGGTTTTTGGATCTCGATCGAGCCGTTTGTAGTTCCGTTTGCGTTTGTTACCGTTAATTTGGAACGAAAGCTTTTAACTGAGCCGAACGCGCCAACAGCTTCACGCAGTTCGCGTAGATTTTTTGCATCTTCGTTTTCCGGAGCCGGCGACGGCGGAAGCCATGCCTGTGGCGACTGTTGCTGATCGGAAACTTTCTGGTCCGTTTGCTTTTTCGAACAACCTAATCCAACTAACATAGTTGCAGAAAGTCCGATAATCAATGCTACGAAATTGTAGTTCATATGGATATGATACCGTCAGACCTCCATATTGTCATCCTCGCGGAGGCGGGGATCCAGACCGTGAAGATATTATTCCATACATTTCGAGGGAATGGATTCCCCCGATGGCCATCGGGGGAATGACACTTATTTGGCAAGTCTTCACGAGAATGACACTAATATGGCATAGTTACGTCCAATGAAAGGCAAGCTCTACGTAGTCGCAACACCAATAGGCAACATGAAAGACATCACGCAACGCGCCGTGGAGGTTTTGCGTGAAGTAGACATCGTGCTCTGCGAAGACACTCGCGTTACCGGAAAACTTCTTTCTGCGCTTGGGATAAAAAAGCCGCTGCGTTCATTACACGAGCACACGGAATCTGAAAAGCTCGATCGTTTGATATCCGAACTTATCGATGGCAAATCCGCAGCTTATACAAGCGACGCAGGAACTCCCGGACTTAGCGATCCCGGAGGAAAACTCGTGGCGCTTGCCGCAGAAAAGGGAGTGGAGACAATTCCGATTCCGGGACCGTCTGCGCTCGCAGCAGCGGTTTCTGTTTGCGGGTTTCCTATGAGTCAGTTTACTTTTATGGGTTTTCCTCCAACAAAGAAACATCGAAGCGCGTTTTTCGATAACATTTCCGGCGACAAAAATCCAACCGTGTTTTACGAATCCACTCATCGCATTCTAAAAACGCTGGAAGAACTTCGGAAGAGACTTTCTGCCGAAAGGAAAGTTTTTGTCGGCAGGGAATTAACCAAGATGCACGAACAACTTTATCGCGGGACAATCTCCGGCGTGATTGATCAACTAACGAAGACATCGCAAAAAGGGGAGTTCGTGATCGTTGTCGGACCAGTCAACTCTTATGTCATTCCAGCGGAGGCTGGAATCCAGAAACAATAGGAATAATTAACCTTATTTCCTGGATCCCTGCCTGCGCAGGGATGAAAAAAAAAGCAAGGATTACAAATTGGATTATTGATCTACATACAACAGAAGCATCCTCGCAATGACACCTATTATGAAAAAGTTTTTTGTAACAACGCCAATCTATTACGTCAACGATAAGCCGCATGTCGGCTCGACATATACTACGGTTGCTGCCGATGTTTTGGCGAGATATCACAGGGCGCGAGGAGATCGCACTTTGTTTTCTGTCGGTGTTGACGAGAATAGCCAAAAAAACGTGCAGGCAATGGAGAAGTCCGGTGAAACTGATTTGATGGCATATCTCGACCGAATGTCAGATACTTGGAAAACAACATGGGAAGAACTTGGAATAGCGTTTGATACTTTCGTGCGCACCACGGGAACCGATCATCTCTCCGCGGTAGTTAGATTTTGGAATGCCGTGAAGCAAAGCGGAGATATTTATGAAAGCATTTACGAAGGATTGTATTGCTTGGGTTGCGAAGGATTTAAGACGGAGACGGAAATAGTGGAAGGAAAGTGTCCGCTTCATCCGAATTCGGAACTGTCTTCTGTAAAAGAAAAAAATTATTTCTTCCGAGCGTCGGCTTATCGTGAAGCGTTACTGAAACATTTGGACGCAAACCCGCAATTCGTGCAGCCGGAATCTCGACGAAACGAGATAAGGAATTACATAGCAGAACATTTTTCCGATTTCTCAATCTCGCGCGAAGCGAAGCAGGTGTCGGCAGGAATTCCGGTTCCTGAAGATCCCGACCAACGCATCTACGTTTGGTTCGACGCGCTCATCAACTATTTGACTGTTACCGGATATGGGAAGGACGATAAAACGTGCGCCGAGTGGTGGCCGGCGGATATTCATCTTATCGGCAAAGATATTTTGAAATTTCATTGCGCGTTGTGGCCTGCAATGATTATGAGCGCATCGAAAAATGATCCATTATTGCGGGACGAGAAAGGAAATCCGAAACTTCCTACCAGAGTTTTTGCTCACGGATTTTTCACGATCAATGGTCAAAAAATCTCCAAGTCACTCGGTAACGCAATCGATCCGCGCGCGCTCGTTCCAAAATATGGATTCGATGCCGTTCGATATTTTATGCTCCGCGAAATCCCGTTCGGGGAAGACGGCGATTTTTCAGAAACACGACTCACGGAAAGATACACTCACGATCTCGCAAACACTATGGGAAATCTCCTTCAGCGAACAATCGCGATGAGCAGGAAATATTTTGACGGAAAAGTTCCACCGTCTTTTTCGCATGAGGCGAAATACACTTTTGCGGACGAGAACGGAGTTAGGACGATACGAAACGCGGTAGAATCTAACTTGGAGGCGTGCCGATTTGATCTTGCGCTAGAAGCGATCTGGAACGGAGTGGGTGGTGCCCACGGTCTGCTTCACGCAAACAAGTTCATCGAAGATACGCAACCGTTCAAACTTCAAAAAACGGATCCAACGGCGACAGGCGCGATTCTTTATTCGATATTGGAGTATCTCCGCATAATCTCACTGCTGCTCGCTCCGTTCATGCCGGATGTCTCCCAGCGAATGTTAAATCAACTCGGTCAAAATGTAGACTCGAATATGTCATGGGGAGGACTGAAACCGGGCGCGGAGCTACCGGAACCGGTGGTGTTGTTTCCGATGTTGAATCATTGATATTATCCATGTCATTCCCCCGATGGCCATCGGGGGAATCCATTTCCTCGGAATAAAAGGAATAAGATCTTCACGGTCTGGATCCCCGCCTCCGCGAGGATGACAAAAAAAGCCCGCGTAAAACGACAAAACTAACGAAACTGACAATAATTTATATGACGTCCCTAATCGTAAACGCAGTAATCGTTCTCGCTTTTCTCGGCTTTATCGCCGCCGGTTATAAAGACGGGTTGATTCAGACTATTGGGCGGCTCCTTGGGGCAGCCGCGGGATTTTTTCTTGCAAGGTCTTGGTCGGCGCCGATTACAGGAATCATAGCAAAATTTTTGCCAGCCAATTGGTCTCAACTCATAGCCATTGTCGCGATCTTCGGCATAGCCAGCCGCGCAGTCGGACTTGCCGCGCATATTCTGGAAGTTACTTTTCGAATCATCACGATGCTCCCCATTATCAAGACTATAAACAAACTCGCAGGAGTCGTCGCGGGCGCGGCGGAAGGAATCGTAATGATCGGCGGGATAATTTGGGTACTCAAAACAACGACCGCGTTTCCGGAAGCGTTGAAGTGGCTAGACGGCGCGTTCATGGCGAACATTTTCGCGGATGGGTTTAATTTTCTGATGAAATTCGTGATCTAATAAAGTCATTGCGAGGAGCCAGCAGGCGACGTGGCAATCTTTCAGAGTAAATCTCCTTCAAAAGATTGCCACGTCGCACAAGCCTCCTCGCAATGACATACGAATTTAATTACCAATGCCTCGCCTCTTCGATTCCCATTGCCATTTGCAGTTAATCAAATCAGCCGACGAACGTAAGGCGGTTTTGTCGCGCATGGAAAAGGATGAGGTGTGGGCTATCGCCGTTGGCACCGGAGAGGGGACGAGCGCGGCGGCGATTGATCTTGCTCGCAACGAGTCGAGAGTGTGGGCGACGGTCGGTTATCATCCGGAACATCTCACGAGTTCGTTCGAGGATGAGGCGGAAGGAAAAGTCGGTGAATATAATCTCGATCGTCTAACTGAACTTGCGAAGTCGGACAAGCGAGTCGTTGCGATTGGAGAAACTGGTTTGGATTTTTATAGAATCGATGCGGACAGAAATCGCGCGGAGGCGGAAGTTCTCCAGACTCGAGTGTTTAGGGATCATCTGGATTTAGCGCGTGAACTGGATCTTCCCGTTGTAATACATTGCCGAGACGCTTTTCCGCAACTCACTAAAATCTTACAAGATTTCGTCTCCGAACACGGTCAAATCCGCGGAGTCGTCCATTGCTTCGTAGGACCTTGGAGCGACGCGAAACCACTTCTCGATCTCGGACTTCACCTTTCCTTCACAGGTATAATTACATTCTCGCAGAAAAAATCCGTTTCGGAAGAACCCGTATATCGCGACGTAATCCGTCGCATCCCATCAGATCGATTTCTTATTGAAACAGACGCGCCATGGTTGGCTCCGATCCCTTTTCGCGGAAAGAGTAATGAGCCGTCGTTCGTACAATACGTGGCAAAGGAAATCGCGACTTTGAGAAATGTTGATGTACAAGAGATAGAGGGGGTTAGTACGGAGAATGCGAGAAAATTGTTTAGGATTTGATTGTATTACTTGTTTTTGTCATTCCCCCGATGGCCATCGGGGGAATGACACTGGACTGTGATTATTTGGTAATTTTTTAACAATTTTTTAACAATTGACGCGTCGAGATAATAAAGGTATTATCTTCGCGCCTTTTATGTCGGAAAAACCAACGGATATAAGTGGTCCGCGCAAGTGGGAGGCCATCGGAATAGTCGCCGATATCCTTCTGTCCATCGCTATTCCGACGACGTTATTCGCTCTTTCCGGACGTTGGCTTGATCGAAAATTCGGCGTCTCGCCGACGTTTCTGGTCATCGGCTTATTCCTCTCTCTTGGAGTAACTGCATATATCGTAACTAAAAAAGGCAGAAAAATCGCAAAAAATCTCTAATCATGGAAATCCCTCCAGTCGCGGCCGAACCGCTTTTCTCGATCGGATCTTTTCCGATCACGAACGCGTACATCAATTCAACGTTAGCCGTAATTCTTTTTGTCACGATCGCGCTCATTATCCGAACACGAGTTAAGGATAAACCCGGCCGTCTGCAAAACGCTGCGGAGATGGTACTTGAATCTTTGCTCGGTTTCTTTGATCAAGTCACGAACGACCGCGCAAAATCAAAACGCTTTTTCCCGATCGTCGGAACGCTTTTCCTTTTTATACTCGTATCAAATTGGATGGGGCTTTTGCCTGGTACCGGAACTATCGGAATTTGGCAGTTGCACAAAGGCGAAATGCTTCTCGTACCGTTTTTGCGATCCGCAAACAGCGATTTGAATCTAACTCTCGCAATGGCAGTCATCGCGGTAATCGGCTCTCACCTCATCGGGATATTCACAATCGGATTTTTCGTCCACTGGAACAAATTCATACAAATCGGAACGCTTTATCGCGCAATCGTTTCTCTCAAACCAATGAACATCGTGACAGCTTTAATTGAGTTCGTTGTAGGTCTGATCGAGCTCCTGTCGGAAGTCGCGAAAGTGATTTCATTATCTCTGAGGTTGTTCGGAAATATTTTCGCCGGTGAAGTTTTAATCACGGTTATTTCCGGTCTGATCTCGTTCGGAGTCCCTGTTCCGTTTATGTTTCTGGAAATCATCGTCGGGATTGTTCAAGCCACGGTCTTCTCGCTGCTGACTCTCGTTTATCTAACCATTGCGACGACCAAGCCGGAGCACGGCGATGAACACGAAACCGCGCCGGCGCATTAGGGGCGAGACGGGGACTTGTCTGGAAACAGGCGAGCCGCCGCACTCATTCTTAACCACGGAGATTCCGCGACTTTAAACCCAACCTCACAGTCGACGGATATCCGAATACACTTATGGATGCAGAATCCATCAAAATAATCGTCAAAGGCGCGACCATCGCGATTGGCGGTTTTGCTCCGGCGCTTGCGATCGGAAACATCGTCGCAAAAGCTATGGAATCGATCGGCCGAAATCCGGAATCAACCGGAAAACTTTTCGTTCCGATGTTGATTGGAGCCGCGTTCGCCGAAGCTATCGCCATTTACGCGCTGGTTGTCGTATTCACACTATAAGGTTTTCTAATCGCTCCTATATAAAGTAATCATGCTATGCAAAAATACTTATCGCAGCGAGGACTGTTTGAGCGAAGCGAGTTCCGCAGCGAGATAAGTATTTTTGCATAGCATGCTTACAATAGCATCGGGGCGAGAATGAAAGCCCTAACCAACACACAGCCATGTCAGCACCAATCGAACCAACCGGCGTACTAGGAGCGCTCGGAATAAACTGGAAGCTTTTTATTATGCAATTGGCGAACTTCGCGATTGTCGCCTTTGCAGTATGGAAGCTTGCGTATAAACCGCTTCTCGCTAAAATGGACGAACGTGAAAAGAAAATCAGCGACGGTCTGGCTTTTTCCGAGGATGCCGCGAAACAAATGGAAGAAATGAAAAAAGAAAAAGCCGCGGTCATCCGACAAGCGAAAACTGAAGCGCATCAAATTATTGAACAGGCGAGCGAACGAGCGCTCGCGCTTCAAAGTCAACAGGTTGAAAAAACGAAGGACGAATTGGAAAAGTTACGCGAAGATCACGCGAAACGTCTTGAGGATGAGCGGACGCAGGCGTTTAATAATTTGAAAAAGGAAGTTGCGGAAATCGTGTCTGAAGGCGTGAAAAAGATTCTCACTGGAACCGATGAGGAAACGTCTCGCCAGTTAATCAAAAAAGGAATGGAAGAGATGGAAAAGTCCTGATTATGGCAAAAACCTCACCATTTATCACACAACTGGCGCGATCGCTTGCAGCACAAGCGGCGGAAGAAGGAGTGCTCGCAAAAGTGGTGCAGGATTGCATCGAGATCTCCGCGGCGTTGGAGGAAAATTCTGATGTTCGCCAAGCGCTTTGCCGCGTTTCCGTTCCGGAGTTAAAGAGGATCGAGATGTTTAACGAGGCCCTGCATTCAACGGCACATAAATTTTCGGTCAACGCATTCCTTCTTCTTATCGAACGCGGAGAGCTCCAACACGCTTCGCGATTCGTGGATTTTCTACGGCGAGCCGCGGCGCGAGCGGGATTATCCGAACTTCGGATTACGTCCGCGTTTCATATGACGGATTCAGATAAAAATAAACTTACTCGCGCCGTTGGATTGGATCCGAAAAACGTAACCATGACAGAATATGTTTCACCAAATCTTCTCGGAGGATTCATGATGGATATCGGAGACGTTCGGCACGACGCGAGCATATTAGGAAAAATGAAACGCCTTGAAATGGCCTTACAAGCATAAAAATATGGAAAAAACACACGCAACCAAGATCGCCGATCTTCTTCGCAAGCAGATCGAAAAATTCGATCCGAAACTATTGACGAGTCAGATCGGAACGGTTAGAGACGTAGGAGATGGCATTGTCTCCATCACCGGACTTTCGCAGGCCAAAGCCATGGAAATGCTTCGTTTTGAAAGCGGAGTATCGGGAGTTGCGCTGAACCTCGAAGAAGAGCGCGTGGGAGCGATGGTTTTGGGCGACACGCAAGGAATTCGCGCGGGACAAACCGTCGAGTCAACCGGGCGCATTCTTTCGATTCCGGTTTCGGATGAACTTGTCGGACGTGTTATTACTCCGCTTGGTGAGGCGATGGATGGAAAAGGGGACTTGAAATCAAAAGAGACTTATCCCATCGAACGCGTTGCGCCGGGGGTCATGTCTCGCGAACCGGTCAGCGTTCCTTTGATGACGGGGATTAAAGCGGTTGACGCCATGATCCCGATCGGACGCGGCCAACGCGAGCTCATCATAGGAGATCGTCAGGTTGGTAAAACCGCTCTTGCGATCGATACTATAATCAACCAAAAGGGGAAGGATGTAATTTGTATTTACGTCGCGATCGGCCAGAAGGAATCCAAAATTGCGAAGATAGTTTCAAGACTGGAAAAGCACGATGCGATGGCGTACACCGTGATCGTTCTTGCCGGCGCATCGTCTCCGGCGTCGCTTCAATATCTCGCTCCGTATGCGGGATGCGCCGTCGGCGAGTATTTCATGGACAAAGGAAAGGATGTTTTGATCGTTTACGACGATCTTTCGAAACACGCTTGGGCTTATCGTGAAATCTCATTGCTGCTTAGACGGCCGCCGGGACGCGAGGCGTATCCGGGCGATATCTTCTATTCTCACTCGCGACTCCTAGAGCGCGCCTGCCGCCGTAATGCTGATTCAGGAGGCGGCTCAATCACGGCCTTGCCTATAATTGAAACTCAAGCCGGTGACGTCTCCGCATACATCCCAACAAACGTCATCTCAATCACTGACGGTCAAATATATCTTGAGGGCGACCTTTTTTATAAAGGAATTCGCCCTGCCGTTAACGTCGGTCTTTCGGTCTCTCGCGTTGGAGGAGCGGCGCAGACGAAAGCTATGAAAAAAGTTTCGGGACAGCTCCGACTTGACCTCGCCCAATTCCGCGAGCTTGAGGCGTTCGCGCAATTCGCTACGGATCTTGATGAAGCTACTCGAAAGCAGATCGAGCGCGGGCGACGTACGGTCGAAGCATTGAAACAGCCGCAATACGAACCAATGGACATGGCGGTGCAAGTCTCGTTGCTTTACGCTGTAACTCGCGGGCATCTCGACGCGATACCCGTAGAAAAAATCAAGGAATGGGAAGATGGTTTTCGTGAATTTTTGCGAACCGCCCCACCGGAATGGCTTGCAAAATTGGAAAAAGCCGGTCTGCTTGAACCTGAAATTGAAGAGTCGTTGAAAGAGTCGATCGGTGAATTCACGGAAACTTTTAACGCTACAGTGTAAATGCGGGCATCACATTTATGAAATATGACTTATCTCACTGCGGAACTC
>CAZQNT010000030.1:9917-12729 GCA_964595075.1 uncultured Gammaproteobacteria bacterium | reverse complement strand
AGAGGATATCTAAACGAAAAATCCTGCGCCATGCGAACGAGCGAATCGTACACAGCCGAGTCGCCGTGCGGATGGTATTTGCCGAGAACGTCTCCGACCACGGTTGCGCATTTCTTAAACTTGGCGGTTGAGCGCAAGCCAGACTGCCACATGGAATACAAAATACGTCGGTGCACCGGCTTGAGCCCATCGCGAACGTCCGGCAAAGCGCGTGAAATAATAACGGACATCGCATAGTCCAAATATGCGACGCGCATTTCTTCTACGATCGGTCTTGGTTCGACTTTTCCGATCGCTGACGGATCCGGAATGACTGGAAGCGGCTGCTGTTTTGGCATAAATATTATTGCGTAGCTGGTTGAAACAAATCTTTTCTCTCTGGCTCGGTTGATGTCGAGCGGATCTCGTCCGCTATGCGATTAACTATTTCGTCTTTTTCTTTTTGGTCCAGGGCGTTCAACTTTTCCGCAACGTCTTTAACGCCGTCGCTTATATCCCCTATCTGATCCCTTGCTTCATTCAACTGTTCTCCTAATTGTTTTCCTCCTTCTATAGCCGTCTGTACCGCCGGATCCGACGCTCCTGCAAACGACTTCCGGATGGTTCCGCCCATGGTGTACATCCAACCGACGGCGATGAACACGATACTCACAGTCAAACCAATCCACATGCTGATGTGCGCCTGCCTATCGAGAGGTTGTCTGGACTCTGAATGCGCGAGAATCAATTGACGCTTCTCATCCGCCGAAATAAGACGCGACGTCGGCATCATCCGACTCGGCGCCGTTGAAGACCGAGAACGTCCGCGAGCGGTTTTTTTATAGTTTGATTTGTTTTGGATTGTCATATCGAATCACGCTATGAAAAAAGACTTGTCTAAGCGAGGACTGTTTGAGCGAAGCGAGTTCCGCGGCAAAACAAGTTTTTTTCATAGTGTGATTACTATAACCTACGCTCTCTCGAGAACGACGATCTTCATCTCGTCGACCGGCAAATCTTTTTTCGCGATCTTGAGTTTTTGCATATCCTCGCGAGGAGTGCCGCCGAGCTGTTTGCAGAATTGATCCACGGTCGCGAGCTTGGTCTTAAGTCCCGGGAGATCGTACGAGATTGGAATTATCAGCCGTGGCTCCACCGCAGAAATTACATCCGAAGCTTTTTTAGGATCAAGAGTTTCGCCGCCGCCAACGGGAATAACAAGAATATCCACGTCGCCAAGCTCTTCGACCTCGAACGCGGTCAAGGGTCGATTCAGCTGTCCCAAAAAAGCCATGGATATTCCTTCGATATCGAAACGGAATATAACCTGCCGGTTTTTTTCAGATTCCGCTGTCGTGTCTTGAATGCCGTGAACGAACAAACCCTTAACCTCGTACTCTCCCGGATCAGAAATAATAAACGGCTTATTCTCAACCGCGTCTACCGCGTACCGCGAACGGTCCTGATGCGAGAGCACCAAGAGATCCGGAGCGAGTGTCCGTGGAAACCGCAAACCCGCATCATTCGAATACGGATCAGTCAGAAGCGTGGATTCCTTTTCCGCGAACTTCGCCTCTATACGAATGGATGACATTCCGTGCCAAAAAAGCTGCATAAATGATGATATCTGGATGACTTGAAGTCGCTTGATTTTAACACGGCTATGCGGGAAAAACAACAGGGATAATTCCGCCTCAAATGTTTGACCCGCGCCACTCTCAACCGCACCGCTGACATGACCGACACGGTCGCGCAACGGTGCTTTTTTTATTAATAAACTTGTCATCCTCCCCGAAGGGGTTCCGACGAAGAAGGAAGAGCGAAGCGAAGGATCTTCAAACTAAAACCGACACGAGATCAAATGTCACGCTTGCTGTTCCATATCGAAGATTCCTCGTCGCTCCGACTTCCCTCGGAATGACAATTATTTTAATCTCTCACATTCCTATACTCATCCGCAGCTATCTCCGACGGAACGGGATTTACGTACACTCCCGCATCAAGTTCGAATCCTCCCGGCATCTGCGCGCGCGGAACGAACCGGATTTCAAAATGCTCGTCACGTTCGTCCTGTACGTCATGGAAAAAGAAATTGTAAGAAAGCTTACGGAGTTTCATCAGCGGCAAAAGCGCATGGATGGCGCGCGCAAGAGACAATCGTTCCGCAGGAGTCGTCTGGGTGACGTTATCAATGCGGCGGCGAGTCATTATTCGGACTTCGTATGCAAACCTCGCCGTTGGATTAGCGAACGCGACCACTGTTTTGTCTGAAAATACGACTCTCTCGGACGTTGCCTCCGCAAGCGCATGCGCATGACTCGTCATACCGAGCCGCTTGAGCGCCTTTTTGCGACGAACGGTCTCATCGCGCAGACGTTCAGGAACAAATGAGATAGCAAAAATCTGCGAGTGCGGATGCGGTTGTGAAGCGCCGGCTAATAATCCTTCATTTTTAAAACCTTGTATGTAACGAATCGACTTATCGCCGCGCAGCACTCGAAATCGCTCTACAAAAGCGTTGAGCAAAGAGACGATCCTTGGAACGGAAGCGTTCCAAAACGGCATGATCTTTTTTCCTTCAATAATTATCTCCTGCAGACCGCTAACTTTCGAGCCGGGACGAAAAATCGGGAAAAGATTCGAGACGACGGTCATGCGATTCTCTCCGCGTCCATACTTCGCAAGAATTCTCTCCTGCTCGATTGCGTTCGGAGCGAACGCGTTGCCGCGCTTCTTCATCCCGTCCGGCCGAAACCGCCGCCCTGGAGCCACGATTATCCAGTCGCCGGTAATGTCGTCTTGAATGAGATGAGATTCTTCATTTTTCATGCGC
>CAZQNT010000030.1:9411-9907 GCA_964595075.1 uncultured Gammaproteobacteria bacterium | reverse complement strand
TTGTACCAGTTTTCCAAGCATATCCGCCAACGATGGCGAGCGCCAAAGCGTCGGACGCATCGTCCAATTTTGGCGCGACTGAAAGTTTCAAAAGCCGCTTCACCATATCCTGCACCTGTCGCTTATCCGCGCCTCCCCACCCGGCAATCCCCTGCTTAACTTGATTGGGAGTGAGCTCGATAAGCGGAACTCCGGCATCAGCGATTGCGAGCAAGATCACTCCTCGCGCCATCCCGACCTTCATAGCCGTTCGAACGTTGGTCTGAAAAAAAAGCGATTCGACAGCCACACATTGAGGAGAAAACCGGCGGATTGCTTCTGCAACGTCATTCCTAACAACGATAAGTCGCGTGGAGAAATCCTCTTCCTTCGAAGTCTCGATTACTTCATGCCAAACATGAGTCGCATTACCGCCCGCAAGATCGATTACTCCAAGCCCCGTCCTGCCAAAACCTGGATCGATGCCGAGGATGCGAATGAAAGAATGGCTCATACG
>CAZQNT010000030.1:2301-9396 GCA_964595075.1 uncultured Gammaproteobacteria bacterium | reverse complement strand
TTTTCGTTTTATTTTACGCGACTTCTTCTTTTTCCACCTTTGGCTTGGCTTTCGAATATTTGATGTGCACGTCTTCGAATCCGGTTCCCGACGGGATGAGGCGTCCGATGATGACGTTTTCTTTCAATCCTTCGAGCCGGTCTACCTTTCCGGTAACCGCCGCGTTGATTAGAACGCGCGCCGTCTCTTGGAACGATGCGGCCGAGAGGAACGATTCGGTGGTGAGCGAAACTTTCGTGATCCCCATGAACAAATCTTCGAGAGCTCCCGGATTCTTGCCGGCTGCGACAACGCGTTCGTTCTCCACGAGAGCGCGAAGTTTTTCCACCACTTCTCCCGGCAAAAGATCGCTGTCGCCCGCGTCTTTCACGTATGAACGCGAGAACATCTGACGAATAATAATCTCTATGTGTTTCGCGTTAAGTTTTTGCCCCTGCGAAGCGTAAATGTAGAGAACCTCGCGAAGCAAATATCGCATGACCGCATCGTGACCCTTCAAGCGGAAGAGCTGAAGAAGATCAAGATGTCCTTCCGTAAGCTGATCGCCTACTTGAACCTCGTCCCCGTCTTTGATCAAAATCTGAAGACCGGGAGTGACGGGGAGTTCGCGGACCGACGGACCCTCCCATGTCACCACGACTTTCTTGCCCGTAATGGATGCGACTCCGTCATGCTCGGCAAGCGTCTCGTTTCCGTTCTTTTCTTTGATAAGAACGTCTCCGACTTTAACTTTGGCGCCGTCCTTAACCATGATTGACGTATCGCTTTTTGCCGAATGGCTGTCCGAATCAACTGCGATTGTCGCAATGTGAATTGCGCGTCCGCCAGATTCGGTGTCGAGCAATTTTTCTCCTGTCGCTGTTTCTATCATTCGACGTTCGCCATGAACTACGGTCGCCTTTCCTGCGGCATCGGCGATAACCGCCTTGTGCTTCGGAGGACGAGCTTCGAACAATTCGTCGACGCGCGGCAAACCCTGCGTAATGTCCGAACCTGCAACGCCTCCGGTGTGGAAGGTGCGCATAGTGAGCTGAGTTCCGGGTTCACCGATTGACTGCGCCGCCATGATACCGACCGCTGTTCCCATTTTCACGAGCTGGTTGTAAGCCAAGTCATAACCGTAACATAGGCGGCAAAGGCCGGAACGAAGTTGGCACGTCAAAACCGATCTTACTTGAGCGATCTTTAACGGCTCTGCGAGCGCCTGCAATTGACGATGGTTTTCTTCGGTAATAACGGTTCCCTTTTTCACGATCGTCTTCTTGGTAGCCGGATCTTTAATGTCTTTCAAGGTAACGCGACCGAGCAAGCGGGTGAGAAGCGGCTCGCCGATTTCTTCACACTCCTCGTGCGTCAACGTCACGCCTTCGGTATCTCCGCAATCTTCCGACGTGATGATCACGTCCTGCGCAACGTCCACAAGACGGCGCGTCAGATAACCGGCGTTAGCGGTCTTTAGAGCCGTGTCGGTCAAACCCTTTCGAGTACCGTGTGAAGAAATGAAGTATTCGAGCACGTTCAAACCTTCGCGCAGCGACGATTTGATCGGCAGCTCGATGATTTCTCCGGCCGGATTGGCAACCAGACCCTTCATACCGATTGCGTTCGTAAGCTGACCCACGGATCCGCGCGCGCCTGAATCGATCATGGAGAAAACGGTTCCATCCTTGTCGAGCGACTCCTTGGAAATTTTCTGAATGCGATCCTTGACTTCGGACCAAACTTTGATGATCTGCGTGTATCGCTCCTTCTTGGTCAGCAATCCCTCTTTATACTGGTCTTCGATAACTTCAACCTTTTTATCCGCCTCGTCGAGCAACGCCTGCTTGGTCGTAAGTACCGGAAGATCGCCCATGCCGTACGAGAAACCGGATTTGGTGATGTAGGCAAAACCGAGATTTTTCACCTCGTCCAAAAAGCGGGCCGTGCGATCGAATCCGCGAAGTTCCAAACACATGCGCGTGATTTCACCAAGCTGCTTTGTGCCGATTATCTCATTGCGGAATCCCACCTCTTTCGGAAACAGATCGGAAAGAATTACGCGGCCGACGTTTGTTTCAATAATCCCTTCTCCGACGCGAAGCCGCGTCTTGATTTTTTCGCGGATTGAGAGTTTTCCGAGCTGGTAGGCGTAGATAGCATCCGCCGCGGTACCGAAGGTTTTCAATTTCCCATCAGCCGGTTCGATCAGAGTAGTCATGTAATAACATCCCCACGCGATGTCGCGGTCCGGACGCGCAACCGGTTGTCCCGTTGCAGGTTTCAAAAGGTTGCGCGTTGA
Organism: uncultured Gammaproteobacteria bacterium; assembly: GCA_964595075.1. Lineage (GTDB taxonomy): Bacteria > Patescibacteriota > Patescibacteriia > 2-12-FULL-60-25 > 2-12-FULL-60-25 > JAHJFW01. The sequence continues at coordinate 7,115 of CAZQNT010000030.1, read as the reverse complement.
AAGCATCATGTTTCTCGCTTCTTCGCGCGCCTCTTGCGTAAGCGGAACGTGAACCGCCATCTGGTCTCCGTCGAAGTCAGCGTTAAAAGCCGGACAAACCATCGGGTGGATCTGAATTGCTTTACCTTCGATGAGCACCGGCTGGAATCCTTGAATGCCCAGGCGGTGCAGGGTTGGCGCGCGGTTGAGCAGCACGACCGCGTCCGCCGCTATGTTCTCAAGAATATCCCAAACTTCCGCGTGGTCGGCTTCGATATATCTGTTGGCGGAACGAATGTTGTGCACCAATTCGCGTTTGATGAGTTCGGCGATAATAAACGGTTTGAACAATTCGAGCGCCATGATTTTCGGCAATCCGCACTGATGGAATTCAAGAGTCGGACCGACGACGATAACCGAACGACCGGAATAGTCGATGCGTTTTCCAAGCAAGTTCTGACGGAAACGTCCCTGCTTGCCTTTCAAAATGTCCGCGAGCGATTTGAGCTGGCGTTTCTTTCCGGTTGCCGCGATGACGGTTTTTGAATGGCGCGCGCTGTTGTCGATAAGCGCGTCAACGGCTTCCTGCAACATGCGCTTTTCGTTTCGCGTAATGACTTCCGGTGCGTTCAATTCGAGCAATCGCTTCAAACGGTTGTTGCGGTTGATGACGCGGCGATAAAGGTCGTTCAAGTCGGACGTGGCGAATCTTCCGCCGTCGAGCGCAACCATAGGACGCAAATCCGGAGGAATGACGGGAAGCGCCTTTAGTACCATCCAGTGAGGTTCCAGTTTTTGCATCCACAAAGATTTCAAAAGCTTCAAGCGGCGAATAATGCGGTCTCGCTTCGCTTCGGAAGCATCTTCCAATTCTTCCTGAAGGGAGTTGATTGTGGCTTCCACGTCGATCTTTTTCATGAGCTCGTCAATGCCCTCGGCTCCGATCTTGGCTTCAAAGACATGGCCGTACTTGAGCGATAAATCGTGGTATTCATTCTCGGACAAAATCTTGAGCGGTTTGAGATCTTTCAATTCTTTTTCCGTCTGCGAAAAATCTTCTTCCAGCTCCTCAATACGTCGCTCTTTTGACTCCTGAATGCGCTCCAATTCTTTTTCCTGTTCTTTCTTATCGGTTTTTTGCTCCGCTCTTTCAAGTTCGCGCGCAAATTCCGATTCGATGGATTTTCGTTTGTTCTTATATTCGGCTCGAACCTGTTCTACGGTCTGAAGACGAAGATCTTCGTTTACGTCAGTCACAATAAACGACGCGAAGTAAACGATCTTCTCGAGCGCCTGAACAGACATGTCGAGAACCGTTCCGATGCGCGACGGAACGCCGCGCAAAAACCAAATATGCGAAACCGAAGCGGCGAGCTCGATGTGTCCCATGCGTTCGCGACGAACTAGAGAGTGGGTGACTTCAACTCCGCACTTGTCGCACACGATTCCCTTGTATCGAATCTTCTTATACTTTCCGCAATAACACTCCCAGTCTTTGGAAGGTCCGAAAATTTCTTCGGCGAAGAGTCCGGATTTTTCCGGTTTTTGCGTGCGGTAGTTGATTGTCTCCGGCTTGGTGATCTCCCCGTACGACCAGTTGCGTATAACCTCGGGCGATGCGAGCTTCAGACGGATGGCGTCGAAGTCCGTGGTTTTGATGTTTTCCGTTTGGAAGAATGTCATAAAGGTCGTTGGTTAGCTTTCGTTTGATCCCCAATCCGGTTCAACGGGGTTTACAAGAGTAGGGCGAGGACGAAAATCCGCAGGCCGCGGACCTGATTCTTCGATGCGGCGGCCTTCTTTCAAAAGCTCTACGTCAAGACAGAGGCCTTTGAGCTCGCGTACGAGCACGTTGAACGATTCCGGCACGTTGACCTTTCGAATGGGCTCTCCTTTGATGATCGATTCGTATGCCTTTGAACGGCCAGGCACGTCGTCGGATTTGATGGTGAGAATTTCCTGCAACGTATGCGCGGCGCCGTAAGCTTCGAGCGCCCACACTTCCATTTCTCCGAAACGCTGTCCTCCTGATTGCGCTTTTCCGCCGAGCGGCTGCTGCGTGATAAGCGAGTACGGACCGATGGAGCGTTGATGGATCTTATCTTCAACCATGTGGTTCAGTTTGAGCATGTATATGTAACCGACGGTCGGTTTGTGGTCGTACGCTTCGCCGGTTCGTCCGTCGTAAACCGTGATCGTCCCGTCTTCCGGAAGATCTGCCTTCTTCAATTCCGCTCGGATTATTTCTTCCGGCACTCCGTCGAAAACAGGAGTCGCGACCGTGTAACCCAAAGCGTTCGCCGCAAGACCGAGGTGCGTTTCAAGAATCTGGCCGAGGTTCATGCGCGACACGACTCCGAGCGGCGACAAAATCACGTCTACCGGAGTTCCGTCCGCAAGGAACGGCATGTCCGCGATAGGCACGATCTTCGAAATAACGCCTTTGTTTCCGTGGCGGCCGGCGAGCTTGTCTCCGACCTGCACTTTGCGCTGGTCCGCGATCGCAACGACGATCTGCTTGATGACGCCCGGCTGCAATTTGTCTCCGGCTTCGCGCGAGAACACCGTGACGCCGACCACTTTTCCGTGTTCGCCGTGCTGGAGGTAGAGCGATGAATCGCGAACGTCGCGCGCTTTCTCTCCGAAAATCGCGCGCAGCAATTTTTCTTCCGCCGAAAGATCGGTCTCGCCTTTCGGTGTAATTTTTCCAACCAAAATATCGCCGGATTTTACTTCCGCTCCGATGCGGACGATTCCCTGTTCATCCAAATTCTTCAGTTTTTCTTCGGACACATTCGGTATGTCGGACGTTACGACTTCGGAACCGAGTTTCGTGTCGCGAACGTCGATCGGATAGTGTTCGATGTGGATGGAGGTGAACCGATCCTCGTGCACCAACCTGTCCGACAAAATGATGGCGTCTTCGTAGTTGTATCCGTCCCATGAAAGGAAGGCGCAAAGCAGGTTTTGTCCGAGCGCGAGTTCTCCGCCCTGGCACGACGTACCGTCCACCAAAACTTCGCCCGCGTAGACTTTCTGCCCCTTGTTCACGCGCGGATGCTGGCTGAGGCACGTGGAGTTGTTTGAGCGTTGGAATTTCTCAAGGTCATAGCGGCGCATCTGTCCGTCTTGCGTTTGAATCTCAACGTGGTTTGCGGAAACGGACACGATCACGCCGTCGTCCTGCGCGACGATCACGTCGCCCGCGTCGATCGCGGCGCGGCGCTCGACTCCGGTTCCTACGATGGGCGCGTCCGGTTTGATACAAGGAACTGCCTGACGTTGCATGTTCGTTCCCATTAGAGCGCGCTGACCGTCGTCATGTTCGACGAACGGAATAAGCGACGTTCCTATGGACAAAATTTGTTTGGAAGAAACGTCCACGTAATCGATCTCGTGCGCGTCCACGATCGTCGGCTCTCCGTTCTTGCGGACGCTGACGCGGTCGAGAACGAATCGTCCATCTTTTCCGATCGGAGTCGTTGCCGGAGCGGTAGTCCCGCGCTCCTCCGTGAAAGCGTTAAGGTAAACGATCTCGCTTGTTACTCGCGGAACAACCGGAAGTTTCGTAATTGAAATCTTCGTAAATTTTTCCGCCGTCTTCTTGTCGATCTCGTCACCTGATTTTGCGATAACCTTGCCGTCTTTGCCGTCGTTCATCGCCCAATTTTTTACTTTGCGGTATGGTGTTTCGATAAACCCGTACTCGTTGATGCGCGAATAGCAAGCCAAGTGCCCAACGAGTCCGATGTTCGGTCCTTCCGGGGACGCGATCGGACAAATGCGGCCGTAGTGAGTCCGGTGCACGTCGCGAACGTCGAATCCCGCGCGTTCGCGCGAAAGCCCGCCCGGACCCATGGCGGAAAGCCGGCGCTTGTGTTCGAGTTCGGAAAGCGGATTGGTCTGATCCATGAACTGCGAAAGCTGCGAGCTCATGAAAAACTCGCGAACGGCTCCGATAACGGGTCGCGCGTTGATGAGTTTCGCCGGAGTGATTGTCGAGATGTCCTGCGTTGACATTCTATCCTTAACAATGCGCTCCATTCGAGCGAGACCTATGCGGAAACGCCCCTGAACCAATTCGCCGATTGCGCGAACGCGGCGGTTGCCAAGGTGGTCCACGTCATCCGGTTCTTCCTGCGTGTTGTTGAGTCGAATAACTTCTTTCAAAATGCGGACCAAGTCTTCCTTGCTCAAAATGCGGTTCTCTTCTTTTGATACGTCGTCATTCGTAGGTCCCATTCCGAAACGTTGATTGAACTTGTATCGCCCGACAGGTCCGAGGTCGTAGCGATCGAAATTGAAAAACATGGAGTGAATAAGCGACTGCGCGTTTTCCGCGGTCGCCAAGTCCCCCGGTCGGATTCTCTTATACACTTCGATAGTTCCTTCCTCTTCGCTTTTCGCGACGTCCTTCGCGATCGACGCTTCGATGTAGTGGTTGATCGGATGGATGTCGATGTCCGTAAAAAGTTCCTTGATTGATTCGTCCGTTCCGTAGCCGAATGCGCGCAACAGCGACGTTGCCGACACTTTTCGCTTGCGATCTATCTTCACCCAGATGACGTTGTTGCCGTCCGTTTCGAATTCAAGCCATGCGCCGCGATTTGGAATTACCTTCGCTCCGTAATACCGGCGGCCTCGTGAAGCTTCGGCCGTAAAAAACGCTCCGGCCGAACGCACGAGCTGTGAAACTATTACGCGCTCCACTCCGTTTACCACGAACGTCCCACGATCGGTCATTACCGGAAGGTCGCCGAGATAAACTTCCTGCTCCTTTGATTCGCCAGTGCGCTTGTTGATGAGTTTCGTCTTAACACGAAGCGGCGATTCGT
>CAZQNT010000030.1:0-2291 GCA_964595075.1 uncultured Gammaproteobacteria bacterium | reverse complement strand
GTAGTTGACTTTTTTCGCTTTCGACGTTTGCTCGTCAAACTTGGGCTCGTCGAAAAAATAATCAGTAAACCAAACTTCAAGATCCCGGCCAATGAAATCTTTGATCGGGGAAATCTCTCCAAACAGTTCTCTTATCCCTTCCTCTAAAAACCAACGGTAGCTTTGCTTCTGAACCTCGATGAGATCCGGAAGCGCCATTGCATCTCGCGACGCTGTGAAATAGCGTCGCTCGGCGTCTTTCGGCGCCTGACGTCGGAAACGTGTGGACATGCGGGTTATACGTTTCCCCTCATCCCTCCCCCCAGGCCGTAATCAACGGATAGTACGGGCGATTTGACAGGCGATGGCGAGATACAAAACAAGGGGATATTTTGATTGAAAGGAAGGTGCGTGGACGGCTGCCGCGCCGGAGACACGAAAACCCACTATGACGAGGATTTAGTGGGTCTTAATGCCTCTCAATTTAATTGAGCATTGTCCGAATACTCATTACAGCGCGACGTTGTGGGCGGATTTTGCCACGCAATTCAAGGACTGTCAAGGCGGAAAAATTCCCCCCACAAAACCCAATGCGTCATCCCCACCCGTGTCATCCCCGCGAAGGCGGGGATCCAGGATTTAGAACGTAAATTCTTCCTCGTATTCTGGATTCCCGCATACGCAAGAATGACACGATAAATAAAGCTTTTTTGTTAATTTGGCTCAACATAGCCAAAAATAAATCGCATAGGTTAGCCAAAAAATACTGCCAACACCTCTTGACAAAATCTTTAATTTGTGGTATCGTAACACGTTCTGAAATGAGAAATCGTTTCGGAATCACCTTCCCAACTTCCCTAAGTTCCGATTGGAGAGAGTCGGGGCCACTATATAACATTCAATCATTATTTCTTTTTAGGAATGCTGTATTAGCTGACTCAAGAGTTTCTACCAATCGGGACCATCGGAAAAGGCCCCTTTTTGTTGTTTCAGACGTGGAGGAGGAACTTTTCTTCGGCCCAAACACGGACTCCGAAGAAAGAAGGCCGCTGAAGCCATGCGTAGTCGGTCTGTCCCGTTTTACGGGATTTCGACTGACAATGCACGGTAGGTAGGCGACCACGAAACGTAAAAGCGCTTGCGCTCTAACGTTTCACGGACATATCGCCCCGAACGCTTTCGGGGACGATGTCTCCCCTCTACATCCGAGACAACAATAAGGAGAGTAAATAAAGTGGAGACCTAAGCCCAGCGCCAGACTGGGCAAACATAAATCAACTGGCAAACAAAAAAATACAACAACCAAAACGAAGGAAGGTATGAGGCGAACCCAAGCTCGCAACTGAAGCCCGTCGGGTCGGGCTACTACCCCACACTTGCTCGTGAACCCGACCGTCACGAGCACCATTCCGAAACCATGACGCTCGTCGTGATTTCAGAACTGGACTTTCAAGATTCGCCCGAACCGATGTGGAGGAGAGCTCGTGCGTAAACCGAACACGGACTTTGCGCATGAATGAGATCGGAGCCCATAGCGAGCTGGATTCGTCTGGCATGCTTTGATCGTACGATCTTAAGGATATGGTTGAGCTTGCTCAATCAATCCCCTTCACTTCGGTGTGGGTGAAATAAAACCGCATCAACAAAAACTCTGTCGAATATGAATACCCGACTCTTTCCCCTCAACCAGTTTTTCGACGGGCAAGTGTCGGGTATTTAGATAATAAAAACAAAAGACGGATTGACGCATGAAGGAATTTCGGATATTTTTTCCTTCCGCGTCTCGCCCAATGTTCGTCCGTGACGACTTGGAGGAGAGCGGGTAAATGGAAGATCGACTAGATGCTTTTCGGACTCCGACCATCGGCTGGACTCTCGAGGGCTTCGCGCCGTTCTCCCAACTCGGCGGTTCGCGAGCTGGCTTATGCCCGCCTTGCGAGCCTCACCTCCAAATCGTTTCGGCTAAACACCGAAGCGTGGCGCTAAATTCAGGGCGCTGTCGCCCTTTTGAAAAGGAGTAAAAAACGGTGTCAGATCTCGGACTCATGTTCGGGGCTGCCGCGATCGTCGCGTTCGGCTGGGATTACCCGGCATGGAGCGCGATCTTTGTCTTGATCTCGCTTGTCTGCGTGTACGCGGGAGAACGCGTATTCGCGGAGGATCCCAAAACCCGAGGCCTGGTCGAAGCGACCAAGGTACTCAACAGAAGGAGGATGAGATGAGTGACGATTGTATCGAGATCGTGTGTCGCGGCGCGGACGGTGTGTACCGGCAGGGACCGGACGCCGATGTCCTCGACGAGGACGGCAGGG
>CAZQNT010000029.1:0-12852 GCA_964595075.1 uncultured Gammaproteobacteria bacterium | reverse complement strand
ATGACGATCTTTGTCACGATTAATTGTTGCCGTTATTCCAAGTTTAGCCTCTAAGATATCGATCAGCCTCTCATTCTCATCAAGAGAGAACGATTGGGTCTTTAATCATAAAGACAAGCTTTCTTACCCTCGGGATTGCCCTCTCTGAAGTATATCAGAGGAGGGTTTCCCCGATTTGAGTTGCTGTTTACTCTCACATTGCTGTGAGAGGGAGCCCTACTTGACTCTTGGACCAGATCAGCCTGTTATCCCCGGAGTAGCTTTTATCCGTTGAGCTTCCGCCGTCCGATTTCGTACGGTCGGATCACTATGTCCCGCTTTCGCGCCTGCTCGACTTGTTGGTCTCGCAGTTAAGCCAGCTTATCCCATTGCGGAATCGCTCCGATTTCCATCCGGAGCTAGCTGACCTTTGTGAACGCCTCCGTTACTTTTTAGGAGGCAACCGCCCCAGTTAAACTACCCACCAGATACTGTCCCCCCATCCGGATTCACGGACGAGAGTTAAGAATCGCGAGAAAGCAAGGGTGGTATCTCACTGTTGCCCGAAGGCTCCCACCTATTCTGAACATGCTAAATCGCGACCCAATATCAAGTTGTAGTAAAGCTTCACGGGGTCTTTTCGTCTGACTACGCGTACAGGGCATCTTCACCCCACTTGCAATTTCGCCGAGTACATTGTTGAGACAGTCGCAAACTCGTTATGCCATTCGTGCGGGTCGGAACTCCATTTGTTAGTCTTCGAGTTTCCTCGAAGTTCAGACTATACCTTCATCTTGCGTACGATCTGTAGGAGATCTGGAAACGCGTATCTGCGTGCTCCGAGATTGTTCATGGAATAGGCGATGGAGAGAATCGCTTCTGCTCCGTCGCTCGAACGATGTCGTTTTTCTCGCATGAGCGAGCATACTTCGACAAACAGTTCGAAATCCTTTGCTTTAGACGTTTGAAGTGGCGTCCGTTTGAAGTGCGGGATGATCTTGCCCCATAAATCTTCGAGACTTCTGACCTCGTATTTATATGTCTGATCATGCCGATCAAAACGAATGCTTCCGCATCCGAAGAAAGATTGGATTTTTTGAAGGATCTCCAGATTTCGTTCATGTTGACTGATCGAGAAACTTGGCCGGACTTCGAGTCCGGTCACGAGCATCGGTCGTCGATTGAACGAGACTAGAAAACTTCCTTCACCATCAACGAATCCGGTCACGTATGCTTCCGTGATTTCCGTGGATCGTATTTCATGCGCAAGAGCTGGCGTGTTATCCCGCAGGGGCGGGATCTCCTCTTTCGAGTCAGTCGTTACGGGTTCCATATACGTCTATTGTACATGGATTCCCACGGTATTTCCCGTCTTCAACATTTCTGTCAAAGGTGTGGAATCCACCGTTATGAGCCAGGTTGCTTATACCGCATCACTGCAGTATTCGGGCGAGTTCTCCGACCAAGGGAACTGCGTTCACCCGACAAGGAATTTCGCTCTCTTTGTTACATCATCTTTCGATGAGATGCGATCATTTCTGTCGCATTCTGCATGTCGCCATGCAGTTCGGACTATATCTTCTCCGAATCAACTTCGGAGTCTCGGCGTGTAGTCTCTACGGGGTTTGTTCAACAAACTTCCCTCGGTGTTGTCCCGATGTTACGTCGGGATATTCACCGATATAGCCAGATTTTCTTCTACGTCTCCGCTGGCATAGCGAAGTTCGAAGGAGGACTTTCACCTCACTAAGGCAACGATTATTTCACCTTAGGACCGTTATAGTTACGGCCGGCGTTCATCAGCGCTTGGCATCAAGGCTGCCCCCCGTAAAAAGCTTGCGCTCCACGGGGATGACCTCTCCGCTTGACGTTCTGACACTGGCCAGGCATCACTTCCTATACATCACCTTGCGGTTTAGCAGGAAGCTGTGTTTTTGGTAAACAGTCGGTTTGCGTCTTTAGTTGAAACCGGTCTTGCGACCGGTAGGCCTTATCCCGAAGTTACGGCCGTTGTATTGCAGAGTTCCTAAACAATGTTTCTCTCGTACACCTTGGCACACTTATGCCCACCCACCTGTGTCGGTTTACGGTACGGATACCGCTGCGTTAGCTCTAGAAGGTTTTCTTGGCACCTCATTCTCTTCCATCCCCCGGCTTGCGCCAGAGTATCGCTGACAGCGAGGCTTGCGTCCCGCTGATTTACATGCGGGACACCCCTCCGTCCTCGAAGGATCATTCCGGGATCCTCGGAAAATGCAAAGATGCGTCACTCCATCGAAACGCAACGGTAGCGCAGGAATATTGACCTGCTATCCATCGACTACGCCTTTCGGCCTCGCCTTAGGACCGGCTAACCCAGGGACGATTCGCGTTGCCCTGGAAACCTTGGGTTTACGGTGGACGGGATTCTCACCCGTCTTTTTGCTACTTATGCCGACATTCTCTCTTCGCATCGCTCCACGACGGCTCACGCCTTTCGCTTCAGCGCAATGCGAATGCTCCCTTACCACTGTTGGGATCCGAAGACCCCACACAATCCGCGACTTCGGTAGTATGCTTGAGCCCCGGTAAGTTTTCGGCGCAGGACAGCTTGACCAGTGAGCTATTACGCTTTCTTTAAAGGATGGCTGCTTCTAAGCCAACCTCCTGGTTGTATAAGCCGTCCGACCACCTTTCACACTTAGCATACATTTAGGGACCTTAGTCTGCGGTCAGGGCTGTTTCCCTTTTGTCACATGGAGCTTAGCCCCCACGGACTTACTGTTGGGAACACGTTGCGGTATTCGGAGTTTGGTTAGAAACAGTAGGATTGCTCCCCTGTTTCCATTCAGTGCTCTACCCCCGCAACGCTATGTATCAACGCTAGACCTAAATCTATTTCAGGGAGAACCAGCTATCACCCAGCTCGATTGGAATTTCTCCGCTAGCCACAACTCATCCCCGCGTGTTGCACGGCGCGTGGGTTCGGACCTCCATCCGCCTTTCGGCGGGCTTCATCCTGGTCATGGCTAGATCGCCGGGTTTCGGGTCGACTCGACGCTACTCGTCACGTAAAAGCTTGCGCTCTACGTGACACGCCCTATTAAGGCTCGCTTTCACTTTGGCTGCTCCCGCGCACGGGATTAACCAAGCAACGTCGGAATCACTCGTCGGCTCATTCTTCAATAGGAACGCCGTGACCCCGATTTGCATCGGGGCTCCGACTCCTTGTAAGCGTACGGTTTCAGATACTATTTCATCGCCCTCCCGGGCTGCTTTTCAGCTTTCCATCACTGTACTAGTTCACTATCGGTCAGGAGGAGTATTTAGTCTTGCCACATCGTCGTGGCTGCTTCCGACGGGATTTCTCGAGTCCCGTCGTACTTTGGATCAACGCACGTATGGAGAGAGTCCATTTCGTCTACCGGGCTATCACCGTCTTTGGCTCCGCTTTCCAGCGGATTCAACTATAGATCTCCGCTCACACGCCGTTCCCTTGGGGGAAACGCCGCGCTGTCCGCAACACCTTTTTCTGCGACAGCCCAAGCTCTCACCGACATCCGCGGTCAAACTTGCGTCCAACTCGGTTCATCGGCTGACAAAAAAAGGTTTAGACTGTTCCGCGTTCGCTCGCCGCTACTGACGGAATCAACCCAGCTCTAATTTTCGGGAGTCCGCTATCGACAACAAAATGTCATCGGCTAACTGTCCGAAAATTAGGGCTGGGATATATTGTTTTCTTTTCCTCTGGGTACTGAGATGTTTCACTTCCCCAGGTGCCTTCCTCGCGACCTATGTATTCAGTCGCGGGTGATCCGACATCATCGGACCGGGTTACCCCATTCGGAAATTCCCGGATCAAAGGTTGCTTGCCACCTCCCCGAGACTTATCGCAGGCTGCTACGTCCTTCATCAGCTCCTCGCTACCAAGCCATCCACCGTACGCCCTTACGTGCTTCGGCCCTCCAGAATCACGATGCGAATGAGAGCATCGCGCCAATCTGAAAGGCAGTAGGGTACTTTTTTTTAACCCCGTGATCCGCGGCGAAGCGGATTTTACGGGGTGCTTACTTTTTTATGCCTTGTACGTATTACTTTCTATCATCTTGTTCTGTTGTCAAACGTCCATGCTTCATGCACTGGAAGTGATCCAACCGATCGTCCGAAAAAAAATAGTCGCTTGACCGGCGGCCAAGCGACTCTCCCAATAATCAGGAGGGTTGGTGCTTAGCCTAGAGGCGAATGGTTCGCTTTCATGGGATAATCACTTCCACTCCATTGGTCCCGTTCAGCTTTCGCGACGCGGGACATGGGGCATTGAAGTGCCGGTATAATAAACAAGTCCGGTCACCGTGTCAAGGGACGAAAAACGTGCCGCATTATTATATGTATTATATGCCTTGCCAAAAGGACAAAAATACAGCAAAATCTATTCATATGAACCTCGAAACCAACGCTGCGATGAACGTTCCGCCGGCTCCTCAAAAAAAGAGAGAGCTCCCGATACCTGCCTGGAAGAAAGCGCAGGAATCCGGCGTAAAATTGAAACGGGTCGAAAAAATAGAGGAGGGCCCAAGACTCGTAATCGGATTCGACACCGAAGCGTCATCCAAACATCCTGATCGCAATGAAGACGCATTCAATAAATCCGAGGATCGCGGCATTATCGCCGTTGCCGACGGCATGGGCGGCGTGCCAGCCGGAGAAGTTGCTTCTAAAGAAGCGATCGATCAGCTTGAAACGGATAAAATCGATGGAGCTCTCGCTAGCGCGAAAACGGTCGAGGAAATTAAAACGGCGGAATTAATAAAGGTGGTTTTCGACAGCTCGAAAGACGCGACTTTGCGACAAAATGATGTCGAGAATGCGGTTGGCGCCATGCTCTTAAGAATGAACGACGAGGTCGAAAAACTCGGGCAAACGAATCCTGCGGTTTTTGAAAAAGCAAAGGAGTATTTCAAAAAAATACAAATAGATAAATCCGTAAAATTTGATCCGAACAAATCTGAACACCAGGAATTAATTAAGGATTTATTGCAGGCGATCGGATGTACGATGTCATTAATGAAAACGTGGCGAAACGAGAAGGGGAAAAACATGATGACCGTTGGAAACATCGGCGACTCGCGAATATACAGACTTCGTAACGGAGCTCTCGAGCGGCTTACTCGCGACAATTCGCCCTTGCAGATATTGCTTGATGCCGGTATCGTAAAAAACGATCAGGACGTGACGGAAAAAATCGATGTAACGAGCGTCATCGAATTTACAAATAAACGTCCCGAACTGAAAAAGCTATTTCAGGATATCAGGGAAAATCCAAACGACACGGTCACGCTAGGTGAAATACGACATAAGCTTTCGCAGGCCGCGGGTTTAAAAACATTGTCAAAAAATAAATTAGGGATCGACTTCGATCCGTTCATTCAAAGTTATGAAATGGAGGATGGCGATGCTTTCGTCGCCGTCACGGACGGTATATCCGACAACCTGTACGACGAAGAAATAAGAAGCATCGTGGCAACTTATTTTGAGGACCCGAAGAGAATGTCGGAGGAACTCAAACTAGCCGCATATAAACGCGCAAAAGAAGGCGCGAAAAAAAACGCTCGCGCCAAGCAGGATGATATGACTGCGGTGGCTGCGGTATTTTTGGAATAAAAAATCCCGCCAGCGAGACGTCAGCGGGTTCTAGGTGTCGGCGGCATCTTCGGCGTCATCCAAAGGGCGCGCAAGAAACGCGGCCATGCTTGAAACGTTTGGAAGCTCTCGCGCGAAATTTCCGCGGATGAGCTTCACGCCCTTGATCGGAAAGAAGGGCGCGCATCTGACGCTGAACACGCCCGTTACGCAGTTCTTGCTGTTCAATAGCGCCCTTGCGTGCGGCGCTTCGAACCGGACCCATTCCGGAGTGAACCGGATCGCACACGGATTCGTATCGTGCGCGAGCTCTACTGCGAGCATCTTCAACCAATTAGGCGGAAGATTTTCCGCTACGGAAAGAGTGAGGGTGAAGCATCGGCGTCCACAGTTATAGTCGACTCTCGCCGCGTTTATCAGGTCGAATCGCCGCGCGTCCGACCCGTCGAAAATGTTGCGTGTTGTCGTATTGCCTCCTGTCGTAAAGTAAAGGAACGTTAAAGTCTACTTAACCTGTTTCCATTGCTTTGTCAAGCGGCGGCGCATGCTTTATTCTAACGTGGCTATGCCGGGTTCGATAACTTTTTTCACAGGTCCCATGGCGTGCGGAAAAACGCTCGAGCTTGTCCGTCATTTGCAAATCTACGCGGAACAACGAGTGCCGACGATTTGTATCAGACCGGAGACGGATACGCGGTCGAATAAAGTTCAATCAAGGTCCGGCCTCTGCTACGACGGCCTGACAATTTCTTCGAGCGACGTTTCGGGACTTGAAAAGATATTGGATCAATACGCGGTCATCGGCGTTGATGAAATGCAGTTCTTCGATGCGAGAGTTGTTCCGATTCTGCACGAGTCGGTCAGGGAAGGAAAAATTATTTTGATTTCCGGACTTGATACGGATTTTCGCGGTGAGATATTCCCTACGGCGATCGCCCTTATGTCTCTGCCGGAAACGATCATCCAACGATCGCGAGCCGTATGCAGCGTTTGCCGACAACACAACGCAACAAGAACGCAGCGACTAAAAGACGGCCAGCCGGTTTCGCGGAATGAACCCACGGTGGCGGTTGAAAATTCGGGTTCATCCATATCCTACGAACCGCGTTGCCTAAAACACCACGTAGTGACAGATTAGAAATAATGTTTTATAAGATACGAACGCATGCTGGGGTGGCGAAATTGGTAGACGCACCAGGCTTAGGACCTGGCGGGGGAAACCCCTTGAGAGTTCGAGTCTCTCTCCCAGCACCATCGAGCCAAACTCGCGCAATTATCTAAAAAGTACCGATCGGTACTTTTTAGATAATTGCGCGAACATCGACTCACGAAGTCGAACACGAACTTTAACGACCGAAAATAACAGGATATGTCAAGATTCAAAACATAAGGTATGATGCACGCACTATGTTACGAAACCTATCTCGCGCCACTTGCGTCATTCTTCTGTCCTTATCGTTCGTGCCATTAGGGGCTTCGGCTGCCGTACAAAGCGGAACGCTTATAAAAGGCGCGAACAGCAACGCCGTTTATTACGTAGAAGCGGGCAAAAGGTACGCGTTCCCGAATGAGCAAGTATTTCTAAGTTGGTATCAGGATTTTTCATCAGTCACGACAGTATCGGACGCGGATATCGCGACATACACACTCTCCGGCAACGTTCGTTTTCGCCCCGGCGCTCTGCTCGTAAAGATCACGACTGATCCTAAAGTCTATGCGGTTTCGCGCTTTGGCGTGCTGCGCTGGATCATGAGCGAACAGGCGGCCTCGGATCTCTACGGTTCGAATTGGAGCGCGTTGGTGCGCGACGTTTCTGACGCGTTTTTCATAAACTATATCCGCGGATCGGATGTCGGCCAATCGATTGATTACAACAAAAACGAGGAGCTTACCATTGCTAAAATCTCGGACGATATTCGCCCGTTCGGATACGTTCCCCCGGTAGTAAAAACCACTCCTCCAACCGAATCGGTAAAAAAATCCGCAGAGCTTGCCGTGGTCGCCAGCACGTCGCAAGCGACGCTAAACCAAACCGTTGACGTGTTTGCGAATGTTGAAAATTCCACGGATCCGCTCGCTAAAATAGAACTGTACGTTGACAACGAATCCGCTCCTTTCGCTACATGCGTTTCCGCTACGCAGTGCCACGGCGTATACACCGTAAATCAATCACCGCTCTACGTTTATTTTTCAGCGCGCGGAATTGATAGCAGAGGAGCAACTGTCGCGACGCCGCTCGCATCACGCGCGTCTCTTACGGTCTCGCAAACTTCATCCGACATACAAATTTCCATTACGCCCCTGACTGCCGACTCGGGTTCACGCGTAAGTTTCACTTCGGACGCGCACAAATTCGTCGGAATAAACGACCATAAAGTCTACGCCGCCATTCCTGGCGAACCGAACCCGGTGTTGCTGAAAAACTGCGGATCAGAACCGGTCTGCGCTTCTTCAAGTATTTTTTATCGTACGACGCAGGTTTTTTCGAAGATCACGACAGGCGGACAAACGTTCCAATCAGCATCCGTGACATTGACTGTTACTGGCAACGGGATCCCGAAACCAAAACTAACGTTGCTTAGCAAGCCAACGTCTGACCAAGCCGTGATAAAAATAGACGCGCCTACAGGTGAGACGATCGGATTCACTACGCTTGTCGCCGGCACGACAGAGAGCGACAAAGCCCTGGCTCTCTGCGATCAATCCGTATGCGAAGTCACCCTGCAATTCTCCGCTCCGCAAACGTACACAGCATTCACCGACGTCGGAGGAAAATTGGAAAAATCAAACACGTTGAATTTGGAACCGTAAATTTCTCAATTCTCGCATCAGGCAATTATCTAAAAATTCTCGATCGAGAATTTTTAGATAATTTTGTTGTTGTACTTTTTTTCGATTATGGGTAGGTGACTACGCCCGTTCCACGTACTCCCCCGTATCCGTGTTCACCACGATCTCCTCGCCTTCTTTTAAGAATATCGGGACGTTTACGATAAAACCTACGTCGGTTTTTGCTTCTTTTGTTACGTTGCCGCTTGCGGTATCGCCTTTTACGGCAGGCATGGTTTCCACGATCCTAAAATTCATTTTCTTTGGAAGTTGGAGCGCGATCGGGCGGCCCTCGTACATGGTAAGCGTCACTTCGAGACCGTCGCGAACGTATTTTCCCTGCTCGCCCACGTCTTCATCGGACATGGAAAATTGCTCGTACGTCGCGGAATCCATGAAAGTGTAACCGGTTGCGTCGTGATAGAGATATTGCATGTTGCGATACTCCACTTCCACGATTGTAATAGTTTCCGAAACCTTATACGTTTGCTCGAGCGTTTTTCCGGATTTCAAATTCTTGATGCGCGTACGAACGAACGCCGCTCCCTTCCCGGGATTGATGTGCTGAAACTCGGTAACCACCCACGGATCGCCGTTCTGGAGGATAACCACGCCTTTCTTTATATCGTTTGGGGATGCCATATGGGGGAAGTGAGTAGTTGGTAGCGAGTAGCGAGTAGTCGTAGGGGCGGGCTTGTCCCGCCCTCTCCTCGTAGTGGCGCATCCTTGCGTTCGCCCAAGTACGAATGATTGTACGACTTGCGAGAGTTTGCTTGAAAAACGGGATTGAGTCAATAACAAACGCCCGGCCCTTTGAGATGAGGGGGCCGGGGTTTCGACGGGCGAACGTCTATTCCTTGTCCTCGGGAGGACAAACCTTCTCGTGGATCCATAGAATGGCCTCGAAAATGTTGCCAAGAACGAACGCCGCTCCCAGGAGTAGAGCGATGGTTACAAAAACCTGCATTTTCTTTCCTTCCTTTTCCGGTTGAGACAATTAAAACATACCAAAAAACAGACTTTTTGTCAAGTCTACTAATCAAAAACCCGGCTGTAGTTCCGGGTTGGAGTTTCAGGACTCTGTCCTGGAGCGATTCCTGGCTGGAGCCATGAAGAAGAAACGACAGTTGTCCGCCCAATACGGATGGCCGAGAGCCAGTCCGAACGTGGCGTTGCCTTCGTGATTTTTGACGTACCAAGCGGCGGTCCTGCCTTGCACGAGCGCATCCAGCGCTACGATCGGACGGTCGTCCTCGAGAAACGCGCCGATCCTTCGATAGAATTCGCGGAGCTCCTCTTCTCCGGCGCAGATCGACTCTCGCGCGCGCGGCGCACCGGCGCATGCTTCAGCGGTCGAGATCTTACGACCGTATTCAACAACCCACACCTCCCAGTAGTCCGACCCGATCCGCATGATCCCACTAACCAGAATGTTCGATTGTGCCATGAAACAAAACCAATCTGCCTTATATGAAAAATGTAGTCAAACACTATTCCGAAATAAACCTCTCCCTCGCCGAAAACGGAATCACGTCGTTGATCGACTTTGCGCCCGTGAGGAGCATCACGAAACGATCGACGCCGAATGCGATGCCGACTGCGTTGCCCATCTTTGGCAATGCTTCGAGAAATTGTTCGTCGATCGGCCAAGTTTTCTTGCCGAGTTTTTTTCGCAACGACCGTTCTTCTTCAAACCGTTTTCTCTGCTCAGTTGCGTCCGTAAGCTCCGCGAATCCGTTAGCGAGTTCCAATCCGCCTACGAACAGCTCAACTCGCTCGGCATAGCGCGGATCGTCTTGGCACGGACGCGCAAGAGCCGCCATGGACACGGGATAGCGGTAGAGAAAAACCGGCTGACCCACTCCAACTCCCCCTTCGTAAGGGGGAGAGATTTTTGGTTCGATATGGGTTAGGAAGATTTTGAAAAAAAGATCGTCCCACGAATCGTTCGCGTCAACGATTTGGTCGAGAGATGTCGCGAGTTTCTTCATTCCTTCGATGTCGCCTAAAAGCGGCGTGAGTTCCACGTTCAGATATTCGCGAAACGCCTGCTCGACCGTGACGCGGCGCCAACTTCGGGCCAACGATGGCGGAGAGGCGCGGAACTCTCTCGCGACCGACATTACCATGTCTTCCGTATCGTCCATGAGATCAGAAAGCGTCGCTCCCTTCCGATACCACTCAAGCATCAAAAATTCCGGATCATGCGTCCCGTCCCATGGTTCGCTGTTGCGGAAGCACGGACCGAGATCGTAAATCTTTTCCATCCCCTCGGCGAGAAGGCGCTTCATGGCATATTCGGGGGAGGTGATTAAAGCCGCGGATAGTTCACAGTTCCGAGTTCCGAGTTCCGAGTTCTCCACACTCCCCACTCGGCACTCGGCACTCGGCACTTTTACATCCGTCCACATCGGCTCCAAATGCGGCTCTTGCCCGGGCAATCCTACAAGCCGCGGCGTGTGCATCTCCGCGTATCCGCGCTCGTCAAACCAAGCTCGTATGAGCTTGACGATCTGAGAGCGAGAGCGGATATTTTGGAGATTCATATCAATTATACTTTATGTCATCCCCCCGAAAGCATTCGGGGGAATCCAGACCATGAATAACTTTCCATTATCTCGAGGAGATGGATCCCCGCTTTCGCGAGGATGACAGAAAAGAAAGTCCGCCATTGGCGGACTTTCTTTACACCACGTACGGCAGAAGCCCCATGAATCTCGCTCGCTTTATGGCTTGCGCGAGCTTGCGCTGGTGCCACATGCACACGCCGGAACGTTTTCGCGCCACGATCTTTCCGAATGAGGAAAGATAGCGTTTCAAAGTATTCGTATCCTTGTAGTTTATGGCTGACGCGTTCGCGAGACAAAACATGCACGGTCGCTCTGTTTTTTTCTGAATAGGCATAAATTTAAAAAGGAATATCTTCTAACTTAATCTCCTGATCGCCCGTTCCTTTGTCGACTTGTTGGGGGATTGGCGAGAGAGTCGGCTCCGCCGGCGGCTGCGACGGCACGGCGCCGGCCTGTCCCGTCGGCGCGCGATCCAGCATAATCATGTTTTCAGCGATTATCTCGGTTCTATTTCTTTTTGTTCCGTCCTGCGCTTCCCAGTCGCGTGTCTGCAAACGTCCTTCGATGTAAACCTTGCGACCCTTGCCGAGATACTGGTTGCAAATTTCGGCAAGCTTTCCCCATGCGACGATATTGTGATACTCGACTTTCTCTTGCTTCTGACCCGCATTGTCCGTCCACTGGAAAGATGTGGCAACGGAAAAATTGCTTACGCTTTGTCCGCTTGGCGTTGTGCGGAGCTCGGGATCTCGCGTGAGATTTCCGATTATCATTGCGCGATTAAGATTCATATTTGTGATTAGGAATTTTCCTCAAGAGCGGCTGCCAACTTTTTATCCAACTCCTCGTCGGAAATCGCGGCGGCCGGCGCTTCTTTTTCTGCTGTCGCTTCTTTCCCTTCTTCGAGAACAGCGACGCCGGATTTGATCTCGTCCGTCTTTTTCGCTGGGTCGTCGGTCGCCGGCTTTTCGCGGCGGCGGCGCTGATCGTCTTTCGCTTCGATATTCACCTCCGTGAACTGAACCATGTCGAACGTCTCTTCTCCTGCTTCGTCCGCTCTAAGAATGAGATGGCGAACGACGTCGCTTGTGATGCGGAGTCCCTCTTCGATCTTGGCGACGACCGACGGTTCGGATTCGAAACGAACCAAAACGTAATGGCCGTATCGCGCTTTCTTTATAGGATACGCGAAACGAAACTTGCCGAGACGCTTGGTGGTCGTAAGCGTGGCGCCGTTCTTCTCGAGCAACGCTCGCACGACCGCCTCTACGGTACCGACATCGTCGTCGGCAAACGTCGCGGAAATAATATATAAAAGCTCGTACTGCATGCATTTTTCATGGCTCCCCCCGATGCTCGCGAGCGGCGGGGTCACGCGGATCCTTTGGAATCCGGCGATTGGACGGCGATGAAGTATTCGTATTAATGGCTTGAGACTATAGAAATATTGGAGTTTCGTCAAGAGGTTTCCGTGTCATCCTCGCGTAGGCGGGGATCCATCCCCTGAATTATTTCCTTTGAACTGGATTACCGTCTACACGGGAATGACACTAAAAAAGAGACCCTTGCGAGTCTCTCCGGAGTGGAAACGTGTGGAAACGTTGGGAGTGTGGAAACGGCGGTGGGATCGCCGAAAGAGCGGTTGGAACGGCGATTACGCCGAGGCCGAGATCTCGCGGTCGTTACCGGCGAGTTCGACCAGGAAATTGAGTAGTGGCTGCTGCCCTTTCAGGCGCTGCCTATCCTCGTCTCGGAATTCGCCGACGAGGTCGGTATCAGGCGTTGTCGGAACTTGCAAGAAGTCCCAGAGACGCCTGTGCACCGGCAAGGAGAGCGTAAACGCTCGACCCTTTCT
>CAZQNT010000028.1:0-12900 GCA_964595075.1 uncultured Gammaproteobacteria bacterium | reverse complement strand
AACGTTCCTGACGCCTCGAAACAGCTCGCCCTTTTTGCCATTATGCGTTCGAGTCAATGTAACATTGTCGACGATCGAACCATCCGGCTGCACTTCCGCAACGTGCGCTACGGATTCATCGATCACCCCGTCGGTTTTCTGTCCCGCAATGTTCGCTTCGATGATTGCGAGACTGTCTCCGTCGGTAGGTTTCATCAAACCGTTCCAACCATAACGTTCGATCTGCGCCTCGTCTTCTTCGTTCGTAAGATACACTTGAATATCTTTCGTTCTAAGCGCGTCCGAAACCATGGCGCCGGCTTTGAGCCACTCTTCCTTCGACAAACTCTTCAAACGTTTCATCATCTCCTCGGTTAGGTCGCCGATAAATTTCTTCGGCGTGTTCGCCTTCTTGTCGTATTCAAGTTCAACGGCTTTTTGCGTCTCTAGCATGAAATTGCTCTTGTCGATCACCTTGCCATACTCCGGCATATCGATCGGTCCGGTTATATCCAGAATGCGTTCGACCAAAGAAGCGTTTATGGAAATTACGCCGCTCTGCGTCGGCTGTCCGGACTTACTCCAAAACCAAAGCATCTTGCGCGCGCTTGTAGGAAAATCCGGGAACCAATTCGAGTCCTGAAATTGCCAGTGCGGATTTATCAAATGCAAAGGATCGGGCGAAATTACGTGCGCCAATAGCTGTCCTTTTATGTCGTATGTCCCGCCAGAAGGAACCTTGATTGATTTGACCGAACCCCTGTCAAACGACACCTCCGCAACCGATCCCATAAACCCTCCGGAAGGTCGAAGCTCCGTGTTGTTTTGAAAAACAAAAAGGTAATTTTGAGAGATATTCTTCCCAACCAAACGGGATAAAAGATCCGCCAACCCAGCCATATCGCGAACCGCCTGCGTTGCGGATTCAAGGCGTTGTTGAAGTTTCAAAAACTCTTCTCGTTTTTCTTCCGGAATAGCGTCTTGTCTCACGCTTGCCGCCGCGCGGCTCGCGTCCGAAAGCAGAGGCATGGCGGCTCGCGAATAATCGGCGAGCGCGTCGAGCCGCTCATCCAGTCTTCGGTTCGGATCCGAAAAAACCTTTTCAAATCCCGCTACAAAAATAGCGCCCGCTTGACTTGCTTTATCACCCGCCTCGAGAAGAGCGCGCGCCGAGCGATAAGTGGAAGGAAGCACTGACGCAAGGCCGACGGCTAGCGCGCTCGACTCCCCAAGCATGGCATCAGCTTCACGGAAATGGCTGGATGCCAATTTGAGAGAAGCTCCGGCCTCCGGCGCCCGGCTTGCGTTTTTAGCTGATAAAAGTTCATTTACCGCGGCTTGTCCAACTCCTGCCGTGGCTTCGGAAGCCGAGACCAGTGATCGGTACAACGTGATCGCGTTGGCGGGAATCGTGATGACAAGCAAAAGTCCCACGAATCCGGTAAGAGCGCGGAACGGCGAGAATGAAGAAACTTCCACTGCCGCTTTCATGGAACTTGGAAGTTCTTTCACGTCTTTTTCGACGCGTTTGGTTTTGCGAAACAGTCCGAGCATTTCTGAAGCGACGGATTGCAATGCACCCGACGCGCGGCGAGTACTTCCATAAATACTTCTGTGCGCCTCATAAAAATCATCCGGCGTAAATTGCTCCGAAAGCATTCGCGGGTCGAAACCTTCAAAAGTCAGATCCTGCGTGAAAGTGCCGTACACTCCGGCTTCGGTTGCGCCCGAAAAATACTCGCGCTCTTCCGCCATCGCCTCATCCCATGAAAAACGCTCGTCAACGGACTCGGACGTTCGAGAGATCACTACCTGTTTCAATGAAATAACATAGTCGCTTCGCGGCCTCTCTTCTTTTACGATAACGATTTCGCTTTCCGGCATTGACTGTACTCCCTGCACCAACAAGCCGATCGACTCGACATCGAGCGCCTCCACATTATCCGGATTTGACGACTCGGGAATTTCCGAAAATTCCGGAATCCATGGCGCGCTTCGAGATCGCTTCCGCTTTATTCTTCGCGCGCGCCTACGAACACCTTCCGGCGATATCATTGTAATGCCGTCCTGTTCTATAACGCCCGCCAACTGCGACTCAAGATCGGCGCTAATTTGGCTTTCATTTAAAATCATGCTTGAATATTTGTTTATTCTATGTCGATCGTATTATGAAATAAAACTTATCGAAGCGAGGATCCCGAATGCTTTCGGGACGAGATAAGTTTTATTTCATAATACGATCGACTTAACTTTGTAATACGCAGCCAATGTTAGCGATGCCGCGTTTTTCCAATTATGTCGCGCTTGTAAAACGGGGAGTGTTTTTTTTGTTTTTTCACGCGCCGCGACTTGATCCGCGAGCACGCGTTCGATAGCGTAAAGCATACCATTCTTTGAGCCCGATTGAAAGAAAAAAGCTCCTTCTTCGCCCAACACTTCTACGAGAGCTGCGGCATCGGACGAAACCACGGGACAACCGGCCTGAATCGCTTCGAGCGGCGTGAGTCCGAACCCCTCGAAACGAGAGGGCATCACAAGAGCCACGGCTTCGTGATACAGCTTCGCTAAACTTTCGTCGCCCACATATCCCAAAAACTCGACACGCGGCAATCCTCGGCGCTGCGCTTCTATTTTAAGTCGCTGCATAAACACGTCTTCCGCTCCGGCGATTTTTAAATGCAGCGACGGATGCTTAACCTCAAGCTCTCCCCAAGCGTCCAAAAATAAATCAAGTCCTTTGTGCGGATATGCGGAGCCGACGTAAAGAAGATACTCCTGCCGCGGCGGCATTGAAGCGACGTCTTCCGCGAACGGAGTTCTCTCGCTTATGCCTTCTCCAGTAACTACTATTTTTGAATTCACGCCGGGATAAAGATTCCGCAAATCATTGGCAACGAAATTCGTCGGAACCAAAATTGCTTTTGCATGTGTTAGGGCTGCGGCAAGCGTTATCCTATAACCCAAGCGTTTTATCGATGAGACGATCGGGCCTCGCGTAGAAAGCCGCGCGCTTTTCGGTTCGTGACGCAAAAGCAAATCATGGATCGTAATCACAAGATTGCCCGAAGTAAGAACCGGTACGTTCCAGTGCGGAACGTGGAGGACGTCGCATTTTATACTACGAAAAACTCCCGGCATTTCTATCTGCTCTCGAATACCGTACCAAGGGACATCGGCTACTACGGTTTCGACTGACGGATGGGATGAAAAAGAATGGATTGGCTGGCGCGTCACAAGAACGTATTTATGCTCCGGCGCCTCCGCGACCATGGCCCTTATCAATTCCTCAACATACCGCCCGATCCCCCGCGACGTTTGCGCAGACATCATCCGCGCGTCAATTCCGATTCTCATATATATAGAGATCGCATTATGAAATGCGACTTATTGAAGCGAGGACTGTTTGAGCGAAGCGAGTTCCGCAGCGAGATAAGGCATATTTCATAATGCGATCATAACAGTAATATTTGTATCACGACGACGGGTGGTCGTGAAGCGTATAAGCACCCTTGTTATGTCACACAATGCATGATATACAATCCGCGCAACCCGTTCTTTTGGAGGTTAAAAATGTGTTCGTGCGCAAAACGTCGAATCGAAGTTCGGACGAAAACGATTACAAAAAACGATGCTGAATCGGCGGAGGCGATTAACGCCGAGCGCCTCATGGTCTCCGTGGAACTGCGCTCGCTGATACTCACGGGCGCCGTGATCTCCAACCCGCCTACGCACGGCGCTCCAACCATCCGTCTTCGGTACCGAGGGTCATTGCCGCAGGAGGACCTCTGGAAAAAACACGTCCGGGTACGCATCACCTTGGACGACGAAGCGACGTTCGACTGCACTGTGCAGGCCGTGGACTTGGAGTCCTGCGTCATCCGAATTGAGCCGCGCGAAGACAACGTCAACACCGCTCTCGCTTGCGCCTCGCTGTGCGGACGTTTGAAGCCGATGCTCTCCTCCGTCCGCATCGAAACGACGCGCGACCCGCATAAATACAGGCGGACTTTCTCCATTCCGGAGGATCTCCACCCCATCAACTAGCCCGGTTCAAAATCTTATGGACGGGCTTTTTTCTTTCCAACCCAACTGTCCACCACTTCTTTTATATCCCCTACGCGAACGCGCGGCGTTTTTCCTATGCTCTTTTGACGGATTCGTTTATCGATCTTGTCTATTTCGCCTACGAAATGGCTTATACGATTACGGATGTCCTCCAATTCAGGATCTTTTACTGTTTCCGCAATTCGCGAAAACCGCTTTTCTTCTTCGGTCATCTGCATCCGCTCTTTGTGCAAGAAAGCCAGCTGCGCGCGCGTTTGCTGCGAACGATTTTGAAGAATGGATTTCGCGTGCTTGCTGTTGTGCGACGCCTCAATCGAAACTTTGGCGCCCGCTTCGTCCAGAAGATCGATTGCCTTATCCGGCAAAAATCTGTCATGAATAAATTGAGACGATAATTTCACCGCCGCCTTGAGAGCTTCATCGTCATACAGCACTCCGTGATGTTCTTCATACAAACCTTTAATGCCGCGCATTATCGCTAAAGTCGCCTCTTCTGACGGCTCTCCGACGATCACCGGCTGAAATCGACGGTTAAGCGCGTCGTCCGGCTTTATGTATGCGCCGTATTCTTTCAAAGTCGTCGCGCCGATCGCCTGCAGCTCGCCGCGGGAAAGCGCGGGTTTCAAAATATCCGAAACATTCATCGCGCCCTCCGCGCCCTTCGCCTGTTCGATCATGTGGATTTCATCGATGAACAAAATGACTACGCGGCTCATCACCTTGATTTCATCCGTGAGCTTCTTCATCCGCTCTTCGAACTCTCCGCGATACTTCGTACCGGAGATAAGGCCTCCGAGATCCAGCGCTAGAACTCTTTTTTTGCGCAATCTGCCTGGAACGTCACCGCGCGCGATCCGTAAAGCGATTCCTTCTACGATGGCGGTCTTACCTACGCCCGGCTCGCCGATCAGAAGCGGATTGTTTTTTGAACGACGCGAAAGAATATGAATAACACGATCGACTTCTTCTTCGCGTCCGATGACAGGATCGAGCTTTCCCTGTTCCGCGTCTTCAGACAAGTCGCGAGTGTACGTTGTTAATACGTGTCCTTTAGAAAAAACCGCGCCGTCGCCTGAACCGGATCCGGAATCCGATTTCTTGCGCAGTAAATAAAAATAATACAGCAAGCCACTCAAGGCGAGCAGTATTGTGGTTATGATTTTGTCATTGTACATAATAAATACGGGGCGTGAAGCTAGTATAGCATACAAAAATTGCTAGCAATAAAAAAGAAAGTGAATAACAAGAAAAATAACTAAAATGATTTCAACGGAATGTACAACTAAAAAAGTACAACCGCCAGATTAATTGCCTGAACTTCGTCGCTCACTAATTTACACAAAAACTGCCTATAGGCCATTTTTGTGTAAAAAGAATCAATAGCGAGTAAATGACAATCCAAATAAAAGAACCGTCACTTTCAAGTGACGGTTCTTTATGGTGCCGAGGGCCAGGATTGAACTGGCGACGCAAGGATTTTCAGTCCTTCGCTCTACCACTGAGCTACCTCGGCATATAATTTGTAACGTGTAGCTTCCGCCTACGGAGGGAGCTACCTCGGCATATAATTTGTAACGTGTAGCTTCCGCCTGCGGAGTGAGCTACCTCGGCGCGCCTCGTTTTATTTTGTTTTGGAGCGGGTGAGGGGAATCGAACCCCTCTCAGCAGGTTGGAAACCTGCGGTAATAACCACTATACGACACCCGCGCGGTGTCCGCCGCAGCTCGCGTCGGCGAGCGTAGGATGATGGTCGGGCTGGTGGGACTCGAACCCACGACCCCCTGCTCCCAAAGCAGGTGCGCTAGCCAACTGCGCTACAGCCCGACAACTTTTTCCACAAAGCCCCCTTTCGGAGGAATCGTGCATGGTGGGCGTGGATGGACTCGAACCATCGACCTTCACATTATCAGTGTGACGCTCTAACCACCTGAGCTACACGCCCATATCACAGAAATGAAAACGTCGAAAGCATAACCGAATACTCCGATGTTTGCAAGGGCGTATGTAGTTAAAAAAGCTCCTGTTTGAGCCGCGTTTTCACGTCGCCCGAACACGAAACCAATATATCCCTGACGCAATCCATAAATCCTTTCGGGCCGCACATACAATACCTGGCATCCGCCATATTCTTGATGCGCAAACGCACCATCTCCGAATTCAAGCGGCAAGTCTCCCCGTCCCAATTGAGCGGCTTTTCATTTGTTAAAATAAATATCGGATGAAAATTGGCATACTTCTCCGTAAGACCCCTGAACTCTTTTAAGAATGCCATGGACTCGCGGGTTTTGTCGGAGTAGAAAAGAAAAATCTCGCGATCTTTTTGCGTCGCAAGTGATTCGCGAAGCATGCTGCGGAGAGGAGTAATTCCGATTCCACCTGCGAACAAAACGAGCGGCTCGCTTTCGTCGCGTAACACGAATGCTCCGAACGGCCCTTGAATACCTACAACGTCCCCGACTTCCAACCGCGAAGCGCGTTGCGTAAAATTCCCTCTGACTTTGACGGCAAGCTGAAACCGCTCCGTAGATTCCGACGGCGCGGTGGCTATCGAGTAAAAAGATTTTCCCCACACGGAGCCGTCGTCGTTAAAAATATGCAACGAAATAAATTGACCGGCCTTGAAAGCGATCGGCGGCTCTCCGTCGGCCGGCTCTAATTGCAGAACGAAAGTTTCACCGGTTTCTTGAATACGATCGACTATCCTAAATTGACGAACCGGCATTTGCATAAACTATAAAAGTATCTCCGTCCCGTCGTCCTCAAAAAGTTTTATAGCCGTAACAGGACAAGACCGCGCGCCTTCGATTATGCTTTCACGCGCGTCCATCGCTTCCGTGGTTTCGGATTCGACGACCGTTCCTTCCGGTGACATGACGGCGGTTTCTTTTTTTTTATTCAAAATAAAAGCTTTCCCTTCCTGATCCAATCCGAACGTTTTTGCAGCCAACACTATGCACGTGGCCGCGCCGATACATTTGTCGCGATCAATTATTATTTTCATATCCGAAGACTTTACCTAAAACCTCGTCTTTCCGCAACGCCTCCACGTTCTTCTTGAATTGCTTCCAAAAATGCGGGTGGTGGATTTTGCGGACGAGACGAAACCAATGGCGATACAATCGCGGCGGCTCTTGATGATGCGCGAGCTCGTGGCAAATGACGCGCAAAATCGCGTCCAGCTTACGCGGCTTCATTGTGCGCGGCGTGTAGAGATCGACGACTATCAACTTTTCATTCAACCTCGTATACCCGAGCGCAAACGAACGGAGCTTTCCGCGGCCGCGAACCCGACGGCGCAGAGGGCGAAGCTCGAAACCCGGCATGTTCAACACGTAACTTGCGCGGCGAAAAAGATGTTCAACTAACGCCTCGTGACGTGGATCGACGATATCAGACATGGCGATCAGGATATCATAAAAGCGGCCGAAGCCGCTTTTAGCTGTCATCCCCGTGGAGACGGGGATCCAGACCGTGAAGATCCGATTCCTATTATTTCGAGGAAATGGATTCCCGTTTTCACGGGAATGACAAAATGTTTTATATCAACGCAGCAACCAAGAGCAGTGCCACGATGTTCAAAATTTTGATCATCGGGTTGATGGCCGGGCCTGCCGTGTCTTTGTACGGATCTCCGACCGTATCACCTGTAACGGCGGCTTGATGCGCGAACGATTTTTTGCCTCCGAAGTGACCGGACTCGATGTATTTCTTTGCGTTGTCCCAAGCTCCGCCGCCGGATGTCATAGAGATTGCTACGAAAAGACCTGTGACGATGGAGCCGACCAAGACTCCACCGAGCGCGACCGGACCGAGCCAGAAGCCGACCACGATCGGTACCACGATCGGAAGCAGTGCTGGCACGATCATCTGTTTGATCGCTGCTTTCGTCACGATATCGACAGTCGCGGCATAGTTCGGCTTGGCCGTTCCTTCCATTATGCCGGGGATCGTCTTGAACTGCCGTCGCACTTCTTCCACTACGGCGCCGGCTGTCTTTCCCACCGCCTCCATGGCAAACGCGCCAAACAAGTGTGGAAGTAGCCCGCCGATGAACAACCCCACAATCACCTTCGGATCTTCGAGACTAAACGCGAGAGTCTTTCCGAGATTCGCGAACTCTTGCGTGTATGCCGAGAACAACACGAGTGCGGCAAGACCGGCCGAGGCGATCGCGTATCCTTTTGTTACTGCTTTGGTCGTGTTGCCGACGGCGTCGAGCGGTTCCAAGATGCCACGAACATTTTCGGGAAGTCCCGCCATTTCCGCGACGCCTTGAGCGTTATCCGTGATCGGGCCGTACGCGTCAATCGCCACGATGATTCCAGCTAGCGACAGCATGGACATTGCGGCGAGAGCGATTCCGTAGAGTCCGGCGAAGTTATATGCGAGAAGCATTCCAGCTGCGATAACGAGAACCGGAAGAGCCGTGGACTTCATGCTCATTGCGAGTCCGGCGATCACGTTGGTGCCATGCCCCGTCTCGGATGCCTTCGCGATATCTTGCACCGGCCGATATTTCGTAGACGTGTAGTATTCCGTGATCCAAACCATGAGCGCGGTCACTACCAAACCCACGAGCGACGCGAGAAACGCCTTTTGCGCGGAGATGACGCCGCTAATGTTACTTGGGAAAAATTGACCGGCCGCGTACCAGAACGCGACAGCCGCGAGTAAACCGGAAACTATCAAACCCTTATACAGCGCGCCCATGATATTTTTGTTTCCGCCGAGTTTGATGAAGAAAGTTCCTACGATCGAAGTGATAATCGAGATGCCGCCAAGAACAAGCGGGAACAAAACTATTTTTTCGCTTCCAGGAAACGCAAGCGATCCGAGCAGCATTGCCGCAACTGCCGTGACCGCATAAGTCTCGAACAGGTCCGCGGCCATTCCGGAACAATCTCCGACATTATCTCCTACGTTGTCCGCGATAACCGCCGGATTGCGCGGATCGTCTTCCGGAATTCCGGCTTCGACTTTTCCAACGAGATCGGCTCCCACGTCCGCGGCTTTAGTAAATATGCCGCCGCCGAGCCGAGCGAACACGGAGATGAGCGAGCCGCCGAAACCTAGACCGATGAGAGCTTTGAGATCATGAGTCAACGCATAAAATCCCGCGACGCCCAAGAGACCCAAGCCAACTACAAACATGCCGGTAACAGTCCCGCCCTTTACAGCCACTTCCAAAGCTTCCTGCATCCCCTTTTTCGCGGCTTCGGTGGTGCGGACGTTCGCACGAACAGATACGTTCATTCCGATATATCCGGCAAGCGCGGATAAAATTGCTCCGACCGCAAATCCGAAAGCCATGGTCTTCCCGAGCGTAAGAAGCAAAATTACGAAAATCACGGCTCCTATAATCCCTATAGTGCGATACTGACGATTCAGATACGCGCTCGCGCCCTCCTGTATCGCCTTAGCGATTTCAGTCATTTTTCCTTCGCCTGCCGGTTGCTTAAGAACCCAGCGTATAAGCAGAGCGCCCCATACAAGCGCGACGACCGCGGAACCGAGAGCAAATTGGATTGGAGACATATATTTTAGAGAAAGTGAATAGTTTGTAATTATTGTAGGGGCGGGCTTGTCCCGCCCTCCCCGTTCGTAGGCGCATGGCGTGCGCCCTGTTCGGTAGGGGCGGATCCTTGCGATCGCCCGACTGGTACGGAATGTTAGATAAAGGCGCTTCTTTGGTCAATCCTTGCGCTTTGCGGCCGCATACTTCTCCATGCAATCCCGTAGCGCTTCTTTGATTGGCCGCAAATGAATCCCGAGTTCCGGCAGTCGTATATTTTGCATGATGTTATTCGATCTCGTTTTCGCAACAAGTCCCTGACCTAGCAAATCCTCCTCATCTATCCATTCATTGGTGTGAGCGGGATCGACAAGTTCCTCGTAAAGCGCAATGAGATCACGGTGACGCATTGCGCCTGGATTTACCGCGTGAAAAATTCCGGTCCCTTTCTTTTCGATAACGCCTATTACTGCTGTAATCAGATCGTCCACAACCGTCACGGAGTTTTCGACATTGATAATTTTTGTATAATTTACAAGTTTGTCGATGAGATTTCCCGGATGCGGACTATCGTCTATCGGCATGCGTAAACGGACTATCGCGACGTTCGGAATCTGCGTCAGCATCAAATCCGCCGCATACTTTGAACGCGTGTATGTCGCCGAAGGATTTGCATGATCATCCTCTTTCCAACCCGCCGGATCAGGCGACGCTCCATAAAAAATACAACCCGTTCCGAGATGCGTGAGATGGATTCCGCGTTCCATGCAGGCCTGCGCGATGATGAGTGGGCCGATCGTGTTCGATCGCATGGTCTCGATCTGATGCGTTTCGCACCAATCAACGTTTGGCGTTCCTTTTTTTCCCGCGCAATTCAAAACCGCGTCAGGTTTGTAAGTCTCCAAAGCATTCCGAACCGCGACCTCATCCGTTATCTCCACGCGAACAGGAAAAACTTCGTGTCCTTTGCCACGAAGCGCATCAACTATCCTCTCTCCTATGTAGCCGGGGCTAAAAACCAGTACCTTCATGCCGGCAATTCTTCTTTTATCTTTAACGCGATCTCCGCGCGCTTTTCCGGCGTCTGCAATTCTTTCGGATTCTGTCCGTGCATGCTAACTCCGTGGTTGATGGCGGCGTTCACAACGTCGTCCGCGGAGTTCCCCTTCATCTTTGCGTTGCAATCCAACCCAAAGTCCCGACAATAAATGACTTTCATATAAGAAAACTCTAGCAAAATTCGAGTTTTTATGCAACGCTGTGTAAGTACAGTCCGTATTCCAAGCGTTTGTCATTGCGAGCCCCGGAAGGGGCGCGGCAATCTAATAGAAATAATTATCACTCTTATTAGATTGCCACGTCGTTGCCACTCCTCGCAATGACAATTTCATAATATATCAATCGCACATGCCTCCACGCGCCATACTTCTCGATGTAATTCCGCCGGACATGACTCCGGATGTGGCGTCGCGTCGTCTCACGGAATTGGAATCGCTTACCGCGACTTACGGCGGAATTACGGTTGTTAAAATGATTCAAAAGCGAAGCGTACCGGATTATCGTACGTACGTCGGATCAGGAAAGCTTCAAGAGCTTTTACGAATCGCGGAGAAGGAGCGAGCCTCTCTACTCATAATCAACAACCAGTTGAAGCCGCGGCAGATGTACGAACTTGGAGAGGTTTTGCGCAAACAAAAAATTGCCGCTTGGGATCGCGTGGATCTAATTTTGAAAATATTCCAAAAGCACGCGACAACGTCCGAAGCGAAACTACAGATCAAGCTCGCCGCAGTCCATCACATGGGTCCGCGCATTTTCGGAATGGGAATGGAAATGATGCAACAGGCCGGCGGAATCGGAACGCGCGGCATAGGTGAGACGAATACGGAAATAATGAAACGCCACTTGGAGGGTCAGGAACGGCAATTGAAAAAACAACTTGAACGAGTGGCGCGTTCGCGACAAGAACACAGACGGTCTCGCGACAGACAAGGATTCAAAACCGCGTCCATCGTGGGATATACGAACGCCGGAAAATCATCGCTTCTTCGCGCACTCACGAAAAAAGGCGTATACGTGGCAAACGAATTATTCGCAACGCTCGATACACGTGTCGCCAAACTGCGATTATCCGACGAACAAACCGTCCTCCTCTCCGACACCATCGGATTCATTCAAGACCTTCCGCCGAATTTGATCAGCGCGTTTCGATCCACGCTCGACGAGACAATCGACGCCGAACTTCTCCTACATGTGATAGACGCCGGCGACGAACATATCGAAGAAAAAATCCGTGAGGTTGATGAGATTTTGGAACAGCTCGGAGTCGGTGCGACTCCGAGAATTCATGTTTTTAATAAGATAGACCTCGTCTCAAAAGAACGGAGAACGGAACTCAAACAAACGTTCGAGGAGCGAGACCCGATTTTCGTATCCTGCATCAGCGGAGACGGGCTGTATAATCTCAAACATTCAATTTCAAAACTGATAAATCGGATGTCCAACATCCGATAGTCGGATGTTGGACATCCGATTTATGTATCTGCATCCAACACAACTGTCGCCTCCCACATTCCTTCCTCATTTTTTTCAATCGTATTTCCATCCGCGCTTGCCGTTTTTATAGCGACGTCCGTCGTTACGATCGGCTTTCCTATGAGCGCGCCTTTTGCTTCTTTGTCTGTAATGAGATCGAATCGAACGTCGGTATACACCTCGTGCTTCTCTTTAGATAAAGCGATCGCGATCTTCATGAGCTCATTTAAGAGTCCGGAGAAATCGTCTGCCTTGATGGAAAACGTACGCTCTCGCTCCCCTTCTTTTTCATAAAAAATCGGATGTATGACTTCGTGCATACCTTTTATAGCGGCAACCAGCAAACCTGCGCGAGTGGATCCTCGAGCATTAACGCGCGGCCCCGCGTCATTTCGAATAACATCAAATGAGTGCATATCCATAATAATACTACATTGCAAAAATCGGCAAAAGATTGTATAAATTCTACTCGGTAACCGCTTGCGTGCGCGAGTAGCTCAGCGGTAGAGCAGGCGTCTTATACACGCTTGGTCGTAGGTTCGATCCCTACCTCGCGCACATAGGCGGCTACGAACGATATTTATGAAATTCAACCGGGTAATTACGGAAACCGACTCTGGAAAACGCCTGGACATTTTTTTGGCTGAACAACTTATCGAAAGTACGCGAAGCGCGATCGCAAAACATCTCAAGGCCGGCGCCGGGACGGTGAATGGAAAGGTAGCGAGCGTCCACCGGTTCCTAAAAATCGGAGACGAAGTCGAGTTCGACGACGTAGGGGCGGGCTTGTCCCGCCCTCCCCGTATTGC
>CAZQNT010000027.1:0-13638 GCA_964595075.1 uncultured Gammaproteobacteria bacterium | reverse complement strand
TTGCGGCTGCAGGACAATTCGTTCCATTTGCGAGACAGACGGATTGGCTATTGATTGTTGTGTTGGATGGAAGTTGAGCGAGCGTGGATACGTAGAGATTTGTTGATGTGGTGTTTGTCGAAGTTGCGTTCACAACGTCAATGCCTTTCCACCTCAATGAGGTTGATCCTAACAAAAATACGTCGTCGGTTGTTGGGACCAAATCAGAATTGATTCTTGCTCCGATCGTCAAATTATCAGTAGTTTCATTTCCAAGAATTATATTTCCGTTTGATGCGAAATTTCCCGTCGTCGTTGTGTGGCCTTGCCGCGAAATCGTAAACACGTCCGCGCCGTTTGTCGCTTTCACGAAATAATCGAAAACGTTTGAAGTGCCGGACGTTTGTAAAAATAAAACCGTCCTGTCCGCAGTCGCGCTGTCCGCGCTGTTTTGCCGAAGCGCGAATAGATTTCCGCCGGTAGAAGTTACCGATGACGACGCGTACTGCCCTTGGAGTGTCTCCGCGACAAATGCGTACGGGACAGCGGTGAGACGCTTCCTCGGTGACATTTCGCTGTCAGAAGCTACAGTGACTCCCAAAAACAGCGAATTCTGATTCCAATCGAATTCAAAAGCGTTTTGTCCGGTCGAAGTGTCGCCAAGGTTATAACTAAACAAACCGCTGGTCACTGTCACCGTGACAGCGACGGGCGACGAAGTCGCGCCGCTGGCTGTCCAAAGCGTATTCCCGCCGGAAACCGCATCATATAGCGAAAATTTAATTGAATAATTTCCATCGCTTACAGAGATCCCGTTGGCATTCAACAGGCGTCCCTGGTAATTAATTGCGCGATTTATCGCAGAAGCCGCTGTGGTTTTTTGGCTAGATACGACAAAATTCACGCAAATAATTGCGCTTATTGTTATAAATTTAAGTGCTTTTACTAGATTTTTCCGCATTTCAACTTAACCCCTGGCAATTCAACATGGCCATGGGATTTTGTGCGAAAACCTGTTCAATTTTGCTTATCGATATAGCGACAAACCACTTAAGATCGTGTGAACGACCGTCGCCATACGGATACTGCGGTCCAGAGCTCTACAAAAGAACGATTTCGACTGTAGATTCTGCACAATTTCATCCGGTTTAAGCACAATCAAATAATATCAAATCCTGAAATCGGTCATTTCCAACGGAAAAATGCATATATATATACATTTTTATATATACGCTGTGTGAATAAATTGTTGATAAAAGATATCGAGCAACATTCTCGATAACTAATAAATTACATTGGACAAATAAAAACAACGGTATTTAAATCGTTGTGGATAATATATGGATAACTGCAAATTATCGCTAAAACTGTACCAAATCCGCGCTTTCAATGCTTGGTATTTCTACACGACCTTATCAAAGCCAATTTTATCAATAATCGGCTGTAAATTTCCTTAAACGCTATCAGTACCGATAACAACAAAATCGCCGCCAGAAACAAATGCCAAGGAAAAACCCAGAATCTAATCTGTTCGGATATTGGTTGCTTCAAGTCGCCGTAATAACCTACGATACGTGCCGTATACGGTCCTATCGCAAAGTTCCGCCACTCACTAACAAGCTCATTTATCAAACCGCCGGAAACAACTCCGCCGCCTTCAACATTATTGCCCCATATACTCTCCATCCTCCGAACGCTGTTGGTCAAAACAAACGATCCTCGCGGATTCAAAGGAATCACAGCCGATGTTCTTCCAAACGCGTTCTCAATCACGATATCCCCTATCGGCTTCAAATGAACATTCCCGAGATTCTTAAATCGCGTCTCAAACACGACCGGCAGTCTGTTAAAAGCATTTTCGGATTGGACGACGCGAAAACTCTCGATATCCAGACTTTCTTTGATTTCACCATTAGCTCTTATCAGAAACAAAACGCCGATCTGCGATCTAACGCTCGCGCCTGTACCGATCTGCACATCACTTTTCTTTTGCGAAACGAACATGGCAACGAAATGCCCTCCAGGTCTTGCGTCCTTTGGTACGGTGACAACGTACGGTATATCGATACTACCTCCTTTTTCAATTGTAAAATTGTTTATTTGAGGCGTAATCCAGTCAATATCCTGATAAACGGTGTTATTTGCAACAAAATCCTGCTGACCATCTTCGCCTTTAGCGACAAAATTCTGAAAACTGACTTCGTAAGAAACATCATGATCTTCCGTACTCGTAATCGATATGGTTCCGTTTTTACTTTCGCCTTTATCTAACGAGACTTCAACTAATGCGGGTGAAACGGAAAACGCGCTAACAGACGGAATCGCAAAAAAAAAGGCGAAACCAAAAACAATTCCTATTCTCATCTTTTGATTGAAGATAATCATAATCTTAATCTAAAATTTTCCTGTCAGCGTATAATAAACGGCATGACTATAATTACCGGCAGCTGTTATTGCGCTTATCGCTGCCTTATATACGAGCCCGATTCTCTCATTGCTCGCGAATGTATACGATTCCTGAACCGCTGTCGTAGTAGTGGCAAAAGCAAAATCGCTTCCGGTGCTTGTCGCGCTGTTTCCAAATACTCGCGCGCCATACTCATCCGATCCTGCTGTAACCGCCCCATCAGCAACGTTTCCCATGTAAGTCGTGGCATCAATTCTAAGATTCCCGTCATCCAATACGTAAACGGTATATCCGTTCTCAATATTTGAAATCACATTAGTGCGCGTGAGCGATGTTGCGACGATTGAAGTCGTTATTGTACCGAGTTGAGCCGCGCTTCCGTTCAATCTATATGCATAATCGTCTCCGCCTGCAGGAACCGCGCTAACCAAAGTCGGACTGCCATCCCATGCGTCAACAGTAATTACCAAACCTGTAACATCCGTTATTTTCCCGATTGCGATTATCTGCGCTGCGCCTTTATTTTCAACTACTCCTATATAATTTCCCACTGAATAAGATGCGGATGAAGCGACTGTAACGGTTTTTCCTGCGTTATTAAACGCCGAAAAGGTGGTTTCAGTGGAATTTTCTTGAGTCCCTATCTCGAATGATAGACTGGGGGCTTCGGTATCACCGTATCTATAACCTGCGCGAAGACGATAATTTTCGCTTGTGGAGCTTCCCGTCGCAACTTCGCCAACGGTATCATGAAGAATATAATTTGTTGATGAACTGATATCGTCGCCGCCGCTGTTAATCGAATCCCAATTTACTTTATAATTGACGCTCGTCATCGCGAAAGCCGCGCTGGACGTGAACGAAATTGCCAACACAAAGATCAATACCTGCATCTTCATAAGCGAACCAATTTTACCACAAAACTACTCTTTCAACGTATTATTCTTAATATACCTATTCACGACCGATCGGTTGTACAACTTCAATAAAAACACTAAAAGAACCAGGACTACGAACGCGATAACCATCAAAATCCAAGGAAAAACCCAGAACGTCTGCTCAGCAGTGACGCTCTGCCCTTCTTTTCCATAATTTAACACGACCGTAGCGCGATATCTTCCAAACCCGAAATTGCGCAATTCCTTCTTGAATTCCGATTCGCTTTCAACTTCGTCTCCTTTCTTCCAATCAAAAAAATATCTGCGTATGCTATTCGGAAGAACGCTTCCCAACTGCGAATTGATCTTAATAGAAGCCGACTGCCCTCCGATCATGTTCGTAATAAAGACGTTTCCGACAGGTCTGACGTGAATCGTGCCTTCGTTTTTAAAGCGAACGAAAAAATTAACCGGCAGATGAGTAAGAATTCGCCTGCCGTCGTAAAAACCAAATTCTTCAATTCTTCCTTGCTCTATAATATCTCCTGAAACTCGCAAAAGCATTATTGCCGCAAGCTGCTCGCCGACTCCGACGGTTCCGGCTCTTTCTTCCGGTGGCGTGGAACTGAAAATGATGCCGCCGTAATGACCACCAGGATCGCCGTCCAATGGAACGTAAATTGAAAATAACAAATTTGAGCGTTCTCCGGGTTTTAGAGTAATTGGATCTTTCGGAAACGAAATCCACCGCGACAAACCGGAAGGATTATATTGAGCCGCCGAATAAAAATTCGGTATTCCGGCTTCGTCATCGCCTGACGTGAAATTAATGGCGATCGGATAAACCGTGATCGGAAGCGTCGTCTCGTTGTAAACCTTGATAACATCCGAAACCGTATCGCCGGGATTAAGCGAGTAATCAAAAAACGGAGGGGAGATGGTGACGGCCTTAACTTCTGAAAAACCGGCAAAATAACCCGCCAATACGAATATCGCAGCCAGCCATAGCGTTTTTCTCTTTATACTTGGCATGTGCAAGAATAAATCCATTACTCTCGCAACGATCAACTGCCGCCGAATACGGATTTACAGACTACCTAGTCTCAGTTGTCTCGACCGCCGTTAGAACGTACCGGTTGCGATAAAGGTCAAAGTATCGGTGTAGTCGTTGTGAGCCGGCGTAATGCTGCTGATTGATGCGTTCACTATAATTTGAGCACGACCACCCGCTATTGGCAAGTTGGTGGTGTTTAAGATATTTTGCGCTCCTGTCGATGTAACGGCGCCGATGATATTAGTATCGCTGTCTGCCGCGCACGTATTGTTGAATGGAGCTACTCTGACGAAAGGACCGCCGGCGGTTTGCGTTATGGATGCCGAAGCTACGCAGAGTCCGTAATTCTCTACTCCTGCAGCCATCAATCCACCGAATGAATCTATTACATCCGATGACACGCTCGTCGATCTCAAACCCGCCTTGGTTGACGTTACCGTGACGACCGCTCCGCCTTTCGCGTTCGTAGCAAGATCGATCCACGTACTGCTGACGAAAGTTCCGGAACTTGTGACTGCGGCGGTGGTGAGAGTGTGCAAAGATACGGAATAGGGTGCGGCTGATTCAACGTCGGTAAGCGCAGTATCTATATCGAACGTGATAGTAGGATCAACCGTTGCCGTAACAGTTACCTGATCGTCATCAACGATCGGTATTGCGAATGTTCCCGTATAACCGGCATCGCCGGCGATAGAAACCTGTTTTGATCCTGTTGTCCCCGGATTGGTTCCCGTAACATTTGAAAGAGTCAAAACGCCCCAACACCCTGCAACAGTCGTGCATGTAACGGTCACGACATCGGTAGATGCAACGGAAGCCGCCGTGCATGTGCCGCCTCCGCTGGTAATCGCGCAACCTATTCCCGTATCTTCACCAAGCGCAAACCCCGCGGAACTGTAGCTGAATGTTATCGTGCTTCCGTTTATCCATGTACTGCTCGCGAATACTCCGGTGATAGTATGCGTCGCGCTCGTGCTGATTTTTTCTCTTGTCAATGTATCGCTTGTGCTGGTAGGACTACCGGCTCTGACGAAAGACATGGAGGATAAAATCGTTCCAACGGTCGCCATGACTGTTATAGAA
Organism: uncultured Gammaproteobacteria bacterium; assembly: GCA_964595075.1. Classification (GTDB taxonomy): domain Bacteria; phylum Patescibacteriota; class Patescibacteriia; order 2-12-FULL-60-25; family 2-12-FULL-60-25; genus JAHJFW01. The sequence continues at coordinate 8,237 of CAZQNT010000027.1, read as the reverse complement.
CTAATCACCCTCATTTTTAAGTTCATTTTCATATCAATGATCCTATGATAGCACAAAATAGTTATTGTCTATACTAGTTATATTCTACCAATGTTTCTTTCTGCGGTTTCACGATCTCAACAATACGTTTCAATGGCAACGACTGATCGACGATCGCCTCGTCTTTCGTGGAAAGATCGACGTCCGGCGACGTATATTTCTCATAGCCCTCCTTTTCGGCGGTTACATAATAAACGCTGCGACGAACGAAGAATCCGTACTTTCCGTTCGCGTCCGTGACCTGTGTTTCCAACAACTTATTGAATTTTTTATCGAATATTCGAACGATTACGCGCAAAAGCGGCTTGCGCGTGGCTTCGTCGTACACGATTCCCCACTCTTTCGCCTTTGTCTTTACAGAAATCCTCTTGAACAAGAAGAATAATCCCACTTGAGACAATGTAATCAACGCCAGCTGAATGCTTGGACTGATAACTAGAGATACGACGGCAATCAATACTGTTAAAAACGCCACGTCTTGTTGAATCATTCTTAACGTCTTTTTCCACATCAATCTTCGCGGAACTTCAACCGGCACGACCGGATCAATCGGAATATTTTTCGCTATGATGCCGCCGTCTGTGAGCGTGATTGGAACGGCGTGATAAAGTTCGAGATAGTCGACGTCTTCCGTTTTATCTTTTATATACTGCGTGGGATAGACGTATCCCGGCTTCACCACATCTAAAATATACGTTCCCTGACTCGCGATAAACGAATAACGTCCGAGCTTATCCGTAACCTTTGATTGAATAACCAACTTCGTTTCCGCATGAAGCAAGCGCACGATCACCAAATCAACTGGTTGTTTGGTGAGAGCGTTATATATTATCCCCCATTTCTTTTTCTTTCTTCTTCCGAGTAATAACAGTGGTTGAGAAAATAAATATTGGATATACGCCAAGGCGTTAAATGCCGGAAGCGCCGTGGCGACGTTAATCAAGGCGATCCCCAATGCTGCGGGCGAAACCGTATTCTGAACCGCTTCACGGACTTCGGGCCGTCGAAGCGTGTCGCTTATAATCGATAAACCGTAAACCGCCTGTTCCGCTATATTCTTTGCAACATTAGCGATATTTTCCGCCACCGACGCCTCCGGAGAAATCACATCGCCTGGCGACGGCGGCACCATAATAAGCCCGACGACTTCTCCGAAAATTCCATCCTGAATTTGTACGGGCGACGTAACCGCTTTCTTATAACCGTCCTTTTCAACCTCGGCGTAATAACGCCCATTCGGTACGGTAAAAGCAAATTCTCCGTCCTGTCCGGTTATAACGGGATTCGCCTGACCGAACGGTCCTCCGTTCCACTTCTTCCATCCGCCGTCGTCAACGAACAAAGTTACTTTTGCGTTATCGATAGGATTATCCGATTTACCGATAATCGTCTCTTCAACGACTCTTCCGCCGGATTCTGAAATCATGATTGTATTCACGACGGACGTCCCTCCTCCTACGAAATTAATTACGACCGCTAGGTTGTATGAACCGGGGGCGGGCACGACAAACGTAGCGACATAAGCCGTTCCATCGTTATTCAAAGAAAGCTGATAAGTTGACGGTCCCAATAAATACGCGTTTTCTATTTCGGCATTGATTCCGTTCAGTGAAACGCGAACTTGAACGCTGTCGCCCGCGAGCGCATGAATACGATTCAACGAATCTGGAACGAGCTCCACAAAACCGTTCGCTCCAAAATAATGAGGTTCGAACAATATAATCTTGCCTCCTGGTCCCGGGGACGGTTGCGGCACCGGAATGGGAATGGGTTGCGGCACCGGAGGAGGAGGTGGTGGTGGCGGTGTTGGCGGGGGCAAAACACTGCACGCCGGAACGGCGGAGCAATCGGGATCCGCGCAATCAATTGTTCCATCCGCGTCGTCGTCAATCCCGTTAGCGCAAAGCGGCGCCGTGTTCTCTTCTCCCGCCGGCGCAACTCCCTCCGGTTTCGCGGCGGCAAGAGCGCCGGACGCGAAATTGGAATTGGCGTCGAACGCGAACGCGCCGTAATAATAAGTTGTGCCGTTATTCACTTGCGTATCATCCGAGGACACGCCTGCTCCGTTGTAAACAAGAGTTCCGTCGTTCGGGCCGGTGGGAAAGGAGTCTGTTTTACGGACTATGCGAACGCCCGCAAAATCCGGATCCGGGGGATTGCTCCATGTGAGATGCACCACTCCGTCTCCTCCGATCGCCTGAAAATCCGATACGTTCGCCGGAGGCGTGGCATCTTGCGCCGTAGTGAACGTAGCATCAGGCGAAGAAGCGGAAAGCTGCACTTGATTTTTTGATGTTACGGAAAAATGATACGCGGTATTCGGCGACAAGGCGGTAAGTGTTACGGAATGCGAAGTTACGAGTCCGGCAACTGTCTGAAATGATCCGTACTGATTAGTGAGACCAAAATCAACGCGAGAATCCGCAACAACGTCAGTCGTCCACACGACTCGCGCCGAAATATCCGTGATATCGACAACGTGAACGTTGGTAATTACAGGAGCTACATTTTCAACCAAAGTCGTGAAAGTAAAGTCCCCGGCCGTTGCCAAGTTACTCGCCAAATCCCGTGACTTCACTTGAAAGTGATACGTGGTATTCGGGCTTAGGCCGGTCAAAGGAAACACGTGATGGGTAATATACGAACCGTTTGACAGAGTTCCGCTCGCATAACCGGTCGTCATTCCATAATCCACATCCGACTTGGCCGATTCGCTTGTATCCCAAACAATCGTCGCGGTGCTCGTTGTTATGTTTATAACCTGAACGTTAAAAATGGCAGGAGCGGTTGTGTCGCCGGATCCGCCTCCACTTGGAGGAATAACGATCGGCGCTTCGACTGTCGCGCTGACGGAAACGGCGTCGTCTGAAATAATAAAAACCAAAATATTGGAATCGTCGCCGAACGTTCCGGATATGGCAACGCTCGCTGTTTGTACGGAGGAAGGATTCACTATCTGCCCGGATCCGCCCGAAGCGTTCTTGCCGATTCTGATAACTACAAATTCGTCGGCTCCAATCTCTCCGAGCGCGGCATCGGTCGGAGCCGTAAAAGTTACGGCATTCGCGCCGATAGAAACTCCCCAAACTCCAACGGCAGAAGATGCGGCGATTGTTTCAGACGTCTCCAGACCGGTAGTTACTCCATGAAATAAATCGATATCTCCTATCCCGATTGCCGCAAGTGAAAAGTCGCTTGAAAAAGTAACGATAATCGTATCCGTCGAAGCATCGACTCCGGTTGGCGTACTGAAACGCACAGTGTGATCGGCAGATGCAGATACCTTCAACCGAGAAAGTTCGTCTGTTACGGAAACCAATGATGAAGCGCTGACGGATTGAAAAATTCCAACAAAAACGGACGCGAACACGATAGCCGCTGAAACAATCGAGCGAAAACGTTTTATGGTCATGTCAACGAGAATCCAACTTTTTGATATATCTTCCTATCAAGAACCGAGTATAAAACCCGGAAGCCGTTATAAGTAGGAGTAACAAAGAAAAAACAACCTTTATTATACTCCATGGAATAACCCAAAAAGTCGTCTTCGAGGTTAGACGCTGCTCGCTATCACCATAAACAGCTTGAATTTCAGCCGTATACCGACCAAAAGCGAAATTTTCAAACTCCGCCTTCAATGAAGAGATAAAACCCGACGAGTATAATGTGTCATTCCACGGTTCAACCGGGGAATCTTCCTTTTTGGACCAAGTTGTTAAAAATCTTCTTGTGCCGTTCGGCAAAATGGAAACGCCGTCTGCGTTGAACGGGAGTTTCGTCACAACTCTTCCCAAAAAATTCTTGATGACGATTGAGCCGGTTGGCTTAACATGAACGTTGCCGAGATTTTGAAGTCGAGTCTCGAAAGAGACCGGGAGGTGACGAAATGAATCTGCGAGATCAGTTGAAAAATTCAATACTTGAACTTCTTCATGTATATTTCCAGTGACACGGATGAAAAAAGAAACTCCGTTTTTGGAACCCGTCCCTATCGTCGGGATTGTCGTTAACTCTTGCGGCGCTGCGCGAGAAAAAAGTATTGCGATGTAATGCCCTCCCGCGGAGGCATTAGCGGGAACGGAAATCGTGTATTGAAAATCTCGAACTTCGTGCGGTTGCAAAATGAAAAATTTTTCTTGTGGAACGATCCAGGACGATTCCGAAAAAAATTCGTTTGATGGAAAAAAATTCAACGAACCCGTTTCTCCGCTCGGCTGAAATCCTTGTAACACAACATCAAAATTCGCAGCCGCGTCAATCTCATTTTTCACGCTGAAACTTCCGCTTACTTTCTTACCAGGTTCAATTACGTGTTCAATGGTTGACTGAGATATTGAAAACGCATCGACAACGCCTGTTGAAAAGTAAAAACCAAGCGATAACACTGTTGATATTGCTAGATATTTCAAAAAAAAATGCTTCATAACCTAAACAACGATCGTCGCAAATATATCCATCATTAATCCACATTTCTCCGCTCACAGTAGAGTACTAAACTCGCGCATTGTACACAATCGCTGTTCGATAATTTTTTAATCCATTCAGATGATCCCGATCAAATCCTCTCCCTTAAGATAAGGGGGAGTTAGAGGGGGTTATGAACCGTGAGTAATAGTTACAATTGGAATCATATTCTTCACTGTTCGTAACTCCTCCTAACCTCCTCTTACCCCGTAAAGGGGCGTTGCCCCAACGGGGCTTTACGCCCTAAGAGGAGGAACGAATAAAAAATACACAATAATAAAACCCCGCCCACTCCGTTCGCTCGCAGTACGCGAGGCAACGGAACGGACGAGGTTTGGAGCAGACGGTCTCCCACGAAACTGGAATTCGTTGCGCGTTACACGTGCTTCTTGCGGACGGCGAGGAACCGACAGTGCAGGCACCAACCGTCGTCGAACCAGCGTGGGCATTGGTGCCGCCGACCATCGACACCGTCCCACTTATACTCGACGACGCGGTGACCGCGCAAGCACGCCACGGAGCCGAGAGCGACGATGGGATACTTCCGCTGCTCGTCGGGGTACTTATAGGCGAAACCGAGGAGCTCCTCGTATAGCGCGGGCCGGAGTCCCTTGCGGTCCATCTCGGCGAGCACCTTGTCGGTCATGGCTTTGCGACCCATGTGGACGTACTCGAAAGCGACCTCGCGGTTATCCTTGGAGACGGTCTTGCAGCGCTCGATCGGCTCGAAGCGCACGCCCTTCTCGGGCTGGGCGTAGTCGACATGCGCTATGAACTGCGGCTGGCGAACGATCATTTGCTGACTCATTCCACAATCCTCCCTCAACAAACTACGTTATCCACAACGCGAGCGGACCATCCACCCACTTTAAGTCGAATAATTAGATCAAGAATGAAAGGGACGATTTCTGATAATTCATTTATCATAAAAATCATCTTTTGTCAATCAGACCACGCCAAGCAAATATCACCACAATAATCCTCAATGTTTATAAGATCATTCCTTGTGTCGTGAAACGACATTGCATTATTCAAACCCATTTTTCGCCCCCCACTCAATGTTTCACGTGAAACATTTCCCCAGATCCTCCCTCTTAAGATAAGAGGGAGTTATGAACCGTGAAGAAATCTCATTCCAGTTGGAATCTTATTATTGGGGATACCGTACCAGGTACGTACCTGGTACCGGAATGTTTCACGTGAAACAATTTCAACAAATTCCAATAAAATCACAAAGAATTCTGAATTTGTCTAATTTCCATGTGTACAAGGTACCAGGTACGTACTTGGTACCTATTATTTTTGAATGTTTCACGTGAAACGTTTTGATAAAACCCGTCCAAACACAAAACCCGCAATGAAGCGGGTTTTGTGTTGGTGGACCTAGACAGAATCGAACTGTCGCCTTCCCGATTGCAATCGGGACGTAATATCAATTTGATCGTAATTTATTCAAAAACCCCTTTACTGGGTTTTTGTTGGTGGACCTAGACAGAATCGAACTGTCGCCTCCGCAATGCGAATGCGGCGTAATACCACTTTACTATAGGCCCTCGTGTGCGTACGCTTGGATAGGGACTTGGGGATAACGTACCAGGTACGTACCTGGTACCAGAATGTTTCACGTGAAACATTAGTCCCGCCATGACTTCTGCCCCCGGGAGGAATTGAACCACCATCTAGGGCTTAGGAGTCCCTCGTTCTATCCTTTGAACTACGGGAGCACGTTAACATGGGAGCACAGGTCATGGCGTGATATTCCTTGGGTCGTGAAATATCTAACTTATCAAATTTCGCTTTACTTACTTACATTTTTGCGTCGTTCAATAATAATAAAAAAAACGATGATCGTCAACACGATTGATTGACGAGATTTGATATTTCCTATAAATTACCAACTACCAATCAATCTATGCCAAACAAACCATCAGCAGCCAAAGAACTCCGCAAGGCAAAAAAGCGTACAGCGCTGAATCGCCGAACGGATTCGCACGTAAGAAATCTTTTTAAGATGACACTGGATTTGATTAAAGAAGGAAAAATGGAGGAAGCGAGCAAATTGGTACAACGTTTTCAGCAGGCAATAGATAAGGCCGTGAAAAACAATGTTGAGTCGAAAAATAAAGCGAGCAGAAAAAAAAGCTCACTAATGAAGGCGATAAAAAAGTCCGCCTAACAAAATTCCCCTGTAAAAAGGGGATTTTTGTTATTTCAAAATCGTTAGCGCCTCAACGTCATCACACAATCCGGATCGAGTGCCAACCAATGCGCGCATTGTTGCTGCGATTCGGGATTCACTTTGTCCAATTTTTGCATTTCGTAATTTTGAAACTATAAACGGTTGTATTCCGGAAAAATCGCCTGACTTAATCCGCTCATACGATCGCAGTTGAAATAACAACGCGCTAACAAAACCGGTTTCTTTTGCTTCCGTTGCGCGCGTGCGCCAACCGACATTGTTCGCTATCGCGTTATCAACGATACGAAAAATTGATTCTTCTCCGCTAAGTCCTATCACGGACTGCGGGTTTACCGCCTGTTTCTGTAATTCATTTATCACGCACCAAGAATCCCCGCTGCAACTCGTTGCAACATTATCCGCAATTTGTTGAGACACTCCGAATCTCGATGCATTTTCACGAACCCACTTACGAAACTCCGCGCCTTCAAGCAGGGGATAGGAATAATAATGAACGGCCGCAGTTTTTAATTTGTCGGCAATGGTTTTCGGCGGCGGAGAATCTTCAACCGTAACCAAAATAGTCTGATCATTATCCGAAGCGATCCTCGCATCAAGTCTTGTGAGATCTGCGGCTGATAATTTTTTCAACAAACCGTCAGTGCGAATGAACTTCTTCGATGAAAACAAGGACGCTGCGCCGAGCTTGTTTAACACGTCTGCTATCCCTTGAGATACATCGATCCGCTCGGTGGATTGGGCGCTTGGATCGAACTTTTTTCGAAAAGCCGCCATCAATTCGCGCGCCTTTTCTCTTGCGCGATATGAGTCAGGACCAGAACAAACAATTAACATAAACAAAGCTTAACTCAAGCGCAAAAAAAACGGGAGTGCCTAGCGCTTGATAATTCACACGACTTCGGCTAATGTCGCATCGCCAATGGAGGAAGGCATGAATCGACAAAAATCATTTCGTTCGTGAGGGACGATCGTAGCTCTATTCGTTCTGTTCGCTTTTCGCGACGTTTCGTTTCAAACGATCGCAGCGATCGCGACCCTAAGCTTCTTGGTGGGACTGACCGTGACCGCGGTCGCCAAGCGGCGTCGCACCGGCGAAGCAGAGGGCTTCCACGTGGACGAGTTCCACGGTCAATTCGTCGCAGTACTGCCGATCTGGTTCTTTGATCTGCAGGGGAATCTCAAGCTCCTCGCGATCTTCATGGCCTTCTTGCTTTTCATCGTCTGCGACGAGGGAAAGCCGTGGCTAATGAGCAAAACCGAAAAACGTTTCGCGCAAAGCCCATTCGGGGTCATGGTAAGAAACACGGTCACCGGCGGAATGTCTGCCGTGATCCTCGGCATCTTCATCGCGGTTTTCCACCGCGCGTAACCGGCAATCAGACGAGCTGCCGGTTTTTTTGTATACTTTCTTTCTTTCATCGCGAGGAGCGAGCACGCGACGTGGCAATCAAATCTCAACCGTCATTGCGAGGAGTAGCAACGACGTGGCAATCTAATGCATATGTCATTGCGAGGAGTAGCAACGACGTGGCAA
>CAZQNT010000026.1:0-13662 GCA_964595075.1 uncultured Gammaproteobacteria bacterium | reverse complement strand
TATCGCGGTGGTCGTATTCACGCTGTTCGTTGGCGTTCTTTCCGCTATCGGTGCGGGCGCTTCCTATCGTTCGGTCGCTAATGGCACGAACGTGCTTTTTGAAATCGGCAATCTTCCTGTCATCGGCGACATTCGGCGCCTCGTTGTAGGAGGCGACGAGAAAAACGGCGACGTTGCCGCAACGCCGGACGGAAGGTTAAACATCATGCTTTTCGGAGTCGGCGGCGCCGGCCACGACGGTTCGGAGCTGACGGATACGATCATACTGGCGTCTGTCGATACAAAAGAAAATCGCGTCGGCCTTCTTTCAATCCCACGCGACTTGGCATATCCGCTCGGCAGCGCGCGTTTCCAAAGAATCAACGCGATTAACGCGTACGCGGAACAGGATCACCCCGGACAAGGATCGACTCTCGCGGCAAAAGACATCGGACGGCTTTTCGGAGTTCGCATCGACCACGCCGTCAAAGTTGACTTTCGCGGTTTTGAAAAATTCATCGACGCGCTGGGCGGTATAGATATTACCGTAGAACGCGACTTCGCGGATTATTCATATCCGACGCTAGACGATAAATGGCAAACCATATCGTTCAAAGCGGGATCTCAACACATGAACGGAAAAACGGCGCTCGTGTTCGTTCGCTCTCGCCACGGCACGAACGGCGAAGGAAGCGATTTCGCCAGAAGTCGGAGGCAGCAACTCGTTATACAGGCCGTACGCGATAAACTGTTCTCTCTCGGCGTTTTGACAAGCCCGTCCAAAATCGCGGAGCTATGGGGCGTAGTATCCGCTCATGTTCAAACCGATCTGTCTCCGTGGGACATGGTGAAACTTGCGCCTTTGGCTTTGCAGATGGACGGCGAAAGCATAATCACCAATGCGTTAACCGACGCGCCTGACGGAGAACTCGTTGCGGCAAACGTGGACGGAGCATTCATGCTGTTTCCAAAACGCCCGGACTGGTCAGAACTTCGACTGATCGCGCAAAATCCGTTCGCTTCAAAGTCGGAGCGCGATGCGCAAAACCGCCCGAGCGAAACGATTCGGGTTGAAATAAAAAATGGAACCACGCGGACGGGATTCGCGACTCAAGTTTCCGCGCAGTTAAAAAAGCAGGGATACTCGGTAACGGGAACTGGAAACGCGGTGCGTCGAGGATATGAAAAAACGGTTATATTCGATCTGACAGGAGGGAAAAAAACGGATGAACTGGCGCGACTAAAAAAACTTCTTCACGCAAACGTCTCGACAGTGCTCCCAACGTGGGCATCGGACACTTCGACTCGCATCGTATATTCGGATGAGCTGACTCCTGAACCGGTTGGAGCTACGGCGACGGAATTTCTGGTCATACTTGGGGAATCAAGCTTGGGACTGATTGATCCTTATGCGGGGGAATAACTCTTAATTCGACAGCTACTTAACAAGCAGTGTGTCATTCCCGTGTAGACGGGAATCCAGATCAAAATGAATATTCTTCACTGTCTGGATCCCCGCCTACGCGAGGATGACAAAAAAACGGGAATAACAACAAATTATATATGAAACGCCAACATAAATATCCCATCGTCGCCATCGTGGGCCGCGCGAACGTGGGGAAATCCACGCTCTGGAACCGGCTTACGGAAACGACTCGCGCTCTCGTCTCGACCGTTCCGCACACAACGCGCGACAGAAACTACGCCCTCACTTCGTGGCGCGGTCTTTGCATTGAAACCGTTGACACGGGCGGGCTTGACGCGGATCAGGGATCGGAGATCGGGCGCGGGATTATCAAACAGGCGGAATGCGCGATTCGCGAGGCCGATCTCGTGCTTCTTGTTGTCGATGCGGAAGACGGCGTGCTTAAAAACGACATCGACCTTGCGAAGACAGTGCGCGCGATAAACAAAAACATCCTGCTTGTTGCCAACAAAATCGACGACCCGCGTAAACAAAGTCTTGCTGCTACAAAAGAAATTTTCAGTCTCGGATTAGGTCAGGGGCTTCCGATCTCCGCTTCAACGGGCCGCGGCGTCGGAGATCTTCTGGACGCGGTTTATGACGAACTTGAACGATTGGGCAAACATCCGGCGCCGATCGAAACGAACGAGGGACTTAAACTCGTGATAATGGGCCGCCCGAACGTCGGAAAATCCTCGCTTATGAACGCCATACTCGGCGAAGAGCGCGTGATCGTCTCATCCATTCCACACACCACGCGCGAGCCGCAAGACACGTCTTTCGAATGGAAGGGCGAACGCGTAACTCTCATCGACACGGCAGGTATGCGAAAACGAAGCCACGTGGAGCCCGGACTCGAAAAAGCGGGGGTGGACAGAAACGAACAAGCGCTTATGAAGGCGGACGTAGCGCTTCTTGTATTTGACGCGACGGAAGACGTGACCACGCAGGATCGACACCTTGCGGGACTTCTGGAAAACGCCGGACGCGGACTCATTCTCGTCGCGAACAAATGGGATTTGGTTGAAAACAAGACCACAAGAACCACGGACGAATACGAAGCGCTAATAAGACAGACGTTCCCATTTCTTTCGTGGGCGCCGATATATTTCGTATCCGCGAAAAAACGGCAGCGAACGGAGAAACTTCTGGATCACGCTTTCACGATCAGAGAAGAACGCAGACGGCAAATCGCGTACAACGCGCTGCAACGATTCTTAAAATCGGTTCTGGCACGAAAAAAACCGCTGGCGCGAATCGGGGCGAAATCTCCTTACGTTTATGATGTGACGCAAATCGGAATCGAACCGCCGAACTTTCTTCTGACGATTCGCGGCGAAAAAGAAATGGTTCACGCATCGTGGCTGCGGTATTTCGAAAACCGTTTGCGGGAAAAATTCGGATTCGACGGAACTCCGATCATTGTCAAAGGGAGACAGGTTCCGTTCTCCAAATCACATGACGAGGAACACGACAGAAAAACGGCCGAACCGAAAAAGAAGCTTAAACATCCTTGGGCCCGAAAACGCAGACCCATAGGACGAATCGGAAGATACTGATATGAAACTTATTATCGGACTTGGAAATCCGGGGCCGGAATACGAGGGAACGCGGCACAACGCGGGATTTGCGGCAATCGATTTACTTGCCGCGCGTATTGAAGCGGCGTGGAAAACCGATACGAAACGATTTGCTAGAGTCGCAACTGCAACGACCCTCGGTGATTCGATCGTTTTGATGAAGCCGGAAACTTTCATGAACGAATCCGGCAGAGCGGTTCGAGCTGCGATGTTGCAACGTAAGATCAAAAACAACGACGCTCTCATCATTCACGACGATATGGATCTTCCGGTGGGTCGTCTTAAATTCACTATTGGTGGAGGGGCTGGCGGTCACAACGGAGTCGCGGATATTCAAGAAAAAACGGGTTCGGACGACATCGCGCGACTCAAAATCGGAATCGGACGACCGGCTGGGAAGACGCTTCCGGAAAAATGGGTGCTGGGAAAGCCGCGAGGCAAAGAAAAGGAAGAACTTGAAATCACAATCGAAAAAGCACGCGACGCCGCGCTGGATTGGATGACGCTCGGCACCGCCAAGGCGATGAATAGGTGGAATTGATGGGGTGGGATCAAAAATCGAAATAACCCCTCCTAACCTCCCCTTACATTTGTATAGTTAATGGGAGGGATTTATGAATTATCCTCCCCCTTAATTATAAGGGGGAGTTAGAGGGGGTTATTCCCCGGATTTTTCCCACATTCCTTGACTTCTACTCCGTTCCATGGCAGCTGTATATATATGGGGGAATCGCTCACATGGGACGAGAGCCGACTTGGTTGGCTTACGCTTTCCTGGAATACGGGGCTTTCCGCGTCTGTAAAGCGGCGGCTTTATGAACGGTTGGATAGGGATGGGACGAAAGTCGCCAAGATAAATAAGGCGGATTTGTTCGCAGCGGGAGCGACTCCTGAAGCTTCGGCATTATTTTTATCGTGGAGGACGACGGCGAGGTCCGATGAATTTGCCGCTAGGTGCGAGAAAGACGGCGTGCGGCTCGCGCTTCCTTGGGAAGAAGAATATCCGGAGATTCTGGCGAAAACCGCCGAACCGCCAGCCGCTTTGTTTCTGCGCGGGCAAACTTTATTGCTCACGAACGCGATCGCTGTCGTTGGAACTAGACGCATGACGAGTTATGGCAGAAGGGCGACGAAAGAACTTACCGAGGGGCTGGCTGCCGCAGGATGCACGATAGTTTCGGGCCTCGCGCTCGGGATTGACGGCGTGGCGCACCTTGCCGCTCTAGACGCCGGAGGACGGACTATCGCCGTGGTGGGAGGCGGGATCGACGCTGCAACTATCTATCCGGTCGAGCACGCGCGGATCGCGGAAAGGATCGCGCATGGCAACGGCACGATAGTTTCGGAGATGCCGCCCGGGACGAACTGTCAAAAGTATCACTTCCTACAACGAAACAGGATCATCGCCGGACTTAGCCGCGCGCTGCTCGTAGTGGAGGCGCCAGAGAGGTCGGGCGCGCTGGTGACGGCAAAGTACGCGCTGGAAGAAAGTCGCGACGTTTTCGTGGTCCCCGGTCCAATCACGAACGAACAATCGCGCGGAACTAACGCGTTTCTCAAGTACGGCGCCGCGCCGTGCACGGAAGCGAGGGACATACTCGAAACTCTTGGCATCGAGGCGGCCCAGGTTGCGGTCGCGAATCTCAATGCGAACGAGCGCGCGCTGATCGTGGCGCTCGATACTCCAAAGCACGCGGACGACCTTTGCCGCGAGCTTAAATGCTCCGCATCCACCCTTTCGATAACGGCGTCTTCCCTTGAATTACGAGGGCTTTTAGAACGTGAAGGCGGTGGCACTTATTCGCGTACAAATCGCGGCGCTGCGGCAATTTCCTTTGACAAAACGCCAAATCACACGTATCTTCCCGAACATTGACTATGAAGCTCATAATCGTCGAGTCTCCAACCAAAGCCAAAACCATTTCGCGGTTCGTGGGCAAAGACTACAAGGTTCTTGCCAGCTACGGCCATGTTCGCGATCTCCCGAAGTCAAAACTCGGAGTGGATACGGAGCACGATTTCGAGCCGACGTACGTGGTTTCCGCGGAACACAAGGCCAAGGTTTCGGAGATAAAACAGGCGGCGAAAAAGGCGGATGCAGTGCTGTTCGCTACTGACGAAGACCGTGAAGGAGAGGCAATTTCGTGGCACCTTGCGCAGATTTTGGACGAAGTGCCGGAAAAAACCCAGCGAATCACGTTCCACGAAATTACGAAGGACGCGATCATGCACGCGCTTCAAAACCCGCGAATTTTGGACATGAAACAGGTTGACGCGCAGCAGGCGCGGCGCATTCTCGACCGTCTAGTAGGATACAAACTATCCCCTTTTCTTTGGACAAAAGTGCGGCGCGGATTGTCCGCCGGGCGCGTACAGTCCGTGGCGGTACGGCTTATCGTTGACCGCGAACGAGAGATCACGGCTTTCGTGCCGCAGGAATACTGGTCGATCGAGGGAGTATTTTCGACTCCGCGAAACGAAAACTTTGACGCTAAACTCCATTCGCTTTCCGGAAAGACGCTGGACAAGATGGCTCTCAAATCCAAAACAGACGTGGACGCTCTTCTTGGCGATCTGCGCTCCGCGTCGTACTCGGTGACCGCTGTCGAGACGAAAGACAAGAAGGCCTCCCCTCCTCCTCCGTTCACAACCTCGACTTTGCAGCAGGAAGCGAACCGACGACTTGGATTTTCCGCGAAGCAGACAATGACTATTGCGCAAAAACTGTACGAAGGTGTGGATATCGGCGGTGAAGGCGCGGTCGGTCTGATAACCTACATGCGTACGGACTCGGTCAACATGGCTGATAAATTCCTTACCGAAGCGAACGGTTTTATTACAAAAGAATACGGGACTAAGTACGCGCTGGAATCTCCGCGCAAATACAAAACTAAAAGCAAAGGAGCGCAGGAAGCGCACGAAGCAATTCGTCCGACCGATCCGTCGCGCGATCCGGATCTGCTAGTGTCATCGCTGGATCCCGGACAATTAAAACTTTACAAACTCATCTGGCAACGCGCACTCGCGACGCAAATGCAGGACGCAAAATTGCTCGGCACGTCAGTGGATATCACGGGCGGCAATGCCATGTTCCGAGCAACCGGACAGCAAGTCGCGTTCGACGGTTATCTGAAACTTTATCCTGACCAGGACAAAGATAAGTTCCTGCCAGAATTGAAGGAAAAGGACGATGTTAAAGCTCAAGAAATCGAAGGCAAACAACATTTTACCGAACCTGCGGCAAGGTATTCCGACGCGACGCTCGTTAAGGCGCTGGAAGAACTTGGCATAGGACGTCCTTCTACTTACGCGCCGACGATTTCTACGGTGATAGATCGCGGATACGTCGAGCGTGACGATAAAAAACGATTGCTCCCAACGGATATCGGATACGAAGTTACGGATCTTCTGGTCGCGAATTTTCCGGACATAGTCGACTTCGAGTTTACCGCGCGAATGGAAAACTCTCTCGACAACATCGCGGAAGGACGTATGGACTGGCGGCCTCTTATCTCCGCGTTTTACGGGCCGTTCAAGATCACGCTGGACAGGCGAGAAAAAGATTTGGCGGCGGAAGCGGAAAAGGCAGCCGAAGGAGTCACGTGTCCGAAATGCGATAAGCCGATGGTGATTAAGCACGGACGATTCGGAAAATTCCTGGCGTGCGTCGGTTATCCGGAATGCAAGGGAACGCGACAACTCCCCGGCGAAAAACAGCGCGCGGAGCCGGAGCCGACTGATGAAAAATGCGCGGCTTGCGGCGCCATGATGGTAAAAAAAGTCGGACGCTTCGGTCCCTTCCTTTCATGCTCGCGATATCCGGAATGCAAAACTATCAAGAACATAGAAAAGCCGGTGTTGGACGAAGAAGGAAACGTCATCATCTGCCCGAAATGCAAACAGGGGCAAATCACTGAACGCAAATCGAAAAAAGGAAAAATATTCTATTCCTGCAACCGCTACCCCGAATGCGACCAGGCGTTTTGGGACAAACCGACGGGAAATGCTTGCCCGAAATGCGGATACGCCACGCTCACGGCAAAAGGAAAATCAAAACTCATCTGCCCGAACGAGGGATGCGATTATAAGGCGGAACGCGAGGGAGCGGAATGAATGCATCATAACCCCCTCTAACTCCCCCTTATCTTAAGGGGGAGAATATTTTCTCATTCGTGTCACTATTGTTTTTTGTCGTCCGTATCCTCCACTCCCATCTTCTTCAACGTCCAATCTAAAATTTTCTCAGGAAAATTCAACACGCTTTTTACGGTATCTACCCAGTCTCTTTTGAAGATATGGCCAAGTCCTCTGTCGATCCAACTCATTACTTTTGAAAAACTGAACAATGATACACCGATCCCGACTCCTGCGGCAGCCATTCCTTTTCCAGCATTTTCTTTGAACGCCTTTGCAGCGCCGCTTGGTTTTTCCGCCTTTGTTGCCGCGGCTAAATTACCCTCCTTCGCGATTCTCTCCAACTCCGCGCCCTCCGCCGCCAACCTCTCCTTTTTCGCCGCGTCTGCTTCCGCAGTTTCAATAGACTGAAGATGAGCGCGAGATTGCGTGAGCAACCGATCGATTCCGAGAGCGGCGGCAGTCAGCTCTACGATCTTGGCTTTGGATTCTTTCACGGAAGTCTCTAGACTTTCCCGTTGCTCGATTATCTTCTCAGCTTTTTCTTTCTGATCCGGTGGAAGGGATTCTACGTCATTTGCGGGCGCGCCCTTCAACAATTCAACCATTTCCTCATCAAGCTGAGTCAGACGAATTTCTGCTTGCTTTATCGTTCTTGTACGTTCGTAAGAAAGAACGCGATTGTTAAGAAGCGCGATCTCGCGGCTCAAAATCCCGATATTCGCCTCGTCTTTATTCGTGCGTTTTGCTTCCGGTATGGAATAAAGCTCATCAAGTGCTTTCTGCTTTTTGTCTTTTTGGTTAACCAACTCTGTGGCTTCAAGATTCGTCTCCGGTTTTGCCACACTTTCTAGATCAACCGCCGACGTTTCCTCCACGACCGACAACGGAGGAAGCGGCTGTTTTTCCAATCCCGCGGTCGGCGCGACTTCGCCTCCCTCCTGTTTCGGAGCCCCTAAAATCTGCGCCGCATCGACAGACGCGCGCTTCTGCGCAGCTAACACCGCAAAAATCGCGTTACTACGACTCTCTTCCAATTGCGCAGCAAGGTCGCTTTCTCCGGCAACTTCAGGCGCGACTACGGCGGCTGCAGCATCGACGCTCTTTTCCGCGCTTGCGGCCTCGCTGCCGATTTTTTCAGAAATAGGAATCAACTCGTACTCCCCGCTTTCAACGCTTTCAACGTCGTTTTCAGCGCCTTCCATTTCTTGCGGTGGAATATGTTCAAGTTTTAATGCGGGTTCGCCCATAATAATTGGATTTATTACTTATGCATTAAACCCGATCCCATCCTCCCTCTTAAGATAAGAGGGAGTTAGAGGGAGTTATGAACCGTGAGTAAATCTCATTCCAATTGGATTTGATTATTCAGTATTCGTAACTCCTCCTAACCTCCTCTTACCCCGTAAAGGGGCGTTGCCCCAACGGGGCTTTACGCCCTAAGAGGAGGAAATTGGGATCAAGTGTGAAAGTTATTATTAATCCAAAAATACCACGTTTCTATGCTTTTGTCAGATTTCAAAAACCGCTTATATAAAACGTCGCCCCCGACTCGACCAAGCTTTTGACAGACATGGGAATCAGGGGCGACAAGTGCCGCGAGTTATGCGCTGCGGCTAACGCTTCCCACGCGACGCGCGAGCGAGGACGATCTCCGGGTGACCGTCTCGATTCATGACCACGCGTTGCTGCTCCCGAAAGAAGCTTCGCACGGGAGCCGTGAGCGGCGGAGGCGCCTTCCTCGAGGGCGGTGCCATCTTCAGTTGCGGCCTCGTAGAGGCGGCTACGGCTTGCGCTTGCCGCTTCACGACGTCGAAGCTGTACAGACCACTCGGGTCTTTGACCTCGCCGCTGTTGCCGAAGTGCAGGACCCTGTAGGTTCCGCAAACTTCCGGCGTCTGCTCGCTCCCGCAGATCGAGATCGTGTTGTTCCCGAGCTGCTGGCCGTTGGTCACGTCGATGAAGCGCCGATCCCAACCGTGACCGTGACCGAACACGCGTCCATTGAGACACGTGAGGATACATGTCCTGCTCGGAGACAACTGCTCGAGTGGCCGATCGCTCTCCTTGCATGAGTACGTGAGGCGGCTCACGTCTCGCTGCCGCTCGTCCACCCAATACCTCGCAGCGATGAGGAAGTACCCTTCGTCGTAGAGCTCTCGCAGACAGGTATCGACGCTCATGTTCGGGACGCCCTTCTGCTGCATCCCGTCGCCTCGCGCGCCGAACTCTTCCTCGAACATGTACCGCGGCTCCGGCGGTTGCGGGTGGTAACCCAGCTTCTCTCGCGCCGCCCGATGCGCGTCCATGAACGCCTTGTGCTCGTCCAGCTGGGTCGAATCCGGTGGCCCGAAATCGAGCTCGAGATCTTCAGAGATACCTCTTCCGATTCGCCCAACGAACATCAGGGTGACGATGCCCGGCTTCTCGGTCGGCTTCGGATCTCTCATCATCTTCTTCATCTCGCTTTCCTCTTTTCTTTCGTTTCAAAATAGCGAATCAAACGTTTCCCCGTCCCGGTATTGGGACAAGTGGCTGGAAAATATCACAAAACGTAGTTTTTGTCAAGTGTGTTTTCCTTCGTAAAAATCACTCTGTTGGAATCCAGAAATAATGTGACAAATACTCTTTTATACTGGATCCCCGCCTTCGCGAGGATGACAAAGGGAGTTTTGAGGTGATAGGATAGGTGTATGCCAATCAGCACCGCGTATTCCGCTTTGGAAGACGCCGTACGGAGTTATGATCCGGGGGCTGACGTTGTAATACTGAAACGCGCGTACGATTTTGCGACCGAAGCGCATGCGGAACAGAAGCGTGCTTCAGGAGAGCCGTACATCATCCACCCGATCACAACCGCAATGACGCTGGCGGAAATGCGACTTCCGATTCAAATCGTAGTAGCCGGATTGCTTCACGACGTTCCGGAAGATACTCCGCGCACCATAGAGCAAATCGAAAAAGAGTTCGGGCCGGACGTGGCGAAGCTCGTTGCCGGAATCACGAAACTCGGAAAAATCAAATACCGCGGAATCGAACGGTACATTGAAAATCTTCGCAAGATGTTTTTGGCGATGGCGGAAGACGTGCGCGTGGTCGTAATCAAATTCGCCGATCGTCTTCACAATCTTGAAACTCTAGGAGCCATCCCGCCAAAAAAACAATATCGCGTGGCTTTGGAGAGTCTGGAGATTTTCGCGCCCATCGCAAACCGGCTCGGTATGGGAGAAATGAAAGGGCGGCTGGAAGATGCGGCTTTCAAATACGTGTTTCCGAAAGAATATGAGTGGACGCGAAATTTGATCGAAACGTCCGATCGTCAACAGCGCGGCTACTTGGATAAAATCATGGGCCTTGCGCGAAAAGATCTTGCTGACGCAAAGCTTGACGTAATCGACATTCACGGCCGCGCCAAACATCTGTACTCCACATATCGCAAATTGTTGAAAAACGACAGGAACATCGCGCGGATCTACGATCTGATCGCCGTGCGCATAATCGTCCCAACCGTGGCTGATTGCTACGGCGCGCTCGGTATCATCCACGGACGGTGGACGCCGCTCAAGGGTCGCATAAAAGACTACATGGCGCAGCCGAAACCAAACGGATATCGATCGCTTCACACCACGGTGTTTTGCGAAGACGGCGAAATTGTTGAGTTCCAGATTCGAACTCCGGAAATGCATCAAGCGGCGGAATACGGCATTGCCGCGCACTGGGCGTATTCCGAAATGGGTAAGCGTTCAACTGCGGCGATATCTTCTCGCATCGATTGGGTTTCGCAACTCGCGGATATTCAACAGGAACTGAAAGACAAAAAAGAGTATCTTCATTCGCTGGAAGATTTGAAGATAGACGTGTTCCGCGACCGCATTTTCGTTTTCACCCCGCGCGGCGACGTTCTTGATCTTCCGGAAGATTCAACGCCCGTTGACTTCGCTTACAACATCCACACGGATCTCGGAAATACCTGCACGTCCGCAAAAGTGAACGACGAAATGGCGCCGCTTAGCCAAACGCTCAAAAGCGGAGATATAGTAGAAATCATCGTGGACAAAAACCGAAAAGGTCCGAATCCGGATTGGTTGAAATTCGTAAAAACCCATCACGCGAAAAGCAAAATACGCCAGTACGCGCGAGCCGGAATCGCAAGCTGGATAAAAGGAGTGATCCCGGGAAGCTTCCTGAAAAAATAACCTAATTCGATCCCTCCCCGTCATTGCGAGCCCCAGCAGGGGCGTGGCAATCTAATACCTCTGTCATTGCGAGGAGCGAGCACGCGACGTGGCAATCTTTCAGAGTGAATCTCTTATAAAGATTGCCACGTCGCACAAGCCTCCTCGCAATGACATTTACTCTTCCCCTGTAATTTTCTTCAACACCGTTTGCAGGTCTTCTTCGTTGTAAAACGCGATTCGGATATCCCCTTCCCCGCGCGAGTCGCGCTTCACCGTAACGCGCGTGCCGAGAGCTTCACGCAGACGATTTTCCACGCTCGCAAGATTAGGATCCGCGATTTTAGGTTGCCGAGCACGCCCGACTCGCGCCTCGGTCTGACGAACGGTGAATTGGCCGGTAAGTAACGAGTCGAACATCTTAAGCCGTTCATCTTCGGTTGGGAGTGAAAGTAGCGTGCGCGCGTTTGAAGCGGAAATACGACGCTCTTCAAGCGCGTGGCGAATCTGCTCCGGTAATTGCAATAATCTGATTGTGTTTCCAACTTGCGGACGGCTCTTCCCAACTCGCCGTCCCACGTCGTCCTGCGTCATTCCGAATTCTTCCATCAGCCGAATGTACGCGCGCGCTTCTTCGATCGGATTGAGATCCGAACGCTGCACGTTCTCTATTAAAGCAAGCTCCATCTTCTGTTGTTCCGTCGCGCTACGGACAATAGCGGGGATTGTTCCGAGTCCGGCTATTTTCGATGCGCGAAGCCGCCGTTCGCCGACTATGAGTTCGAATCTTCCGTCCGGTTTCATTGTGACCACAACCGGTTGGAGTACGCCGTGTTCTTTTATGGAATTCACTAGATCTTCCAAAGCCGTGTGATCGAAAAACGTTCGCGGCTGATGCGGATTCGGATCTATTTGATCGACCGCGACATTTTGCACGACAACTCCGGCGGCCGTTTCCGTACGCGAAACGTCTTCTCTAACATCCGAATCCCGCGACGGTATGAGCGCGCCAAGTCCTCTTCCCAATCCCGATTGTCTGCCAAGCATAGTAGTTAATGTGTGTATGTGTAGGGGCGGGCTTGTCCCGCCCTCCCCGCATGGGCGGATCCTTGCGATCCCCCTATCCAGTAGCGTCAATCTTGTTCCATGTTACGTGTTACGTGTTACGTGCTGAAATGCTGATACTCCGTGTCCATTATTTCTCGCGCGAGTCGTTCGTACGCTTTTGCGCCTTTGGAGAGAGGATCGAATGCTGCTATGGTGCGTCCGAACGACGGGGCTTCTGCAAGACGTACGTTTCGCGGAATAACGGAACGAAAAATATTGTTCGGAAAATACTTATAAAGTTCCTGCATAACGTCGTCAGATAATTTGTTGCGGCTGTCGTACATCGTGAGCACGGCTCCAAGCACCTCGACTTCCGGACGCAAATTCTTTTTCACGAGATGAACGGTCTCCAAAAGCTGCCCGAGTCCTTCGAGCGCGTAGTACTCAGTCTGCACCGGAATTAAAACTTCGTCCGCCGCAACAATCCCATTGAGAGTAATGAGCCCGAGCGTGGGCGGCGAGTCGATCAGAATATAGTCGTAGTCATTTCTAATTTCGAGCAACGAGTCGTATAACTTGAATTCGCGACGCGGCATGTCTACGAGTTCCACGTTCAACCCCGCAAGATGTTTGGTTGCCGGCGCGATACGCAAAGTCTCGTGCGCGGTCGGCTGCACGATATCGCGCATGCTCACTTGACCTAAAACCGCTTCGTACACGCCGCGTTCCAATCCAGCATGATCCACGCCGATTCCGGATGTTGCATTCGCCTGAGGATCCAAATCCACGATCAACACGAATTTCCCCTGTTCCGCAAGAAACGCTCCCACGTTAAGCGCCGTGGTCGTCTTTCCGACTCCGCCCTTCTGATTAACCACGGAAATAATTCGACCCATAGGAGAGTATCTTACGCGATGCGTCGGCGGTTGAGCAAGAGCAAAACCGATAACATATATTTATCTGGCCGTGTCACGTGAATCCCATCGAGTTCGGAGCCCCGTAAAACGCAGAACTATTTTGCTTTATGCGCCACGGGGCACGTAAAAATCCCATTTGGAGATGGGATTTTTACGTGGTACCGGGGGCCGGAATCGAACCGGCGACCTTGGGCTTATGAGTCCCACGCTCTAACCGACTGAGCTACCCCGGCATGTTCACTTTTGTGACGAAAATGTACACGGCAAAAACGCTTTTGGCAAGCCGTTCATACCAGACTGTTAATGCCAGACCGTTGCAAAACCCTCTTTGTCATCCTCGCGAATGCGGGGATCCAGATATAAGG
>CAZQNT010000025.1:0-13883 GCA_964595075.1 uncultured Gammaproteobacteria bacterium | reverse complement strand
CCCGCCCTCCCCGCATTTCCCGCCCTCCCCGCATTTCCCGCCCTCCCCGCATTTCCAACCGTAACCGGTTGTTAAATCGTTAATGACGGGCACATCAATGCGATTCGGTCGGCTGACCGAATCTGGGCGGGACAAGCCCGCCCCTACGTCATGGATCAAAATGATTCCATGAACATGGTTTGGCATTATTATGAATTCGTCTGTTTCGATGAAATGGAAACGATCCATCAATCCATCCCATGTATTCTGCACGACCTCTCCAACCTCATTCACCCTCATCTACCCATCTTCGACCTCCCCAAACAGACACTCTTTCTGATACGAACAAACCGTCACGAAATACGCGTTGGGTCGCGAATAATCGTATCCGGGCAATCGGATGGATCGTCGATGGTGAATTATTTTATTGAACCCCATATATATACCGCTGCCACGAATATGGCGGGGTGTCAATGGGGATACAATAAAAATTCGCGCGTTTTGCATCCGTAGGGGCGGGCTTGTCCCGCCCTCCCCGCATTTCCCGCCCTCCATGCACTGTACGGTGTTACGTATGAAACATTCGGGTGCAGGGCGGGACAAGCCCGCCCCTACGGGATCAATTCAATACGAACGTATCTCAAACGTAGCCGCGTCTTCTGTTTCGATGAGCGGCGAGTAACGCTCATCGCTTTTGATGAAATCGAGTAACTTCTCGTGATCGCTTTTTGCGATGAACACAAATCGTGCTCCGATTTTGTCGTTGATGAACCCCCACGCCTGTTCTTTAGTCGGAGTCGTCGCGCCCCACGTTAGATCGCGATAATCGTCGGATAACGTGGAGGACGCTTTATACAAAAACGTCGGATCGAGTCCTGCTACGTATTTCAAGCGATCGTCGAGATTCCAGAGAATCGGAAACTCGTCCCAGTCCGAATGAAACACGCGATCCCCCGGATTTGCGAGAGCGGAAACCGGCGCCATTGCCGCAGCAAAACTCGCGTCAGGATAACCCGTGGAATGCAAAGAGGTGTAGGCGGCGATAGGACCTTTGAGAAAGAGGATGGAGAGAAGGATCGTCAAAATATAAATGCTGTAGGGGCGGGCTTGTCCCGCCCTGATGGCTTGTCCTGCCCTGAGCGAACACGCAGATTCGAAATACGGGGAGGGCGGGACAAGCCCGCCCCTACGATCAGGATAACAAAAAAATCCCCACAGCTCCTTAACATCCACAATCTCCCATATAAGCGCAACCCATATCGCTATAACCGGCGCTAGATATTCCGCGTTGCGCGTGCTCTTGATTGTAAGCGCGACGAACGCGGCGACGAGTAATGCGAAAGACGTGATGGCGCGAGCGTTGTTACGGTCAAGCGGTCGTTTTGGCGCGATGAAAATTCCAGCGATGCCGACGAGCGCCGCGATCCACCACAGCGCGAACGATGAAAAAAACGAACTCATATCGGATGGCTGCCACTCTTGTCCGAGCATGACGTGTTGAAAGGGCGTACTCACGCCGATAGTCACGATCTGCGTCCACAAAAACGAGAGGTTGTCGGGAAAATTCGGATGAAGAATGAGACCGAACGCGATTCCTACCGCCACAGCCATCCCCTCTCTCCACGGAGTTTTTAAGATAGATCCTCGCACAGATTCTCCGTCCACGATCCTGCGATGCACCGCGTCTCCGAAACAAAGAATCGCGGAGGCGACGAGAAGATAAACTCCACCTCCATGCGAGAGAGCTGCGAGAGCGGCAATGCAAAACGACGCGAGAGGGCGTCGTCTCCAAACCGCGAGCAAACCGAGAACAAAAAATATCAACGCAAGCGGCGTGGCTTTCGCGAGAAGGAGTCTAATGATGAGCGGCGAGGTGGCGGCAAGCAACACAACCCATGGCCACGGCTTTTTGATTCCTAGTGAGCGTAGACATACGGCGAAAATCGAGATGAACAACGCGGAAAGAAAAACCGTCGTAACTCGCGCTCCCGTAGCCCAACCTAACGCGGCGATGAACGGCGCTTCGATATGATGAAAAAGAAAGTGATGATCCGTCCATGTTCGACCGAGCGTCGTTAGATCAAGCCACGGAAATGCATGAAGCGGACCGGACTGCCAAAGGAGATAAGAAAGATGAGCGTGATAAAAAGCATCGGGGTCGAGGAAACGGTCCCAAGGGAGGAGGATGGAGAAGTAGAGGAGGGAGAGGAGAAATCCAAAAAACCGTTTCATACGAAGAATGTATCCCATCCTCCAACTTAATATAAGTGGAAGGGGAATTATGTATTATCCTCCCCCTTAATTATAAGGGGGAGTTAGAGGGGGTTATTCCCCGTATTTCTGTATCACAAACCCATCACGAAATAACCCCTCCTAACCTCCCCTTACATTATTTGAGTTAAGGGGAGGAATTTAATGTTGATTGCATAATTCAAAACTCCCCCATGGCGGGAGAGTTTTGCGTTCATTGCGCAACGAACGATTACTGGTTGCCCGTGGCGTTCACGAGCGACCCGAGGACGAAATTGGAGATAGCGAAAGCCGCAACGATAATCACGAGTCCGATAACGGCATTCTTGATCATTGTTTGCGCCTTTTTCACTCCATCTTCGCTTCCGCCGGATGTCATCCACAAAAATCCTCCGTAAAGAAGATATACCAAAAGCACGATCCCTAAAAACCCGAGGGCTATGTTGATGATGCTTCCGATGATTACTTCTATCGGTTTTTGCTCGCCTATGCCGGCGCTTTTTCCCACTTCCCCTGCAAGTTTGCCTGCCGTCTCAAAGGGGTTTGTCTGCGCTAACGCGGACATCGGCATGGCCGCCAATCCGACGGTCGTAGCCGCTTGCCATGCGCGTCGTAATAGTTTCATACGTCTATTTTTGATTCAGTTAGTAAGAGGTTGATGGACTGATCTTATTCAGTAGGGGCCGGATTGGACACTTGCGCCTTGTTCGTTACTGTCGTGAGATTTGTAATCACGAAATTCGAGATTGCGTACGACAATGCCACGATCACGATTCCTATTATCGCGTTCTTGATCACCATTTGCGCGCTCTCCACTTTTCCTTTTTCCCCGCCCGCGGTCATCCAAAGGAATCCGCCGTAGAGCATATAGAAGAAAAGCAGCGCGCCTACAAAGCCGATCAATGCGCCTATGAGTCTTCCGAGTATTGTTGCGGGATCCGTTTCTCCGCCTTTGATTTCGGCGGGAGCGGCCTTATCCAAGCCGCCTTTCAATACTCCGCCCAAACTTCCCTGCGCCAATACGGGCTGCGCCGCTAATCCAAGTGATACGGCGAGCGCCATGCTGACAAAGATAGCCCATGTTGTAGTTAATAATCGCATACGCGAGAAAACTATCCCTCTTGCGTGGCGGACACCAGGCGTGAAACCACGAAGCTTGTTATTGCCCATGCGGACAGAATAATAGCCAGACCGATTATACCGGACACGATCAATTTCTTCGCTTCGCCAACCTTCTCTTCGTTACCGCCGGAAATCATATATTTGAAACCGCCCATGAGGACGATTACAACTGCAATAATTCCGAGGAACCCCAGGGCGACGTTGATGATGCGGGCGGCCGTCTGACGGACGTCACCGGATCCCAACTTGATCGATGATTGAACCGCGCCGACACCGAGGTCGTTCACGTTCAAATCTCCTTGAGCCATTACGACTGAAGGAAGCGCGAGCGCCGCTGCCAAACCTACGGTTGCGGTCGCGCGCGCGATTTTAGAAAAATACTTCATCTTATGCGTCACCTCCTTTCATAGATTCAGATGACTGTTAGAATAACAGTCGGTTTGTATTTATGGTAGGGGCGGGCTTGTCCCGCCCACGCGTTCGATGTCAAGGGAACCTTCGCTAAACAATCTTTGTCATCCCTGCGTAGGCAGGGATCTATCTGGATTCCAGCCTACGCTGGAATGACACGGGTAGGGCGCTTCAAAAGTGACGTCGCCGGTGTCGGCGATGCAGTCTCCCCTCCCTGTCCTTTTACGATCGTATCAATCACGAAAGCGACAAGCGTGTACGAGAGCGCCACGATCACAAGACCGATAACCGCGTTCGTCAAAATCTGCGTCGCCTTCTTTACCTTTTCAGCGGTGCCTCCGGCTGTGAGATACATCACTCCGCCCCAAAGAAACATAAGAAAAAAAAGCGCGCCAACGACGGAGAGCGTGGCGTAAACGAGACGATTCACGAGTTCGGGAATCTTCGCTCCCTGAAGAAGGTCGGGGAAACCGTAAGAGGATTGGGCGGAGGCGGAGAGGGGAAGGATGAAAAGGGCAATTATAGGAGTTAATATCCTAAACGACGTGACTATTCCTTTTCTGTCATTGCGAGCGCATATACTAAAAGCGCGCGGCAATCTAACCCCCCCGTCATTGCGAGCCCCAGCAGGGGCGTTGCAATCTAATAGGAAAAAATTATTACTTTGATTAGATTGCCGCGTCGCACAAGCCTCCTCGCAATGACATTCGTTATTATTTAACAGCATATTCTATGGATTTATCTCCGGCGGCGCGGCGAACTCCGGTACTGCTGCTTTTTTAGGCGCGCCTCCGCCTGCCAGAGTGCTGAAGAAAAACGCGCTGATTGAGTACGCAAACGCTATCATGAACAATCCAATCACCGCGTACTTGAGCGCGTCCTTTGCCTTTTGCACGCGGTCGCTGGAACCGGCGGTCATCCAAAGCACTCCGGCGTAGACAAAGACGCCGAGCGCGAGCGCGCCGACCACACCGAGAAACATCGAAATCACGCGCTGCATTACGGTAAAAATAGTCGCGCCTGCACCGAGCTTATTTACAAGAGTAATGGGAGATCCGGTCGGCTTTCCGGTTGGCGCAGGTTTCTTTGCATCTTTCGCGTCAGTGCCTACGGAGCAACAAATATTAGCTCCGGCGCATGTTTCGCCGTAACCGCCGGCCATAGTCGTAAGAGGGGTACCGGTGCATTGAGGCGAACAAGCCCACGTAGCACCTTGTTTTGTTTCCACCTTCTCTTCTTTTGCAACCAAATTACAAAGAGCATCACCTTTCTTTATGCAACAAATGCCGCTGCAGGTTGAAAACTGATAATTCTTCGAAGCATTGGGGGGCGCAACGTCCATCTCGTCCGCCTGGCAAGCGTCTCTACATTCACCGTTAAAAGGTCCGTAATTGCACGCGGCAGCATTCACTCTTCCCGAAATCGCCAACCCAGCTCCGATAAAGAGAAGGCAAATCAAGATTGATTGGAATCGTAATGGTTTCATATCTCTTACTTGGACTTGCAGCACACGTTATGAAAATCTCCTACGCAATATCCCGTCTGACAATTGAAACCTGCTTTTGACGCTTCTTGTTGCACTGCCGCGGCTGTTTTTCCGGTCCATTGCTTACATGCCCATCCCTCTCCCAAATCCGTACACGTTTTTTTCTTATCAGACGATTTGCCGCCGCCTCCAGCCGGAACAAGTGTCGAATAAATTGTCTGAACTATCGCCCATGAACCCATCACTATTATTATTCCGAATGCCGCGCCTCTAATCGCCTTCTTCCCTTTATCAACCCGCGCTTTGTCGCCGAACGACAAAAGATACATGGCGCCGCCGTAGATGAATACGATTAGAAAGAGTCCGCCCGAAAGTCCCATGAGAAACGACGCGAAGTTCACGCCGGTTTGAATGATATCGTTCACCGTGCAATTTCCTGTTTTGGTGCATGCGGGGAGCACGAGGCGGTCGAATGAAGGAGTGGCTTTTTCTTCGGCCGCGGGCTCGCCTTGAGCGGCAGGAGTCGGCGCGGCTACCTTGCAACAAGACTGAGGAAACTTGCATCCTAAATCGCCAAGATCATTGCCTAAACCGCACACCGGAGAACATTTGCCGCCGGCTGACTCGCACTCCGGAGTCGTAGTCTTGCAGCATGTCTGCGGAAGCTTGCAATCCTGATCTCCAAGATCTTGTCCGTAACCGCAAACGGCGTTGCATTCTCCCCCAACGGAATCGCATTGCGGACCAGCGGATGCAGCGCGTGGTGAAATCAAAATAAATCCGAATACCGCCACCGTCATTGAGAACAGCAGAAGAAAGCGTGGCAATCCTTTTTGGAATCTCCTCATACCTAAAACGAATACCTAATAGTCTGCGAAACTTTCGACACGGCGTTCTGCACTGCAGTCGGGATTTCCTCCACTCCGTCAATCACATTCTCGACGAGTTGCTTCAAAGCGTCTTCCATTGCTCCCGGATCATCGCCGTAATACCAACTTTTTGCGGTCAGAACCTGCGACGCAAACACGCCGATGTCCTCGTCTTCCAGCTGATCCGCCAAAAGGGACTTTGCGGCGGCGGGACGTTTCGCGGTATCAAGATATTTTTTCGCCTCTTCCGGTTTGATCATGAAATTAAGGAAGTTCCACGCGATATCCGGCGACTTTGTTTTTTTCGAAACCGTCCATGTCCAATAGTTGGCATAATTGACCATTGGATTTCCTTCGATCTGCGGCAACGGCGCGATTCCGAGGTTCAACCTCGGAGCTCGGGCGCGGATAATCGGAAGGTGGTAGCTGTAACCGAAGAAAAACGCGGACTTGCCTTGAAGAAAAGCTTCGAAAGAATTCGGCTGATCCTTGTTCCACGTGTAAACTTCTTTCCCCGGATTTGCGAAATCCGTGTAAAACTCAACCGCCTGATAAGCCGGAGGCCGGTCGCGCAATTCTCTAAGAGCCGTTGGTATGAGTCCGAACGTCGGCGTTCCGTCTGCCGCGCTCATCTCCGAACCGTTCTGCATCATGAGAACGGAAATGATATCCGGCGAGCGATCCACGTTGTAGCCGGTCCCGATTCCGGTGCCGTACTGCAACAATTTTCCCTGCGTATCCTGTTTCACGAGCTTTGGAATGGCTTGTTGAAAAGCGCTCCATTCGCCCGGTATAGTAGGGATTCCAGCAGCGTTCAAAAGATCCTTATTGACATACATGGCAAGCGTATCGAGAGAGACGGGAACCGCCATAATGCGTTGCTCCATCTGGCGTCTGTCAGGATCCGTAGAAACGTTGATAGTTCTGACCGTGTCTTTGCTTACCGCTTCCGGATAATCGTTCTTGTACTGCTTGACCGAGATCGAGCGGTCGGTCGCGAGCTGAAAAGTAACTTCTTTTTTTACAGTTCCAACGACCGTCTGCACGGCTACGTTCGTGGAGAGAGGCATTGGAAGAATCTTCGGCTGATATTTCCCGATCCAAGTGTTATGAATCATAAAAATATCCGGCCCGCGATCCTCCGCCAAGGCGTTCAGCAATTCATTCTCGTATTCTTCAATCCGCAGCCGACGATAGTTAACGGAAACGTTCGGATGTAACGCGCGGTAATCGCTGACGATATTTTGATAAACGTCCAAATCGTCAATCACCGCCCAGATATTCAGCTCAACGCGTTTGGATGCCTGAACCACCGCCGCATCCGGCGCGCGCGTACAGCCTTGGCCGGCGAATACGCTTAAAAAAACAAGGCTCGAAACGATCTTAAAAAACCGGCGTCGATTCATATCGCCTACATTCTACAACCTTTGTTACCTACCTGTCACCCTTTCTGAAATTTTCTAATCATCTCCATGGCATCATCGCGCAAATCAGGTCGCTGAAAAGCTGCGTCGATATTCGCTTTAAGCCAACCGATTTTGGTTCCGGTGTCGTGATAAGTCCCTTCGAGAACGCGGGCGTAAATGGGACGTGTCTTCAAAAGAAGCTTGATAGCGTCGAGCAAAACGTATTCTCCGCCATGTCCGGGAGCCGTCTCCACAATCGCGTTAAAAATATCCGGCGTCAAAACGTAAGCGCCGATCGAAGCTATGCGGGAAGGCGCTTTTTCCGGCCCGGGCTTTTCCACCATTCCTTTCAGCTGAAAAATTCCCGGCTCTACTTCCGCCGCAGGATCGATTATCCCGTACCGTTTCGTACCTTCGTCATCGACAGGAATCGCGCCAAGCACCGGATCGCCGTACTTCGTATATACGTCGATCATTTGTTTAAGACGTGGAACTTCTCCGCTAAAAATTTCATCACCGAACAACACGGCAAACGGTTCGTCGCCGATAAGATGCTTGACGTTGAGAATCGGCGTGGCATTACCGTACGGACCTTTCTGACGGACGTAGATAAAATTCGCCATCTTCCCGATCTGCCGAATCGCTTCAAGCTGCGCGGTCTTTCCCGTCTTTTCCAGCCAGTTTTCCAATTCGTGATTGTCGTCAAAATGATCTTCGACCGCGCGCTTGGCGGATGACGTTACGAGAATAACGTCCTCGATGCCGGACGCTACCGCTTCTTCCACGACGTATTGGATAACCGGCTTGTCTATGATGGGCAACATCTCTTTAGGCATTGCCTTGGTAGCCGGCAAAAACCGCGTGCCGTATCCGGCGACGGGAATTACTACTTTACGAATTTTTTGCGGCATATATTTAGTCTACAAAAAAGGTTGTCGTCCCAGCGTATTTGTCATCCTCGCGGAGGCGGGGATCCAGACAGTGAGAAATACTCCTTTTATCTGGATTCCCGTCTTCACGGGAATGACACGGGGACAAATGTTACCCGACTCTAAAATAGCACACATCGCCGTCTTTAATAACATATTCTTTTCCTTCGACGCGGACGAGACCCTTTTCGCGGCACTTTGATTCTCCTCCGAGTTCCACGAAATCTTTCCAGTCCGTGACTTCAACGCGAATGAAATTTTTCTCAAAATCGCTGTGGATCACGCCTGCGGCTTGAGGCGCCTTCGTTCCTTTTACAACAGTCCACGCGCGAGTCTCCATCTCTCCGGAAGTTAGAAACGTAATGAGACCAAGCGCCGCATAAGCTTCAACAATCAGTCGGTCGAGACCGGACGATTCTTGTCCGACGCTGGCGAGATATTCTTTCTTTTCATCTTCCGGCATCGCCGCGAGCTCGGCCTCCATCTTTACACAAATCGGAACAATGCTGCGTGTTGCGTGTTGCGTGTTGCGTACTGCAAACTTCTCCCTCCACGAGCCGTCGGCGAGTTGGGATTCGCTGACATTTAAGACGTAAAGCATCGGCTTCATGGTGAGCAAAGAAAGTCCCTTCAAGATCTTCCGTTCGTCCTCGCTCCATTCTATATCTCGCAACGCCGAACCGGATCCCGCATTGTTCAATGCGTTTTCCGCCTTCTTCAAAACCGCGTATTCCGCCTCAAGCTCTTTTGTTTTTCCGCCTTTGAGCTGGCGTTCGATATTTTGTAACCTTTTTGAAACAGATTCCATGTCCGCAAGAGCCAATTCAAGAGCTATCGTTTCCGCGTCGCGCGCAGGATCGACCGTGTTCTCAACGTGGATCACATTCGGATCCGCAAACGCGCGAAGAACCTGCGCGATGGCGTCGCATTCTCGAATATGAGACAAAAATTTATTTCCTAGCCCCTGTCCTTCTGCCGCGCCTTTCACAAGCCCTGCGATATCCACGAACTCGATCGTGGTGGGAACGATACGGCCGGAGCGAGAAATGACAGCGAGTTTTTCAAGCCGCTCATCAGGAACTTCCACGACTCCGACGTTCGGATCAATCGTGCAAAAAGGAAAGTTCGCGCAGTCCGCCGATTTTTTCGTAATTGCGGAAGACAACGTGGACTTCCCAACGTTCGGCAACCCGACGATCCCGATCTGAAGAGGCATATCGAACAGAGACTACAGCGAATCGCGTCTCGGATCAAGCGGCGTTCGGGCGCGTGACGATCACTACGTAGGGGCGGGCTTGTCCCGCCCAGATTCGGTCAGCAGACCGAATCGCATTGAATGCCCGTCGCCAACGGCGAGGCAACCGGTTACGATTGGAAATGCGGGGAGGGCGGGACAAGCCCGCCCCTACGGAATGCGTAAAATCCCACGTTGCGCGTGGGATTTCATGATGGTGGACCGTAACGGGATCGAACCGTTGACCTCCCCGATAGCTATCGGGGCGCTCTTCTTTATTAAAAACACAAAATCCCCTACTTGGGGATTTAATGATGGTGGACCGTAACGGGATCGAACCGTTGACCTCTTCCATGCCATGGAAGCGCTCTACCAGCTGAGCTAACGGCCCTAGTATGTGAGAGGATGACTGAAATTTCCTACTCCGTCAATACGATCCTCTGGAATTTACCGCAAGCTCTATGCGATCTCGCATCGTGCCGCTTTCTCTATCTCTTTGTTTCAACATAGCGTGAAGCCGTCGCAATTCTTTTACCTCGTCAATGGCGTCGCGACCGATTTCCGGTGACTCGTGCCAACGCTCCGCTTCGCGATTCGCGTGGCGGATCGCATGGATCAGCTGTTCGGCCGTCACTTCCGGTAATTGCATCTCTTGCGAATACGATAACCGCGATTCATCCGAAACGATTTCGTATCTGCATTGTTCCGGCGTCTCTGCAAACGGAGATGATTCGAGCGGAATAACATTCAATGGCTTTTCTTCCCGAACAGATAATTCCGAACGAAGAATTTCCGCGCGGACTTTCGGATGATCCGCGTGCCACGGACCTCCTTCTTTTTCGCGCGTCCGCCATTCTCCCAACTCTCGCTCGATCTCACTCGCGCTCCGCATTGACGCGTCGAGCCGACGAAGCGTTCGGCGAAGCGCGTCGTGTACGTCTCTGAGTGAACGAATTTCGCGATGCAGATCGCTTGGCTTCATCGTCTTTAATCGAATTGCGGTATTCTCCAAAGTTCGTTCGTAATCCTGATAAACGCGCTCAAACTCATCCGCCAAATCGCGATGCCCTTGCTGAAGCGCCGCAAGAGCGCGCTCCGGATTTTCCAAGCAAAGACGCTCAAAATACACTGGATCGAACGAAACGGAAGGCGGCGGTTCCGAGTGGAACCACCGCAGAATCCGTTCTCTCCAACCTCCTGGCATATCTGTTGTGATATTTAAGGATTCTTCACTTCATTCTGTTCTTTCGGTCCGCTGATAGTCTCCTTTACAGGCTCAGGAAGCGGCGTTGCTGCGGGTTTGGTTTTGGCGTTACGTTGCTGGATCAAAAACGTTAAACGATCCTGAACCGCCTGGTTTTCTGCATTATTTTCCGCCACCTTTCGAACTTGAGCGATAGCGTCGTCATATCGACCCATTTCTTCGTATATCGTTGAGAGATACCATCGCGCATTATCGTAATTCGGCTCAATCGCAATAATTTGCTCGAATAAATTCAGCGACTTGTCTTTCTCGTTGTTTCTATAGTAGAGGATGGCCAGCTGAAACGCGATGCCGACGTTTTTATTATCCGTCTGCAGCACCTGCTCCAATTTTACGATCGCGTCCTGAAGCCGTCCTTGCCGTTCGTAAACCAATCCAAGATTATAATGCGCGAGCGCGTAATCCGGTTTGATCTGTATGGATTGATTCAACGCTTCAGCGGCTTTATCAAGTTCGAGTTTTATATTCTGCTGCGCCTCTTGCCGCTTCGTCTCATCTGGAGATTGAAGTTGTTGGCGATAAGCGTCGGATCGCAGAATGCGCAGTTTTCCGATCTCGTTAATAAATGCCGGATTGTTCGGTTCCAGAGTCATGGCTTTCTCAAATAATTTTATCGCCTCTTCATCCGCCCCACGCGTAAACGACGCAATCGCTTGAAACACGAGCGCATCGTTCGACCAGTTATCGACGTTCGCCGGAGAAACTTCGGTCGCTCGCTTTGCCATGGCGATAGACGATGAAATGGAAACATTAACCTTATTGGTTCGATCAGCATCCGGTGGGAGTTGGAACTCTTCATTCGCCCTGATCAAATACGCTTGGGATAAATTTCTATAGTAGACGTCATTCCAACGATTCAAGCCAACCGATGAATTAAGCGCATCTATTGAACCCTGGATATTATTGCCTGAACGGTATGATTCCACAGCGTAGGCATATCTGGCATCCGCCATCAGTCTCTGCGTCGATAGCCAAATGATCGTGACAGTGGAAACGCACAGGAACAA
Source organism: uncultured Gammaproteobacteria bacterium (assembly GCA_964595075.1). Lineage (GTDB taxonomy): Bacteria > Patescibacteriota > Patescibacteriia > 2-12-FULL-60-25 > 2-12-FULL-60-25 > JAHJFW01. Next base: position 1,926 of record CAZQNT010000025.1, on the reverse strand, counting down.
AAAAATTAGAGACAATACAGCTGAATTCGCAGCGGATTTTTTAGCGTCCCATGCGACTGAATTAGACGCGACCAGAGAAGAAAGCAATGCTAGTAAAAACCAGAATACGAAATGATGTGAAAAATTGTAGTTGTAGAAAAACGCAATGAACACCGACGTGATCCACGCGGTAAACACCGTCAGATATGCCTGCCACAAGTCGTCATTCCGTTCGCGAAGAAGATGCGACGCGCTTTTCGCGATACCCGAAATTATCAGAATGATCCATAACGCCATTCCTACAATACCAATCGTCGGGAGCAGAGTAAGCACGGTGGAGATGCTCCGCTCAAAACGAATCGTCCAGAACTGCGAAAGGTTCACTCCAACAGACCGATGCTTCGAGTAATCATAAATCCATGTGCCGGGACCGGAGCCGAATAACGGTTTTTCCTGTAAAACCTTTTTCGCGATCTGCCACGAGGCCGTTGTAGACGGAGAAACTTCAGCCGGTAGCTTGAAATCGATAGGGGTTCTAAAAAGTAACAAGACCACGGAAAGCACGACTAGAACCGATGGCACGACCAACTTCAGCGAACGTTCTACGCGACGCGTTCGTAGTATTGGAATAACGACAAGAAGAGCGGTTCCAAACAAAATAGCGGCCCAAACCACCCAAAAATCCACGACAATCGCTACAGCGACAGAGACTGTCAAAGCCGCCCATACGAGCGCTTTAGCCCAAGCGTTCGGTTTGCCGTTCTTTCCTAAAATACACGTATTATTCTTACACCCCAACACCGTTAGCGACGCGGAAAGAATAAGCGGAAGCACCATATAGACACCAAGCGCATTTATCGTGCCGACGCTATTGAAAGTATTTACCTTCACGAACGCTCCCATCCAGCCGAACGGATAAACGCCGACTATCTGCAAAATACCAAAAATACCTACAAGAACGGATGATGCGAGAAACGCAAGAATCATGTCATACAACTTGGTGGTTCCACTCATTGTATTCACTGCAATCATGTAGAAAAAAACGAATGCCGCTATTGTGACAAATGACCATTGCATCTGTCCGATGTTTCCGATGAATGACAAATATCTATCGAGAGAAAAAGCGGTAGTCACGAGATAGCCGACAAAAAAAACCGCTACGACCATGTGAAGCCATGATCGGCTTAAAGTGAATCGACGCAAGCTTATCGCTTGTCCGATCCATGCGAGTGTCGCGATTCCGGTCAAAATAAGAAATAACGTCTGTTTGTTCAGCTCCAAAATATCCAGAGTGAATGGAAGAAAGAATAACGGGACGAGAACAATTGCCGCGTATAGGCAGAGGTCGACGACACCTCCTAACATACGAGCCAGTTTTGGGTTCGGCTCAAGCTCGGTATGGACTTTACTCTTTCCTAAAACAGAATCTGTAATCATATACGCGAATATAATTAATCTTTTGGCTTTGCCGGAAGTATACCACAATAAAAAAAGCTCCGTCTTGCGTAGCGCATGACGGAGCGGGACGAGGGGACGAGCGAGAGCGAATCTCACTCCTTGGGAATGTGGAAGGACTGCTTCAAGTCCTCCTCCGGTGACACGTTTCCGGGCGTGAGCGACGCGCCGGACTCCACGACCACGCCGACGATCTCGTCGAGGTTGAAAACGATCTGAAAGTCGTGACCGGCGAACTCGATGTCGTCCGGTTTGATCCACGACAATGCAGACGCGAACGCCTGCTTGAGCGTCTCCCCCTTCGCGATCACGAACGAGTCCGCGAGCACGACCTTCGCGACCTTCGCGCCGTTTGGAGCTTCGATCTCCATTGGCCCGGCGTAGAGCGACCCGTTCACTACGTCGGTGACCTGGTTGAACTGGAAGAAGCTTTTCCCGTTCACCCCTTTCACCGACCCACTTCCATCAGTGGATAAGATCGTGAACGAGAGC
>CAZQNT010000024.1:2661-14772 GCA_964595075.1 uncultured Gammaproteobacteria bacterium | reverse complement strand
ATTGCGCGATGCCGGATTATAAACCGTTTCTCAAAATAGCTATCTCCGTCGCGGTAAATTCTTCTTTTAGACGAACGTCTTCTGCGGCGTAAATTCTAACCAATCCGTTTCCTTGTGGTATGTCCGTCCAATCCGCAGTCACTCTGTCGGTTGTGGATAACGGTGACTTGGCGATTTTGTCAGGAGATTTAAGTGATTCAAAATAAATTTTCGTTTCCGCCGTAATGAACACCGTTCTCTCGTCTGAAACTCCGTCGGCGATCGGATCAGTGTCCAGACTTCGTTGCGTGACCAGCATGCGATCATTTCCAACGGAAATGACACTGGCGGTTATATACTTCGTTTCGCCCATAGGAATACATAGACCGGCATCCGTCAGACGTTTTCGCGCTGCAGTATATCCATTGCTGTACGCTTGCCGAGACTGTTCTTCAGAAACGGACGCCGAGTCATCCGTCTCTAGGTTTTGTTGCGTCATCCAAGCATTTATTCCAACAAGCGTCAGAGTGGTGAACACGACAGAAATGCAAAGAACCGTAAGCAAGTAGCGGCTGTAAGATTTTGGCTCCATAGCACGGACAAGTATATCACGAATACCGCTAATAAATGTGTTTGTCATTGCGAGGAGCCAGCAGGCGACGTGGCAATCTTTCAGAGTAAATCTCCTTCGAAAGATTGCCGCGTCGCACAAGCCTCCTCGAAATGACACTGATAATTTGTGTTATACTTCTCTCATGACCCGTTCGGTTTATGTTGTTGTAGTAGCGAGTTGCGGAGTGATAGCGCCTCTATTGGCGTTTGCCGCTTTTAAGGGTCCGAGTTCCGCGCCCCCGTACACTAATACGCAGGGGCTGGTTTGGAATATTCCGGCGGAAAATCCTAACGACAAACAAAGTTCTACGGAATTCAACATTTCAGGATCGGCGAGAATCGGCGGGGATTTTTTTATGGCCGACTCAAAAGCGTTAAGGATTGATTCGCAGTCTTATGACGAAAACACTACGCTTAACGTAGGCAATTGGAATTCCATCGGGACTTTTTTATTAAACGTAATAGGCGATATTAAAACCGACTCGTCTGACGGCGCCACAGGCCGCGTATACGCAAAGGAGTATTGCTATCAAGATCCGAACGGAAATCCGATAAACTGCATCGGCTCATGGCCTGCCCCTAACGAACCGGCGCCGGAAACGTTCGTTGACGTGACCGGTGACACTATGACGGGGCAACTCCATGTCGCAATTCCGGACGGTACGGCGATATTCGCCGAATCGTTTGGTTCGGGAGGATACGGAATCCAAGCCATAAGCTCATCCATCGGAGTATTCGGATCGGGTTCGAGCGGCGGAATATACGGAGTCGATTCATCAACGTTAAAATACGGATACGTCGGGTATGGCAATTACAGTTTTTACGGCAACGGAGACTTATACGTTCCTAACAATACGCGCAGTTCTTGCGTCACCGTGAACGTCGCGTCAGGATCGGGGTCATTTCAATGCTCGGGCGGCAAGTTTATGTCAGGCATAAGAAAAAACGCCTCAAACGTCGTAGACGGACTGATCTGTTGCGATCTGTAGTTCGTGTTGATAGGATGTTGCAATGCTAAAAATTTGGAACACGGCAAACAGGAAAATAGAAGAGTTCAAGCCGATTACTACCGGCGTTGTTAAAATGTACGCTTGCGGTCCCACGGTCTATCAGCGCGCTCACATCGGGAACATTCGTTCGTATACAATGGAGGACGTTCTGCGTCGCGTTTTGGAGAACGAAGGAAATAAAGTCGAACACGTTTTGAATATTACGGACGTCGGTCATCTGACGGATGACGCGGATGAAGGAGAGGATAAATTGGAAAAAGCTTCCGCAGAATCGCACGAATCGGCAAAAGATATTGCAGAACGTTTCACGCGACTATTCTTCAAAGATTTAATGGCGATGAATATCCTCGCGCCAACAAAAACGCCAAAAGCAACGGAACATATCGCAGAGCAGATCTCGCTAATCAAGATTCTCGAGGAGAAGGGATTCACATACAAGACGAGCGACGGAATCTACTTTGATACCTCAAAATATCCAGACTACGGAAAATTTTCCGGACAAGCGCTTGAAGAAAAAGAAGAAGGCGCGCGAGTAGCCGCAAACCCGGAAAAGAAAAATCCCACGGATTTCGCTCTGTGGAAGTTTTCCTGCCCTACCAACCTGAAACCTGAAACCTGCAACCTAAAACCTACCCGCCAAATGGAGTGGGAAAGTCCGTGGGGCGTAGGATTCCCGGGTTGGCACATAGAATGTTCCGCAATGGCGGAAAAATATCTCGGACAACCGTTCGATATTCACGCAGGCGGAATAGATCATATTCCCGTACATCATGAAAACGAAATCGCGCAGAGCGTCGCCGCGCATGGAAAACCTCTCGCAAATTATTGGTTTCATGTAGAATTTCTGCTCGTTGATGGACGTAAGATGTCCAAGTCGCTGACAAATTTTTATACTCTAGACGATCTTGATGAAAAGGGGTTTGATCCAATAGTGCTCCGATATCTTTTTCTTGGAGCCAACTATCGCCAAAAACAGAACTTCACTTGGGATGCTTTGCAGGCAGCGAAAAATGCTTTGGACAAGCTTAGATCGGTTGTGCGCAACTGGGATAAGCCGAGCGTCGGATGCGCGGATCTTGAAGCGGAGTTTAAAGCGGCGTTAAACGACGACCTGAATACATCACAGGCACTTTCAATTTTATGGAAAACCGTGGACTCCGATTATCCGACTTCCGCAAAAGCAGAAACGGTCTTGGCAATGGATAAGGTGCTGGGACTTGGCTTGGTGCAATATATACACGTTCCGGTTGAAATTCCTGAAGATATCAAAGCCCTAATGGCTGAAAGAGAAACAGCGCGAAACGAAAAAGACTGGGCTAAGTCGGATCGTTTGCGCGATGAGATTATAGAACGAGGATGGACGGTAGAAGATACGGAAAGCGGGCAAAAAGCGATTCCTAAATCCACTTCTTCTTTTTGAAGAATAGAAGCATCGAAAGAATACAGAAGGACATAAGCCCGATGATCATCCAGAAACCGTATTTGCCTTCTACGAACGGCATGTATTTTGCGTTCATGCCGAAAATCGCGGCGAGCAGCGTCATCGGGAAAACGATTACGGAAAATATCGTAAGTGTTTTCATAATTTCGTTAATACGGAAATCGATCAGCGACGCGTTGGTTTCGTGAAGCGCGTTTATAGTGTCTTTTTGGACTTCGAGCGTATCCCAAAGCTCTTTTGTCTGTTCGACCAATCGCTCGAAGTAAACTTCAAGTTCTTTTATCGGGAATCTTCCTTCGGAGTAGCGGATCAGGTTGCGAATCACCGATTTATGTCCTTGAAGCGTTTTTCTGACGTTGACTATATTTGTTTTTACTCGCAGCAGTTCTTGTATCAAACCCTTTTCGAATTCTTGGAACATTCTTGATTCCAGATTGTCGATGTCTTCCGATAGGTGAATCAATATTGGAGAGACATCTTCAAGAAGATCGTTTAGAAGAAGATACAGCACATGGCCAACGTCTTCGACCGAGCATACTTTATCGGATTTCTTATTCTTCGGAACCGTATTTTTTGTAGCGTGAAAAAGTCGCGTCAAAGCAGGGAGCCCGTCTTTGTTCACTGTAATCAGCCGTTTATTTGAAATGAAAAAATCCACCTCTGACGTTCGTATCACCCCCGTGTTTTTGTCATATAAAGGATAAAGGAGGATCATGAAAAGATAATCCTCACGCATGACCAGCTTCGGACGTTGAATCGGCGGCAGGGTTTCTTTGCAATCTATCGGGTGAAGTTTAAAACCGCGGCGCAACGCGTCGATTTCTTTATTGTCATTGCTTTTTACGTGGATCCATTCGAATCCGTCCGACACGGCGCTCTCGATCCGCGAAGAATTTTTCATTTGAATCGTGTAGATATCACATTATTAAATTATATTTATCTCGCTGCGGAACTCGCTTCGCTCAAACAGTCCTCGCTGCGATAAATATAATTTAATAATGTGATATTCGTTAATTCATTATACCACATACAAAGCGTGTTTCAGTCTTTATCGAGTGTGGTACACTATATCTATGCCGAACGAGCAGCTGGAACCCGGCCTTGAGTCCGTTGGAATTGAAACGAAACAGGCGCAAGAAACAAACGTTGAGGCGGATGAGCGTGCGTACGAAAGCACGGAGTCTTCGCGTGAAACTTTTCTTGAAAAACCGGTAGAAGTGACGATTCCGTCTTCGGCGCAGCCTTCCGCGCAGCCGATATCCGCGCAAAAAGCCGTTGTAAAAGACGAAACTTTGATCAGAGTGGAAAAAATAATGGAAAAAGATCTCGGTTCTTTTTACACGACTATGCCACCGGCGGCACAGACATTGTTCAAGAAAAAAGGCGAGGAAGCGGCAAACGAGATATCCGCAATGGTACGAAACTTCAAGGTTAAAGCAGGAAAGGTGTTGAAACTTATACGGGACTGGCTTCACACGATTCCTGGAGTGAATCGATATTTTTTGGAACAGGAGGCGAAAATCAAAACGGATAACATAATGGAGATGGCGGAGGCGATGAAAGAGGATTCCCTAAAACAACCATGATAGCCCTACTTTTTCAGGCGGATGTTTTTGACGAGAGCGTGGCTTCCGCGCCATTCGATTTCACTTCTTTATTGACGGATCCGATCGTTGTTTTAATCTTTATACTCCTGGGAATCGGCCTAATCGTGTTCGTAGTCCTAATGTTGATTCGACGTTCTTTTAACAGGCGCGGACGAGCGCAGAGCGCGTTTGGAATGAAGGTTCTTCTGATACGCGTGCCAAAAGAAACAAAAAAAGAAGACAGCGGGGAAAAATCCCAGCAGCAGAAACAAGAGATGATAGCGGTGATGGAGACTATATTTTCAACCGTCGGATCGTTCAAGGCGGAAAAAGGATTTTTTTCGTGGCTTTTCGGTCGCGAAGACCATTTTGCATTTGAAATAGTGAGCCATAAAGACAAGATTTCGTTCTATGCCGCAGCGCCTGCCGCTTACCGGAGTTTTATCGAAGAACAGGTTCATGCGCAATATCCGCACGCGCAGATCGACGAAGTACCCGATTACAGTATCTTTTCACCGACCGGCGTCGTAATCGGCTCATATCTAATGCTTCGCAGATCAAACGCTTTTCCGATCAAAACGTACGAAAAACTGCAATCAGACCCTCTGAACTCTCTGACTAACGCTCTTTCGAAAGTGACAGGAGATGATGGTGCGGCTATTCAATATGTAGTTAGAAGCGCTCGGAAAAAGTGGAGGACCGAAGGGATTCGTATAGCCCGTGGAATGCAGCAAGGAAAAAAGCTTTCCGACGTAAAAGGAGGTACGATAATGAAGTCGGTTGGAAAAGAGTTGAAGGGCTTGGCGTCTACCGCAAAACCCGGTGAAAAGAAACCCGACGAACCGTACCGGCTGACTCCGCTCGAAGAAGAAATGGTAAAGGGGCTTGAGGAAAAAGCGTCCAAGGCCGGACTTGATGTTAACGTGCGCATCGTCGTCTCATCCTCTGATCCGAATAAGGCGCAGCGATACATGAACGATATTTTGGGCGCGTACGGCCAACACAATATCTACGAATACGGAAATTCTTTCGTTAAGTCGTCTCCGCGTTCTCAAAAAGTCCTCATTCGCCACTTTATCTATCGTCATTTCGATACTCGTTACTCCATAGTTTTGAATTCCGCGGAGATGGCATCCCTCTATCACATGCCGCTTCCGTCAACCGAAACTCCAAAAATCGATTGGCTTCTGGCGAGACGCGCTCTTCCACCGACCAATCTGCCTACGGAAGGCATAAAACTCGGGCATTCGGAATATCGCGGACACGAGTACGTGATAAGAATGAAACCGGCTGATCGCCGAAGGCATACGTATATCATCGGTAAATCCGGCTCCGGAAAAACAGAGTTAATGAAGAGCATGGTGAAGCAGGATATTCAAGAAGGAAGAGGAGTATGCGTGATTGATCCGCACGGGGACTTTGCAGAAGACGCTCTCGCGTTCGTTCCTCGAGAACGCGCTGAAGACGTAATCTATTTCAGTCCGGCGGACATTGAACGGCCGATGGGGCTAAACATGCTCGAATACGATCCGAAATATCCGGAGCAAAAAACTTTCGTCATCAACGAGATGCTTAAGATTTTTGATAAGTTGTACGACCTTAAATCCACAGGAGGTCCGATGTTCGAGCAATACATGAGAAACGCGATGATTTTGATTATGGACGATCCTGATACAGGAAGTACTCTCATGGAAATACCCAAAGTGTTAGCCGATGAAGAGTTTCGTAATCTAAAGCTATCTAAATGCAAGACCCAAGTCGTCAAAGATTTTTGGCAAAAAGAAGCGCAAAAGGCGGGAGGCGAGGCGTCGCTTCAAAACATGGTTCCGTACATCACGTCAAAGCTGACGCCGTTCATTTCCAACGACGTTATGAGGCCGATCATCGGTCAACAGAAGAGCGCGTTTAACGTCAGGCAGGTGATGGACGAGGGAAAGATTCTTCTTCTAAATCTTTCAAAAGGAAAACTTGGAGACATCAACGCATATCTCATCGGTATGGTGCTCGTAGGAAAGATTCTCATGGCAGCGCTTTCACGCACCGACATGGATCCGAAAGAAAGAAAAGATTTCTACCTATACATTGACGAGTTCCAAAATTTCCTAACCGATTCTATTTCCGCGATTCTTTCGGAAGCTAGAAAATACGGATTGGATCTCGTGATAGCGCACCAGTTCATCGGGCAGCTTACGCAAAAAGGAGACACTCTCATCCGTGACGCGATCTTTGGAAACGTCGGGAGCATGATGTCTTTTCGCGTTGGTCCGGACGATGCGGAATTTTTGGAGAAGGAATTCGCTCCGGTGTTTTCATCGTACGACTTGATAAACGTGGAAGCGTTTACGTGTAACGCGAAAATCTTGATAGACAACACCGCGACACGCCCATTTAATATGCAGCCGTATCGAGCAATGCCGGATGGTGATAAAGAATTACCGGAGATGATCAGAGAGCTTTCAAGATTCAAATACGGACGCAAGCGAGAACTGGTTGAAGCGGAAATCCAAGAACGATCCGCTTCGATAGAGCAAATGATTAAGGAGGAAGAAGCGTAGTCATCCTCGAGATAGGATGTATGTCATTCCCCCGATGGCCATCGGGGGAATGACAAAAAAGGACGGGAATGACACTTGTGGAGTTTTGCAAAAGAGAACCTGTGTGATAATCTAGGTGTGGATAATTCGCCTGGGTGGGCGAGAAAAGGTATGTCAAATAATAAAAAAGAAGAAATAACTTCGGATTTTGAAGAATCGGAAGAAACCGATAACGAGAAAAAATCAAAACTCAATTCTACTGAGACGAAGTTGTTGTTGTCAAAAAAACTGATTTCCAATATCCGCGAGACGCTGAATCAGCTTGAACTTGTATTGGCGAGCGATGCGGAATCGGCCGACATAGAACAGTTACTGACCAAAATACAAACATCGGAGGGAGAGCTCATCGGATCTCAAAACGACGGACGAATCGTTGAAGGCGTTTTTGACGGACAGAACATGGTTGGCTCGGATGGGCGTCAGTATATCGTTCCGCAAAATTACGCTTCAAAGTCAAAACTTGTAGAAGGAGATATCCTGAAACTCACGATACAATCCAACGGAAGTTTCTTATTCAAGCAAATCGGACCGATAGAACGCGAAAGAATCGTAGGCGCTCTTTTACGCGACGAGAATACGCAAACTTGGAAAGTGGTTGCCGAAGGTAAAAAGTACAGCGTCCTTCCCGCATCGGTTTCATATTATAAGGGACAGGCAGGAGACGAAGCTGTAATTCTTATACCGAAATCAGCGCCCTCTAAATGGGCGGCCGTGGAGAACGTAATCAAAAAAGAAGAGTAGTGAGGATGTTTTTAGTAAAAATTCCTGCATTTATGTCATTCCCGTGCAGACGGGAATCCAGATCAATATGTGTATTCTTCACGGTCTGGATCCCCGCGTACGCGAGGATGACAGTGGAGTACAAATACATTTTTGACTCGCGTGCGACCGCACGTTAAGTTATCGTCTTATGTCGCTTAGCCGCACGCACCGTCCTGGACGTTTCAATGATATCACCGGTCAAGAAACGATAACCGAAACACTGCGTAAACAGGTCGCTGGCGGGCAAACGGCGCATGCGTATCTTTTTTCGGGACCACGAGGAGTGGGAAAAACAACGAGCGCCAGAGTTTTGGCGAAAGCTTTGAATTGCGAAAACGCAAAAGATGGTGAGCCGTGCGGCGAATGCGCGAGCTGCCGTTCCATATCCGAAGGTTCGTCGATCGACATAATCGAGATAGATGCCGCATCCCACAATGGCGTGGACAACGTGCGCGAAGCGATTCTCGAACACGTTCGATTCACGCCGGTTAAGAACCGATATAAAATCTATATTCTGGATGAGGCGCACATGCTCACGGGACCGGCATGGAACGCAATGCTGAAAACATTGGAGGAGCCGCCGGAGTATGCTTTGTTTATTTTTGCTACAACGGAGCTGCATAAAATTCCATTAACAATACTTTCTCGTTGCCAACGATACGATTTTAAAAGGATAAATCCGGAAGTGATGGCGAAGCGGATTAACGATTTGGCGAAACTGGAAAAAATAAATGTAGATCCCACGGTTGTCTCATCGATCGTCCGCCATGCCGAAGGTTGCGTGCGTGATGCGGAGACGCTCTTGGGTCAGATGCTCGCGCTTGGCGAGAAGGATATAAATGCGGATGTTGCCGGATTCGTTATTCCGTTATCACGCGTTCCTCGCGCGGTTGATTTACTTTTCGCCTGCTCGTCCCGCTCACTGCAAGCCGCGCTTGCCGAAGTGACTAAATTGGAAGAAGACGGAATACCGCTACTCCCTTTTTTTGACGACTGCCTGGAATGCGTTAGGCATTTGCTCTTGGCGGCGGAAGATCCGGCTTATGCGAAAAAGATAGCGGATGGTTATGAGGGTTCCTCTGAAATCTCCCGTCTGGTCGGATCTTTTTCAGCCGGCGAACTGTCCGACATCGCTTTACTTTTTATGGAACGCAGACGCGATGCGAAACAGGGGATTGACGCGAGGTTTGCGCTGGAGCTCGCGATAACGCCGATTGCGTTGGCTCTGCTGCCGAACGCGCGGCGCATCGAGGCCATTAAGCCGCCGGAGTCGCCGAATAATGCTCCTCCACCGGCAATCGAACCGATAAAATTTCCGACTCCAACAGCAACTCCGACGAAAAAACTTGATGGGATATCACATAGAAATTGGCAAGATATAATAAAAGTTGTCTCACAAGACAACGCATCGCTATCATTTATTCTATCGACCGTTACTCCGATTTCATACGACGGAGCCACCTTGATTCTTCGGTTCCGTTATGCGTTTCATAAGGAAAAATTACTGGATCAACTAAAAAACAAACAGGTGTTTCAAAAAGCGGTCGGCTCTGTTTTGGGAAATGAGAGGGTTTCTATAGAAGCGGTAATTGGAGAAGCGGATGATCCGCGCGCCGTTTCAACAGACCCTGTTTCAAAAATACTCCACATCTTCGACGGCAAACTGGTTGACGGCCCCGCCGAATCTTGACGAGAGCTATTTAACAAGGTATTTTTCCGTCGCATTCATTCGGGGATCGTCTTCCGCCTGAGGCGGACGCAAGCGAGTGGTTAGATTGCAATTTCCAATCGGGGATCGTCTAATGGTAGGACGCTTGGTTCTGGCCCAAGTAATCTAGGTTCGAGCCCTAGTCCCCGAGCCATATACAAAAACCCCAAAACGGGGTTTTTGCGTTATGATTTATTTCAACAATCTCACTTGTCAGATCGGCGACTGCCGGTTTGTTATTACGAATGATTTTGTCGCGTCTGTAATTCCGGCCGCTTTCATTGTGCGAATCTCAATCCGACCCTCTGTCCATGTCTCATATCTTGGATCATCCGACCAAAACATACCCACGAAGATGAGCTGAAATTTATCCTTGTATTCAGCTGGGGTTTCTCGATTGTCCATATTGTTGACTTTGCCTTTCCTGTCCAGTACAGTACTTGTACTGGACAAAAATAAGGTATTCTGTCCAACACAAGTAAAATAATATGCTTAAAGACATAGTTTCCAACCAAAAACTGCAAAAAGAGCAACTTTTGACTCTTGAGTACATAGAACGCACTAAAGCGCCATTTGCCAGAAAATGGCTGGATTCGAATTTGATAAAAGTAGTTCTCGGGCCTCGACGGGCAGGAAAATCTGTCTTTTCTCTCGTGCTCTTGAAGGACCGGCCGTTCATGTACTTCAATTTTGACGACGAGGTGTTATCGAGCGCAGGCGGTATAGCCACCGATGAACTGATGAAAGAATTGCATGCCGCGTATGGCCAAGTAAAGACTGTCCTGTTTGATGAAATACAAAACCTCGCCGGATGGGAGCTGTTTGTTAATCGTTTGCATCGGGAAGGATACAATCTTGTGCTTACCGGATCGAACGCACACCTGCTTTCAAAAGAACTCGCCACGCATTTGACCGGCAGACACGTGCCTATAGAAATTCTACCGTTTGATTTCAATGAATTTCTCCGCGCAAAAAAGTTTCAAATAAGTGAGGAATATAGCGCATTGCCACAACAGCGCGGCAAGCTTTTAAATCTCATGGAAAACTATCTCGTTAATGGCGGATTTCCTGAAGTGGCGGTAAATAACGTCGACTCCAAGGATTATCTTGAGGTTTTGTTTGATGCTCTGGTTTTCAAAGATGTGGTTAAAAGGCACAGGGTTAAATTTTCGACTCAAGTAGCAAATTTGGGAGGACATTTAATAAACAATTTTGCAAACTTGTATACAGTTCGGAAGATTCTTGAAATTTTGAATTTAAAGAGCGCATCCACCATAGAGAAATACATAAAGTATCTGGAAGAAGCATATCTTATATTTTCTCTACTCCGGTATTCGCACAAGTCTGTACAGCGCATAAAATCTCCACGAAAAGTTTACGCAGTCGATAATGGTTTTATAAGCGCGAAGACAATTCAGCATTCTCCGGACAAGGGCAAGCTCATGGAAAATCTGGTATTTACCGAACTCGTGAAGCGAGGCGTAAAACCCAACAGAGACCTCTTTTATTACAAGACCCGCAATGATCGCGAGGTTGATTTTGTCGTCAAAAATGGATTGGAAGTTACCGAACTCATACAAGTCTGTTATGAGTCTATAAGTTCGGATGTCGAACAAAGAGAGACGAAAGCCTTGGTCGAGGCAAGTGATGAGCTAAAGGTAAAAAAATTAACCGTGCTTACCTGGGATGAGAAGCGCACGGTGAAAAAAGATAATATGACCATAGAATTCAGGCCGCTATGGGAGTGGTTGCTTGAGAAACCCCAAGAATAAATATGCCAAAGGAAATCGCCAACAAAACCAGAGAAGAGACTTACTACAAATGCACTCATTGCGGAGATGAGATTTTTTGGAATACCCATAAGAAAATGATCATGTGTAAGTGTGGTGGTATCCGATGCTTGGAATTACTTTCCGCACGACATACTTGGAGGTATCTCCCCAGTCGAGAAATTATTAGAACATCACGATAAATCCAAAAAATGACTATGAAAATCAACAACACATTCAAACTCATCATCGCCATCGTAGTCTCCGAGCTCGCTGGCATCATCGGCTCGGTGTTTACGACTCCTTCCATTGCCGGGTGGTATGCAGGGATCGTTAAACCGGCTCTCAATCCTCCGGCGTGGGTGTTTGGACCGGTTTGGACGACGCTTTACGCGTTAATGGGGGTGTCGGCGTGGTTAATATGGAAAAAACTGGATTCCCGCCTGCGCGGGAATGACAAAGAGAGAAGCGGGAATGACAAAGAGAGAAGCGGGAATGACAAAGAGAGAAGCGGGAATGACAAAGAAATAAAGATTGCCCTGGGCATATTCCTTGGACAGCTTGTCTTAAACACGCTTTGGTCGATTATCTTTTTCGGTCTGCAAAGTCCCGGCGGCGCGCTCATTGAGATCATATTCCTCTGGCTAGCC
>CAZQNT010000024.1:0-2635 GCA_964595075.1 uncultured Gammaproteobacteria bacterium | reverse complement strand
GGCTTTTGGTGCCCTACATTCTTTGGGTTAGTTTCGCCTCGTATCTAAACTATGCGATTTGGTCGTTGAATTAAAATCATGAGCACTGATTTACCTCCACACCAAATTAATGCCATGCTCTATACTCTTAAATAACCATGAAAAAGAATAAGGAAGATAAACAGATAGTAATTTACCAGGCGCCAAGCGGTGCGATTGAGCTTCGCGGTGATTATGAACGCGATACTATTTGGGCAAACCGCATGCAAATGGCGGCAATGTTTGGTGTCAATCCTCAAGCAATTTCCAAACACATTCACAATATCTACAAAGAAAAGGAGTTAAACCACACAGCAACTGGTTCCAAAATGGAACTAGTTCAAAATGAATCCGGAAGGACAGTAAAAAGACAAGTTGATATATATAATCTCGATGTTCTTATTGCGGTTGGGTATAGAATTAATTCGGTGGTTGGGACAAGGTTTCGTCAGTGGGCCACGAAAACACTCCGCGAACATATTACAAAGGGCTATACCATCAATCGCAAGCGGATTGCCAAGAACTACGAGGCATTTATGAAGTCCGTTTCCGACATTCAGGCGTTGCTTCCCGAGCATATCGCGCTTGACCCGAAAACAGTTCTTGAACTCATTAAAGAATTCGCGAGCACATGGATGTCGCTCGACGCGTACGATAAAGACGCGCTCACGGCAATCGGCGCAACGAAAAAATCCGTAACGCTTTCCGGTAAAGAACTGACGGAAGCTATCGCAAATCTACGCAACGAACTCACGCGTAAAGGCGAGGCCACGGAGCTGTTCGCGCAAGAACGCGCGAAAGGAAGCATTGATGGCATCGTGGGAAATGTTTTGCAATCATTTGGCGGCAAGCCGGTATATGAAAGCGTGGAAGAGCGGGCGGCGCACTTGCTGTATTTTATGGTGAAAAATCATCCATTCACGGATGGCAACAAACGCAGCGGAGCGTTCGCGTTCATTTGGTTCTTGCGAAAAGCGAAAGCAAAGAAATTCCGCAATATCAGTCCGCCGACCTTAACGGCACTGACGCTTCTTATTGCCGAAAGCGACCCAAAGAAAAAAGAGCAAATGGTCGCGCTGGTTACGCAGTTGCTTAAATAGTTTCAAATGTATGTCCCAAATCCAATCCATCATCAAAAATATCCAGAACATTAAACCCTGAACGTGGTTTTTTGTGTTATGATTCGGTGGTATGAATTTCATGAAATACGATTCGAGTTCGATGATGACGGCGGGGCTGACTCGAGATTTGAAATCTCTTAGTTCGCGTCTCGCGATAGCAAAAATCCGCATCTTGGATACGTCGAATGCGGGCGAACAGGGTTGGTTGCGTCTCCCTGAAGACACGGGGATGCAAGCACGCATCACGCAACTCGCAATATCTAAAAAACGTTTTACAACCTGTCTCGTTATCGGAATCGGCGGATCCGATCTCGCGACACGCGCGTTAGTAAAAGCGCTTGGAGTAAAGGGAATAGTTTTTGCAGGCGCAAATACCGATCCGGACGAACTTTCGAACATAGTCTCATCACTTGATTGGAAAAAAACTTTAGTCAACGTAATTTCAAAATCCGGCGGTACTCTTGAGCCGATTGCGACGTTTTCTACGATTTACGAGATACTGAAAAAGAAAGTGGGAGCGCGTAACGTCGCGGATCACGTAGTTGTAACAACGGACGAGAAAACGGGGGATCTACTTAATTTCGCTAATAAAATCGGTTGCGAAACTCTTCCCGTCCCCTCAAACGTGGGAGGCAGATTCTCAGCATTGTCGGATGTGGCGTTGTTTCCGCTCGCATGGGCCGGAGTTGATATTAAGGCGATTTTAAGCGGCGCGAAAAAAGTTCGCTATCAATTCGAGAAAGAATCACCGTTGAGCAATGAAGCTGTTAGATTTGCCGCGCTTCACTATCTCGCATACACCAAACACAGTCAGAAAATTCATGTTTTAATGCCATACTCCGAATCGTTGCGTGAATTTGCTTTTTGGTTCCGGCAGCTTTGGGCGGAGAGTTTGGGGAAACGGAAGGATCGTGCCGGCAAAGATGTTTTTGTTGGACCGACGCCAGTCGCCGCGCTTGGCGCAACGGATCAGCATTCTCAAATACAGCTTTACAACGAAGGACCGAACGATAAGGTTGTTACGTTCATTGAGGTTGATAAATTTAAGAGTTCGATTCGCGTTCCATCGTCAATATCAAGTTTTCCGGAACTTTCATACGCTGCCGGCGCTTCGTTCGAAAGCTTGATCCATGCCGAACGCGCAGGAACAGCGGCAGCGCTTATGAAAAACAAACGACCCAACGGGACATTGTTTGTAAAAAACATTTCTCCTGAATCGCTCGGATCGCTTATAATGTTTTTCGAAATCGCTACGGCCGTTTGCGGAGAGTTGTTCAACATTAACGCGTACGATCAACCGGGAGTGGAGGAGGGAAAGAAAAGAATTAAAGAAAATCTATGATTGACGACAAACAGACTTGCGACGTGTGCATAGAAGAGACGAAAGAGAAGCATACGCATAAAAAATTGAAGAAAATAGAGAAAAAGAGGGTGAAAAGTAAAAATCGACAATCGGGCGCATCATAACCCCCTCTAACTCCCCCTTATCTTAAGGG
>CAZQNT010000023.1:0-15783 GCA_964595075.1 uncultured Gammaproteobacteria bacterium | reverse complement strand
ATGGATGCTAGATATTGGGAGTATCGACCCTCCCAGTGTCGGTTAAAAAAGTTAACACATTAAGCATCCCGCCTGGGAAGTACGGTCGCAAGACTAAAACTCAAAGGAATAGACGGGGACCCGCACAAGCGGTGGAGCATGTGGTTTAATTCGATGGTAAGCGAAGAACCTTACCTGGGTTTGAAATGTAGCTGCAAGCCGGTGGAAACATTGGCCGCCTTCGAGGGTGCTACACAGGTGCTGCATGGTTGCCGTCAGCTCGTGTCGTGAGATGTACCGTTAAGTCGGATAACGAGCGCAACCCCTGTTCCGTGTTGCTATTCACGGGATACTGCCTCGGATAACGGGGAGGAAGGTGGGGATGACGTCAAATCAGCATGGCTCTTACGTCCAGGGCTACACCCAACAAACAACGCCCCAGTTCGGATTGGGGGCTGCAATTCGCCCCCATGAAGCCGGATTCGCTAGTAACGGCCGATCAGCTACGCGGCCGTGAATACGTTCTCGGGTCTTGTACTCACCGCCCGTCAAGTCAAGAGAGTTGCATATACCCGAAGGCCCCGTTGAGGGGACTAAGGTAGAGGCAGCGATAGGGACTAAGTCGTAGATGCAAGCTGCATCAGTTGCGACCTCTCGCAGTAATGCGAGATGAGAAACCTCACTATATCGGTGAACCCCGACTCCCGAACTCTCTGGGAGGGGGAATACCGAGGGAAGTTCTTAAATGACCTATGGCAAACCGGAAGGCATATAACTTTTTGCGCGCATGGGTTCATCTTGGCGATGAACAGCGCGATATCGTAGTCGGAACGTTGCTCGGCGACGGATCTCTCGTAGAGACGTTCAGCCGAAACAACCTTCGACTCCAAGTCGCGCAGTGCGATGCGCAAAAGTCGTATGTCCTCTGGAAATACGAAGCATTGAAGTCATTTGTTCTGACGCCACCGAAATACCAGTCGATCAACAATTCGTGGCATTTCAGAACCATCAGTCATCCGGAATTTACGGAACTCGGTAGAATATTTTACCGTGACCGTACAAAGATCGTGCCGAAAGACATCGCTTCATTTCTTTCGCCGATCGGTCTGGCAGTATGGTTTATGGATGATGGGGCAAACCACGGAAGTGGATATCTCCTTAATACGCAATCGTTCACAAGAGCCGAATGCGAACATCTTTGCAAGGCCCTGAATGATCGTTTCGGTATCGCTCATACCACACTGCATAAAGATCACGGAAAATGGCGCATCTATATCAGGAGCGCGTCACGGAAACGATTTTGTGAAATCGTTATACCGTTGATCTCGCCTGAAATGATGTACAAATTGAAGAACCCTGTAGAGACTACACGTGAGCCCCCGATAGCCATCGGGGTGAAGATATAGTCCATGCCCGTAGTAATACGAGGATAAACATGAACAAGGCATCCGTAGCGGAAGCTGTGGATGGATCACCTCCTTTCTAGGGAGATATAAGTTTTTTCCCAAGGTCGATTCCGGCCCGTCTGCCGAGTGCAGACGCGTGTCCGGATCCGACGTATTTTCATCCGTGGTCGCTTTTCTGACGTTGAAGCAACGCGTCATTTTGACGCATGCACCTTTTTCTATAACACAAAGAAAGGATCGTTCATGACTCGAATGCGAGCGCTGCTTTTTGTGGATGACGACCCATTGCAGCTCGGTTTGTATGGGCTGATTGTCCGAGACATCGTCGGAGAAGGCGATTCGATGCTGCGGGCGGTGAACGGACGTGAAGCCCTGGAGGTCGTGAAAGCGGCTCCCGACAACGACTGGTGCATATTCAGCGACGTGTGCATGCCGGAGATGTCTGGTCTGGATTTCTTCTACGCGCTGGGCGAGATGAAGCCGCCCATCAACGCTCGCAAGATCCTGATCAGCTCTTCGCACGTGTCGTTGTCATGCATCGAAGCGTGCGGAGCCGAACGGTTGCTCGTGAAAGGGGAAGCGGAGACATTGACCGCAATCCGATCCGTGGTGTCGGAGTTTCTCGCCGCGTGAATTTGCGCACAGCGCTCACGCGGTTTTTTGTGCAAACGAAAAACAAAAACTCCCGTACGTAGGAGATTTTTGATTATGGTGGGCGCGAGAGGAGTCGAACCTCTGACCTTCACAATGTCAATGTGACGCTCTAACCAACTGAGCTACGCGCCCCCGTTTGCCTTTTGTTTACGAGGCAGATAGTAACGGCAGACGGGTTGAGCGTCAAGGCGCGTGCGTGGGTTTTTTCGTTGACTTATTTTTTGTGCTATACTTAAACCACTAATTAATTTTTGTCCTTTTTCTTATGGGGGTAATAAAACAAAAAAGAGTCGGTCGTCGCATGGCAAGCGCGGCGAACAGTCCGGAGCCGTCTGGTCCTATGTGCGGCCATGGCGACTGCGGTGCGGATTGCAAAGTTCGATACGTCGGACCCACTTCGCACATGCGCGACCACCACATTATACATGCCGCAAAAGGCGTCGCGCATGTCTGGTCCGCCGCAATCGTTACCGGCTTCGCGCTGGTATTGACCGGAGCGATCGCGCTCACCGCCGCTCAGGCGTCAACTGACGCTAAATTGAGCGTTAGCCAGTCGGGAGTAAAGCAGGATCTTGGCAGAGAAATCAGGCAGCTGAACGCCAAGCTTGATGCCATGAACGCGACAGTTCAGAAGCTTTCCAGAACGTGCGCGCCGACGGCTGATTCAGATTCCAGCGAAGAGTAATCAATTGGTTATCCCCAAAGTAAGATTTGATCGATTTTGGAGTTGAATGTATCATTTGTTCTCATAAACGAGTCAGTTTGGCGAGTTCTCAGAGCGGTCCTGGCGAGGATGACGTTCTGGGCCTCACCAAATTGGCTCGTTTTATTTTGTTCCAATGTCATTACGACCGAGGAGGCTTTTGCGACGAGCGGAGGAATCCCCCGTATTGCTGCGTAAATTGGTCCCTCCACTACGCTACTGCTTAGGTCTGGATGACCGACGCGGTGTAGTAATTTATTTGCGCATGACTTCTATCAGGCGATTGATGACAGATTTGACTCCGTCATGCAATCCAATGCCTTTTTCAAGGCAGAATTTGGTGCGTGAACGATTTCCTGTGGCGCCGAAAGAGCGGCTGAGTTCTGTTGCCGAAAAAGGAGGATTCGCATGAAGTGAAACGCAGACCGCATCCGATTCGCGCGATTCGTGAATTATCGCGACGGCCCTGGCTTCCGGAGCGTACGCAACCAGTTCGTCCACAAGTCCTTCTATGGCCATGGCTCCGAGTCCGGCATCCAAAAAGTCCCGATGCGAAAGAGATATCCATGCCAGTCCCGCCTCCTTGTCATACTCGAGGCGCGTCAGAGCGCGTCCCCAAAGCTTGAGAGTAGGTATGCTTCGCGTCCTCCATATTCCGTGCACGATTTGTTCGCGTCGAGCTCCAAGTCCAACGAGTTGCGAAGCCGCGGCAAGAGTTCGCGGAGTTACGTTTGAAGTCTTGAAAGAATTTGTTTTGTAAATCATTCCGGCGAGTATCGCGGTCGCCGAATCCTCGTCGAGCAAAGTTCGATTCCATCCTTCAATCAAACGGAAAAGAATCTCGGTCGTCGCGACAGCATTCAGATCGACAAGATTTATTTGCCCCCAATGTTCGTTCGCCGGATCGCAATCGATGTTTATGATAGTCGTTCGATAAAGAAAATCCGCGTGATCGCGCGACAAACTTCCGAGCGATCTAATGTCCGGACAATCAAGCGCGATTACGAGATCGTATCTATCTTCTCCCGGCTTGAAGGATACGTCCGAGGCCGACCATTCGCCACTTTTTGGTACGACCTGAATTTCTAATTTGTTGTCGCGTACGTCGTAAAGCAATTCGGAAAGCGGAACGCGCGATACGTCGAGTGAAATATGAAACGCGCGCATGGCGCCGATCTGCGGCTTGATCTCACTGGCAAGCGGAAGGTATGCGGGGATTGTCGTAGATTCGATTCCCGGAGCAATCGCGTCCACCGGCTTCCCGCTTTTTTTCAAAAACGCAAAACACGCGGCAACGGACGCAAGGTTGTCGATAGCTGCGTGCTCTTTTGTCACCACGAGGATTCTTTTGCTTCGCAGAATCGCTTCGTGCGCTTGTTGTTCGGGGGATAGGGACATTTGGAGGAGGAGTGAGTAGTGAGTAGCGAGTAGCGAGTAAGTGGGGGGCGTGACAAGCGACAGGGGAGTTTATGCCAAAAGGGTAGAAATGTCAAAGGATTGGCAGAAAAAATAGGAGAAATGCAGGCGCGTCGCGATTGACTGATGATTGCGGAAAACGTAACATTTTCAGGAATGACAAACGACAAAGAGATGCCAAAGGCGTATGACGCTTCTTCTGTGGAAGAGGCGATTTACGCGGCATGGGAAAAGTCAGGCGCGTTTCAGCCGCAAGGAGACGGTGAGCCGTATTGCATTGCTATACCTCCGCCAAACCGTACCGGGACATTACATTTGGGACACGCGGTTATGTTGGCGATAGAGGACTTGTTGATTCGGTTTCATCGCATGCGTGGAAAACGAGCGCTCTGGATTCCGGGAACAGATCACGCTGCTATCGCAACGCAAGTTAAAGTCGAACAAGAATTGATTAAGAAAGGAATCAAGAATCCTCGTGAGGAACTTGGTCGTGAGAAGTTGTTGAAAGAAGTGGTGAAGTTTGCCGATGAGTCGGCGAATACTATTCGCAAACAGATACGGAAGATGGGGGCGTCGTGTGATTGGTCGAGGGAAAAATACACTTTGGACGAAGAACGCAGTCGCGCTGTCAATGAGATGTTTCGGATGATGTACGAGGATGGAATTATCGAACAAGGATATCGATTAGTAAATTGGGACCCGCAATTTCAGACGACGTTGTCTGATGATGAGGTTGAACATAAGGAAGTGTCGGCGAAGTTGTTGACTTTCAAATATGACGCGGACTTTCCAATTGCGATTTCTACGACTCGTCCGGAAACGAAGTTCGGAGATACCGCGGTTGCGGTTCATCCGGACGACAAGCGCTATAAAAAATTTGTCGGTAAACGCTTCAGGCCGATTTTTTGTGGAGTTCAGTTAGATATAAAAGTTATTGCCGATGAGGCGGTTGATCCTAATTTTGGTACAGGAGCTCTTGGAGTAACTCCTGCGCATTCTGTGACAGATGCGGAGTTGGCTGAGCGTCACGGTTTAACCACAGTTCCCGTTATTGATAGAAATGGAAGAATCTCGCATCCAAATGCAGGAGATTATTTAGGTCTAGCGATTGAGGAGGCTCGAAAGAAAATAGAGAAGCATTTAGATGTGCTTGGTTTATTAGAGAAGGTTGAAGATGTCCCGCAAAATCTTCCAGTGGCGCAACGTGGTGGCGCGCCCGTTGAACAGCTTCCGATGAAACAGTGGTTCGTTCGCGTGAACAAGCCGTTCAAGCTTAGACAGGCGACGCTTGGAAAATGGAAAAAAGGCGATGACGCGACGTTGAAAGAATTGATGCGTCACGCCGTCGAGTCAAATCAAATCAAGATCGTTCCGGATCGCTTCGAGAAAACTTATTTCCACTGGATCGACAACCTGCGCGATTGGTGCATTTCGAGACAGATTTGGTTTGGGCATCGTGTGCCGGTTTGGTATCGTTCCTCTTCTGTCATCCCCCCGAAAGCTTTCGGGGGGATCCAGACGGTGAAAGATAATCCTTTTGATCTGGATTCCCGTCTGCACGGGAATGACAGACAGAAAATGATCGTCTCCGATGTGTCCCCCGGTCCAGATTGGGAGCAGGATCCAGACACTCTCGACACTTGGTTCTCATCCGGTCTTTGGACATTCTCGACGCTTGGTTGGCCGGACGAGAAGGCATGGAAAGAGAATCGAGAGTTTCACCCTACCGCGGTTCTTGAAACCGGTTATGATATTTTGTTTTTCTGGGTGGCGCGAATGATTTTGATGAGCACGTACGCGCTCGGCGAAGTGCCGTTCCGCGACGTTTATCTCCACGGTCTCGTGCGCGACGAGCATGGGAGAAAGATGTCCAAATCTCTCGGCAACGTGATTGACCCGCTGGACATGATCGCCGAGTACGGCACGGACGCCGTCCGTCTTGCGCTTCTTATCGGCACGACTCCGGGACAGGATACGAAATTGTCGGAGGATAAAATCGCGGGGTTTAGAAATTTTACGAACAAGTTGTGGAATATCAGCCGGTTTATTTTGATGCAGATCGGTGAAAAAGACATTAACAATTTGCCGACGGAATCAGTTAATACAATAACAAATCGATGGTTCTTATTGCGCTTACATGAAGTGAAGGGTTGCGTGACAAAGAAAATTGAAAACTATCAGTTTTCTTCTGCTGGAGAAGAATTAAAAGATTTTACGTGGGGTGATCTCGCTGATTGGTATTTAGAAATAGCGAAGATAGAAAAACATACACCACTGCAGCTGGCATTTATATTAAAGAATCTACTCGTATTATGGCATCCTTTTATGCCATTCGTGACTGAACATATTTGGCAAACAGCGGGTTTTGGCGGTTATTGCATGCAGTATCCATGGTCAAAGGGAGGACAGCTCCCGATGAACGATAAGAGTTTTCAGAATTTTGAACTCCTCCGCACCCTAATCACCGACATTCGTCGCATACGCGCCGAACAAGGAATCGAACCAGTGAAGAAAGTTGAAGTCGCGATTTCATGTCCTGTTGATGTTGCGAAATTGATAGAAGAAAATATAACTGTCGCAGAACATCTCTCTCGCGCTTCCTCTATCGCAATTTTAGACTCCGTCCCAGACGGTTGGGTGACAACAGTATCCGGTTCCTCCACGATCGCGCTCAATGTCGCAGGCTCGATTGACGTAGAAAAAGAACGCATCAAACTTGAAAAAGAAATCGCGGAGACGGAAACGTACATCAAAACTCTCAAGACAAAATTGAAAAACAAGGAATTTTTATCCAAGGCGCCGGAAAAAGTTCGCGTGGAGATGGAGGCGAAGCTTGGAGACGCGGAGGTGAAGTGTCGGGCGTTGAAGGGGCGTATGGGAAAGGGTTGACAAACGGTAAGATAAGTCGTAAAAATTTGTCGGTTCCTTCTGCAAATCGATTGAATCCGGAGGTGCACAGTGGAAGACGTAGGCGCGTTGATTAGAGAAATCGTGACGCTGGTCGGATGTTTTTCCGCGCTTCTAGCGCTTAGCTTTTCGTTCGTAGGCAGTTACTCCGGCAAGAAGAAGGATGCGAGAGCGTGGAAGTACCGCTCTTGCGTGGGCGCGTTCGTTTCCGGCTTTTGTCTTTCCGCGTTCATCTTCGCCGTCGATCGTTCCGGAGTAGCGGCCTGCATCGTTCAGCTGATTATCGTTTGCGTCATGTACTTCCTTTTCTGCCAAGCGATCGATCTGAAAGACTGGAACTCGTGAAACTCGTCCGTCCGCATAACCCGCATCAACCCACGGGTTGTGCGGATTTTTATATCCTAATCTCGTTCTTTCTTCTAAGCGGCGACTCTCTCGCCGATTTTTTGTTGACATGCGCGGAATATCTTGGAATAATGTCAGTAATATTAAGTCATACTCATATATATGCGATCCACCGCAATACTTTCGGTTTCCGTGCCTCCTAGATATATCAGAGCTATCGAATCAGTTCGTAGACGCACAGATCAAACAAAAAGCGAGCTCGTGCGCGATGCGTTGCGATCGTATTTAATCGAACAGTCAGAAGACCGGCAACGATTTCTTTCGGCATACAAAGCGACTAGAAAGGAATCTTTGAAAGATCTAGAAAAATTGAAAAAAGAACTTTGCCTTTAATATGTATAAGGTCAAAGTTCGTTCGCGTTTTGAACGAGCGATAAAGAAGCTTGATAAAGAGACGCAACGGATAGTTATCCGCGAACTAGAAATCCTAGCCGAGGATCCGTTCGCGCACCAAAACGTCAGAAAGATCAGCGGCATCGACAAACCATTTTATCGTTTGCGGATCGGACGCTGGAGAGTTTTATACATTCTTATTACAAAAGACGGGATCATCGAAGTCATTGATCTATTTTTGAAACAATCGGATAACGATTATAAAAAACGGTTGTAGGAGATTTTCAAACCCGACAATCTTTTTTCTTGCCGAAACCCTAGTATTGCGATAGTATGCACGTATTCTATGGTTGCGAAATCAAAGGTTTTGACGGACGCAAAAACGATCCGCGAGTTTCTAACGCGCGCCGTTGAGAACGTGTATCCGTCGCGCGAGGTGCTCGAGAAGCGATTGCTTTCCGGCAAGCGAATCACCGTATATCTCGGCATTGATCCGACCGGTCCGGCGCTTCATATCGGTCACGCGATCGCTCTTCGTAAACTTGGCGAGCTTCAGCGCATGGGGCATGGTGTTACGCTTTTGATCGGGGATTTTACGGCAATGATCGGCGATCCGACGGACAAGATGGCGGTTCGTAAGCCGCTTACTCGCGAAGAAGTTTTGGCGAATTGCAAACAATATAAAAAACAAGCGTCCGCGTTTCTAACTTTTGAAGGGCCGAACGCAGCGGAATTGAAATTTAACAGCGAATGGCTCGCGCCTTTGACTTTTGCCGAGCTTCTTCCGCTTGCCGCGCACTTTACCGTGCAACAGATGATACAGCGCGATATGTTCAAGAAGCGTATCGAGGAGGAGAAGCCGATTCATCTTCACGAGTTTTTGTATCCTCTTATGCAGGGCTATGACTCGGTCGCCATGGATATTGACATGGAGCTTGGCGGGAACGATCAGACGTTCAATATGCTGGCGGGACGGACTCTGATGAAAGAAATGAAGAATAAGGAGAAGATCGTTTTGACCACAAAACTTCTTGTTGATCCGACCGGAAAAAAGATGGGTAAGAGCGAGGGGAACATGATCACGCTTGGAGATGAGCCGAACGACATGTACGGCAAGGTGATGAGTTGGACCGACGGGATGATCGTTTCCGGTTTTGAACTTTGCACTAACGTTCCGATGGATGAAGTCCATGAGATAGCGACAGCGATAGACGACGGTGAAAATCCAATCGTGTTCAAGCATCGTCTTGCGCAGGAAGTGGTCCGGACTTTTGTAGGAGATGCGGAATCTGCTGCGTCTCACGAGCATTTTATAAAAATTCATAAAGAACATGTGAGGCCGGAGGAAGTGCCGGAGTTCCGAGTTCCGAGTGCCGAGAAAATGATTTCGCTTGTTGACGCTTTGGTGCTTACGAAGCTGGTAAAATCTAAAACCGATGCGCGGCAGCAGATCAAACAATGCGGAATCAAAGTAGACGGCATCGTCGTCAGTAATGAGAAGGCGGAGATTCAGAAGCCGGCAGTAATTCAAAAAGGAAAGCGGCATTTCGCAAAAATCGTATGAAGCCTACATGGGACGAGGCGCTTGGCCGAATGGCGCGACAGATAAGTAAGATAACGAAGATAAAGATAGACGCTACCGAATTTACTCTCGCGCCTAAACCGGAGTTGGGAGATATCGCGTTGGCTTGTTTTCGTTTTGCGGAAAAAAGCGGAGAGAAACCGACTGAGATTGCGAAAAATCTCGCCGCTGCGCTTTCGGATTTCGACGGCGTCGCAAAAGCCGCGGCAATCGGACCGTATCTCAACATTACTCTGAAGGTCACGGAGCTTCTTCCACGTCTCCTGAAAGAAGCGAAGAAAAATTCGGATGCTTTTGGTGAAACGGATGCGCTGGTTAAACAGACGATCCTATTCGAATACGCAAATCCGAACACGCACAAGGAGATTCACGTCGGGCATCTTCGCAATTTTATTCTTGGCGCGTCGCTCGTCCATTTATTCCGTCGCGCCGGAGCCAGGGTCATTCCTGTGAGTTATATAAACGACGTAGGGACGAATGTAGCGAAGTGTTTGTGGCAATTAGTGACGGCTCATGGGTTCAATATAAAAAAGTTTTCTCTAAAAGACGTTGACGCGCTCATTGATGCAGTCCCGATTGAAAAACATACGGCGCAGTATCTCGGACAGATATACAGCGACGCAACGCGAGTAATGGAGGAGAATGAATCCGCTAAAGAAAAAGTTTCGTTCGTGCACAACGCGCTTGAAAGCCACGATCCGGCTTGGGAAGAGTTGTGGAAGGAGACTCGCAAGTGGAGCATGGATGAACTGACGGAGATATTTGGCGAGCTTGGCGTGCGAATCGAGCGGCAGTTTTTTGAGTCCGAGTGTCTCGATCGCTCGCAGGAGATCGTGAAGCATTTGGAAAAAGAGGGGATTGCGAAAGAGAGCCAAGGAGCCGTGTTGATCGATATGGAAGAGCAGAAGCTCGGAATGATGTTGCTTCGAAAATCGGATGGATCTCTTTTGTACGCGGCGAAAGATTTGGCGCTTGCGGAATTGAAGGCGCAGGAATATCCGGAGTTTACGCAAAGCATCGTCTTGGTTGATGAGAGACAATCTCTTGCGATGCGCCAGCTTGGGGAGGCGCTCAAACGCATGGGATATGGAAAGCCGTACGAATATCTCGGCTACGAACTCGTCACATTGCCGGAAGGCGCCATGTCTAGCCGCAAGGGTAATATCATTACATTTCAGGCGTTTAGAGATATGGTTGTGGAAGCGGCGCGCGCGGCAACAGTGGAGCGCCACGGAGGCGACTGGGATGACGAACGCATCGATCAAGCGGCGAGAGTCTCGGCGGCGGCAGGGATAAAATATGCGATCGTGAAACAGGATCCGAACAAGGTTATTGTCTTCGACGTTGCAAAAGCGTTATCATTCGAGGGAGACACGGGTCCGTATATTCAATACGCTGCAACGCGTCTCGGGAGTATTTTGAAAAAATCAGGATGGTCGCTCGGCTTTCAACCGAATTTGGATTTTTCCGGCTTGGTGGAGAATAGCGAGCGGCAACTTGTAATTCGAGTCGCGCAGTTCGCTGACGTGGTACGTCGCGCGGCAAGCGAAGCCAAGCCAAGCTTGGTTGCGCAGTGGTGTTTTTCCTTGGCGCAGGAAGTCAACGCTTTTTATCGCGACGTTCCGGTTTTAGAAGCTCCGCAAGGAGTTAAAGAAGCTCGCCTTCAGCTCGTGCTCCTCGCCCGCCACGCTCTTACTCACGGCCTCGATCTCTTAGGCATCTCAACTCCCGAGGAGATGTAGTCGTTTGTTCCCATACTAGCTACAAGCTACTAGCTACTTTTTTCCCCAGCCCTCATGCCCCTTCTTTCATTCGATCTTTCTCTCACAGTCGGAATCGCCGCGGCGATTTTCGCGTTGGGTTTGACCGCGTGGTTGCATAACAAGTGGTCGCGCGGAAACGTGCTGTTCGCTCTGATTTCATTTTGTTTCGCTTTTTGGCTTACCGTAGATTGGTTCGCTATTCTGGAGCGCGACGCTTTGACTGACCAGCTCGCGTTATGGCGTATTTTGTTTTATCTAACAATCGCTTTCAGCCCCGCCCTCGCATTGCACGCGGCGATTGTCACAAGCCGACGTCACCTTCCTGTGCGAAGCTGGCTTTGTTATCCGGTTTCGTTGTTTTTGTTCGGAGTGATAGACACGGCATTTTTGCTCCGCGTCGCCTTTCCCGCTTCAAACGTAGGATCGCGGCTGTTGGAGGGCTGCGCAATGTTCGCCGTTGTTTATTATTCCGTAGTACTTATCGCGATCGCAGTGCAGCTATATCCGATCATATATTCGCGCATCGCGGACTATCCCGAACGTAGGCGCGCGGTTTATACGATCCTGTTGCTCACGATCTTTCTAGTCTCGGGGTTTGGGCAGTTTTTATCAATGCCTTTTTACGTCGGTTTTGCGCTTACCGTTCTCGGCGCCGCGTTTTTTATTCTTTCATCAATGGCGTTTGTTCGCTCCGGTTTATTTTTCGTAAAAATTCCGGCTATAGAGGTGTTTTCTATCGCGTTGTTTTCAGCTGTCGTTGTATCTCTTTTTCGCGCCGGAACTCCGATTGAAGCCGGCGCGTCACTCATCGGTCTTCTTGTGATCGGCTCATTCGGTCTTCTTGCCGTTAAGTCGGTACGAAATGAATCTGGAAAATGCCGTCAATTGGAGAAACGGATGTGCGAACTGGAGCGTTTGGATTCCGCCAGATGCGAAACCATTTCTATGATAGCTCATCAGCTTCGCGGTCCGCTTGGCTGCATTCGTTTTGCCAGCGATGCGTTATTGCGCGGAGAAAGCGGAAAAATAAGCGATGAAGCGGAGCCGGCGATAGCTCAAATTAAGCAATCAGCAGACCGTTTGCTCGCCATGGCGGAGACTTCGTTGAACGCGGCGCGCCTTGAAGCCGGTGCTTTTCATACGGCAAGAACGTCCGTAAACGTAGTAAATGAAATAAGAGAACTTTTGGCGGAATTGGCGCCTCTCGCGAATGCGAAAAAGATAGAACTTCGATCGTCTTTCACGGGCGTTCCAAAAGAGATGTTGTTGGATCGCGAAGTTATGAGAAATGTCATTTTTAATCTCGTAGATAACGCCATCAAGTTTACTGACGACGGTTCGGTAATTCTCGTGGCTTTTTTACGCGACGCCTCCCTTGTCGTCACGGTTTCGGATACGGGCGCCGGTCTTGCTGAAAAGGATTTATCGCAAATTTTTAAACAGTTCCATCGCGGACGGTTCGCGCATGACAAGAAACACGACGGAGCCGGTCTCGGACTCTACGTTGTGAAGCGGCTGATGGAGAGCGTCGGCGGACGAGTCTCTGTTATGAGCGACGGTACTGGAAAAGGCGCGGCATTTACGGTGGAGTTTCCTTTGGTTTGACGTTCGTGTCATTCCCCCGATGACCATCGGGGGAATCCAGATAAAGGAATAATTCATCCTTTGACGTGGATCCCCGCCTTCGCGAGGATGACATGGGAAAGTTGACGTTTTTTCTGTTTGTTCGTTAAGGTATGGGCGCTATGTCCATGTTTACAACCAAACGTTTTGATGAGGAAGGCGCTATTTCTTCGTATGGGGAAAAGGGCGCGGGGATGACCATTATCGCCCACGGCGTGCGCGTCGAAGGCGATTTTACAAGCAAGGGAGACGTGCAGATCGAAGGGGAGGTACAGGGCCACGTTGAGACAAGCGGCATGCTTACCGTTGGACCGCAAGCGAAACTAGCGGCCGATGTGCGGGCGGAAAGCGCCGTGATCGCCGGTTCGCTTGAAGGGAATTTGACGGTAACGTCGCATCTTGACTTGAAGGCAACGGCCAAGGTCGTTGGCGACGTTCAATGCGAAACCGCTTCCATCGAGTCTGGAGCGGCATTAATCGGAAAGGTTGCGATCGGCACGACTTCGGCGCCAAAGTCGCCCGCGAAACCGCGAGCTGAGCGTGCGTCGGAAGAAGATACGGAGACTGAACAATAGCTCTGATGAATGTCGGTTATTCCTACATCTACGATGACTTTTTATCCGACCGCGGTTTCGAACGCGAAGTCGCGGCGCTGGAGACTAAGTTGAATACATACGATCTTGCGGGCCGCATCGGTCGACTCGCTTTGTTTCGCAGTCCGAAAGATCTTGTAGAGGGAATTGTGAAGGACGGAACCAAGACGCTTATCATAGTGGGGAACGATTCTACGCTGGACAAGGTGATGTGGTTCCTGCCGGATTTGGGAATAACCATCGGATACATTCCGATTGTCGGACCTTCGGCGGTGGGCGAATTGTTCAACATCCCTGTTGGCGTTGCCGCGTGCGAGGTTATTACGTCGCGATTGATCGAGACAATTGATACAGGAAAAATAGACAATCGTTATTTTTTGACAGAGGTGAGCGTGTCCGCGACTCTCGCCACGTTGGACGTTGAAGGCCGTTATCGCATTTCGCCTACGGACGGCGGATCGTTGGCTATCAGAAACAGGTCGGCGTACAATAAAGAATTCATATTGCAAAATGAAACGGCATCCGGCGGGCTTGAAGCGATAATAACCGCGCAGCCGCAGTCGCGTCGAGGGTTTTCTTGGAAGAAGAGACCGCAGGACGAGACGAGGATTTTTTTGAACAAAGGAAAGCTTTTTTCCAAAGACCCTATCGAGGCAAAAGTGGACGCGCACGTGGTCAGCGGATTCCGTTTTGAAATAGAGAGCGTAAAGCGGAATTTCCGTTTCATCACCGGCCGCGGCCGAAGGTTGGTGGGGGTTGATGAGCCATTGCCAACCGTGGTAAAAAATGGTACTTTCGGTTCGCGTCGAAAAATAGGAATGAGGTAATTATTGACCGAGGCTCTGCCGAGAAAGTAAAATCAGCTCAGGTGGGTCGGACCATGCGTCCGACGGCGCGAAAAACGCGCCGGGACCGACGCCTGACACAGTTTTTTGACCGAGGCTCTGCCGAGAAAGTAAAATCAGCTCAGGTGGCGGAATGGTATACGCACCAGCTTGAGGTGCTGGCGGGAGCAATCCCGTGGAGGTTCGAGTCCTCTCCTGAGCACCATGCATGAAACGCGCGTTCGCGAGCACTTCGCGGCCGCGCGTTTTTGCGTACACTGAGCGCAATCGTCGATGCCGGCGGATAGTTCGGGCTGACTCCGTCCTCAGGTGACACCGAGGGACGCGGCGCGAGCAGCAGTTCCGCGCGCGGAGCCAATGCTGGCGCGGTCTTCCTGTCGGTCACGACGTAGTTCGTGGCAGTGCACACGGTTCTACTGTTTCGGGCAATCTTCGGTCATCAATAGCAAAAACCACGGGCAGATCCGTGGTTTTCAGATTCGCTCACTGTCGATTGGCCCATCGGTGCATCGCGCGAGCGAATGCAACGACCGCGAGCACTGGAAGGACTACGACAACAAGGAGAACGAGCGTGAGGGTGAGGTAGGGATGTTCTGCCGCGAGGGCATCCAGGGAGTTCATTCATTGGTCTCCACCACCCGCGCTCCTCACTCCCAAGGCTCGCGAGCGTGCATTACGCGCGCCAGACGGCAGCGGGGAGGGTGAGGTGGTCGAGAGACGACCCGGCCATAGTAGTCCAACGTGGGAACCATTGCAATCGCGGACTATACTGTGTCAAACGGACGATGCTGACGCGGTCGGGGGGACGCCCTCATTGCGCTCGATTGGTGTTGGTGGCTGGCACAGTCGTCGTCGCCCACGAGCCCGAGCGAGACGAATGCATGAGCGGCTGCGGCCATGCGCTCGTCCGCTACGCGCCAACCACGGTAGTGCCCGCGGTGATCCGTGGCACGATCCAGGGCGACAGGTGTTCGGCGACGAGGTCGCGAAGCGCGTCGTTGTCCGCATCGCGCCCAACGAGGTGGAGATAGCGCCGTGTGGTGTTCAAGTCCGAGTGGCGGAGCAAGTCGCCGACGGTCGACAGGTCAGCCCCCATGGTGAGCGCCAAGGTCGCCGTCGAGTGCCTGAAGGGGACGCCGTCCATCGGCGACCTAGTCCACCCATGCTCGAGCTCGGCGAACTTCGCGAACGCCCGGAGCGCCGCCAACTCCTGGTTGCGTGTCGAGGCCGCGCGTCGGCCACCGCCTGCACTGTGCCGGCCGAGGAACGCCTCGATGTCACAGCGGCGCGGGAGCCTCCCGTGACCGCCGTTTGCCGCATCGAGGAACGCCAAAAAAGACGCCAAGATGGCGCCGTATGTCTTGACGGTTCGCGGTGATCGGCGGTCTGCAAGATGCCGGATGAAGTCGGGGAGATGAGCGCGCATACGCGCGGGGTAGCCCCTTCATGTGCGTCCACGCGCGAATGCGCGCGCCTCGCTCGCGATCTCGTTGGCTTCGGTCTCGCTGACCGTTGCAGGGGTCGACGAGAGCTTGTTCCAGAACCGAGCGAAGGCCCGGTCCTCGGTCTTCTTG
>CAZQNT010000022.1:13278-15818 GCA_964595075.1 uncultured Gammaproteobacteria bacterium | reverse complement strand
ATGCGGGGATCCAGATATAAGGTGAATATTTACTTTTATTTCTGGATTCCCGCCTCCGCAGGAATGACACGGAGTGAGGTTTTGAACGGTCTCTTATACAGTCCGTTCCCTCGCTTTCATGATGAATCGCGCCAATCTGATTTCGTCGTATCCGTATGATGGACCGAGGAGCGCCTGCGCCGGAGCTAGCATCGAGTTGCCGGTTTTTTTGAACGCCTGAGCGATTCGCTCGAATCTTTCCTGCGAAGGAAATGTTACATGCGAGGCATCCGGTAATTTTCCTTGTTCCATCGCCTGTTCGAGGTGTTGCAATATCGTCCCCTCCGCAAGACGGCGCACTGCCGCGATCTGCCTCGGCGTTCTTTTCTCTGCGAACAATTGAACGGAAAAAAGCACGGTATTGGACATTGCGCGTCGTACCTTGGTCGTGCGTACCGACACGACGGCTGATGGGATTTCTCTTTCTTGGATTTGTTTTGCCTGCGCGTAACTCCGAATCTCGTTCAAGAAATCACTTCCATAATGCGCGAGCTTCTCCTTGCCGACCCCAAAAATATTAGCAAGAGATTCCTGCAACTGTGGAAAATACCGCGCCATGTCCTGCAGCGTCCGATCACCAAAAATCACATACGGAGGAACATTACGCGCGTCGGCTAGACCACGACGAACGGCGCGCAGCCGCTCGAACAATTCGCGATCGTAATCGGAGTCGGCGGCGCGTTCGACGACCCGCGTCTCAATATGCGGTTTGCACACGTCGCAACCTCCGCAGTTTTGGTTCTCGAAAGATTCACCGAAATAATTGAGAAGATATTTGCGGCGGCAGCTCGTCAGTCCGCAATAGCGAACGATCTCATCCAGCTTCACGCGCGCGCGTTGCCGCTCTTCCGGATCTTCGATTTCACGGATGAACATCTCGTGCTTGAAACGATCTCCGTTGGAAAAAAACAGAAGGCAGTCGCTCGGCAAGCCGTCGCGTCCGGCACGACCGGTCTCCTGATAATATCCTTCGACAGACTTCGGCATATCCATGTGCGCAACGACTCGAACGTCCGGTTTATCAATCCCCATTCCGAAAGCGATCGTCGCTGTGATGACAGGAGTCTCATCGCGAATGAATCTCTCTTGTACTCGAGATCGTTGAATGGCGGACATTCCGGCGTGATACGCCGCAGCTTTTATCCCATTCGCCACCAGATCTGCCGCGGTTTTTTCCGTACCTTTTCGAGAGAAGCAATAAACTATCGCCGAAGCGTCCGGTCGCGATTTCAATTCCTGCACTAGCCGTTCGAGCGCGCGTTTTTTCGGAACCACGCGATAATTCAGATTGTCGCGATTGAAACTTGATTGGAACACGCGGCCGCTGTGCAGACTAAGTTGATTAATGATGTCTTCACGAACTCGCGCGTTTGCTGTTGCGGTAAGCGCGAGCATCGGTGTTTTCGGAAACAATCCCCTAAGCAAGCGAAGATTGCGATAGTCCGGCCTAAAATCATGTCCCCATTCGGATATACAGTGCGCTTCGTCTATCGCGAATAAACTGACGGAAAGTTCCTGCAAAAATCTCCTCGCCAAAGGATTAGCCAGACGCTCCGGCGCCAGATACAGCAATTTCAATCGGCCGCTGCGCGCTTCGCGTTCCACGCTATCCGTTTCATCGGGAGACAAACTGCTGTTAAGAAACGCGGCGGGAATGCCGTTCGCGCGAAGCGCGTCAACCTGATCTTTCATGAGAGCGATGAGCGGCGACACGACTACGGTTATCCCTGGAAATTTCAACGCCGGTAATTGATAACAAAGCGACTTTCCGCCTCCCGTAGGCATAAGAACCAGCGCGTCGCCGCCGGACAGCGCGTGCTCAATAACTTCCGTCTGAAGCGGACGGAACTCTTCGTATCCAAAATGCTTTTTAAGAAGGTCCTGCATATTGTCGTTTATCAAACATTAGTCTTAAAACCGATTTGCGTCGGATTGGAAGTCACAATTTGTGACCTCCAATATATATACCGCTGCCATGAAACGGATAACTCGTCAAGGGGATAAGTCGGAAATAAGTGCCGAGCGAAGAGTGGTTAGAGCAGTGTAATGGGATACTACCATACTTGAAATGAAAAAGCGGTCCGATTTGTTTCGGGCCGCTGCGAGTCTTCACTCGTTGAGAGGCACGCGCTGACAGTCGTACGTCAGCGGCACCGTGTGGAAGTCGCCTGGATCGACCCCTGGCGGGACTATCCAGTCGAAATCCGTCGGCTTGATCGGCGGGCTTCCGATGAGCGAGTGGGAATCGATCCCAACTTCCGCCCATTTGACCTTGCGGTTTTTGTCGTTCGCCCACGTGAGCGCTACGTTTCCGCCGTCTGACAGGATCATGCCGTGCTTTCGGAGCGCGCGAAGGATTCGGCCGAGGTACACGTTCCCCGGCTTGTTGGCCTGCACCCACTGGTCGATCTGTTCGTCCGTCCATCTGAGTCGCAACCATGCACCGTACGGCAATGCCGGTGGCGGGAGCGACGTTGGACCAGTGGAGTGAGTGGCGGGGG
>CAZQNT010000022.1:10973-13194 GCA_964595075.1 uncultured Gammaproteobacteria bacterium | reverse complement strand
AGAGCGGCTGTCCGTCCGCGATCGCCGTCGTGCACTGGATGTCGGACGGAGGCGTTCCGGTCGTGGTAGCCGGCTGGAAACGCCGCATGCATCCTCCCTGGTACGGATTCGCCGAACCCGGATTCATGGCGCGCCATTGCTCGTAAAGAAAGCCACTCTGCGTATCCATGATCACAGCGTGGCAATCTCCGCCGTTCGCGCAATCCCATCCGGTCTCGCCTTCGAGCGAACCGCCGCCGAGAGGAAACGGAACCGGAGCGTGATCGCAATCCGGCCAGTAGAACTCGTCAGTCTCCTGGAACGTCTTGAACGTTCCCGGATTGTTCTCGTCGAGAGTCGTGAGCACGATGGAAAAGTCGATCTGAAACTTCCCCATACCCCAGTCGCCGGTCGCTGCCGTGGCTTCTGCCGACTGCGGCGCTAGCGGTCTACTTTCGACCGTAGCGCACCAGATGGCATCAGGGTGAAAGTAGCCGGCGCACGGCTGCACTTCTTCTACCCCACCAACGCCTCCGCCTCCGACCGGCGATGCTCCGCCGCCACCGACAGGACCGGATCCGCCGCCACCGGCACTCGCGAAATCGGACGTTGCCGACGTGATTCCGCCTGATCCGAATGTCGAATAATTCTCAGCCGCCTCGCCCTCGCACCCGAAAGATATGACACCTGACACGAGGCAGTAGAAAACGACGATCGATTTGTTCACTGCGAATACCTCCTGTTGTAGATGTGCGCAACGAATGTTAGCAAAAAAAACCATTTTAATCAAGGTGATTCTGACGGGTAGCGTTAATCAAAAAACCCCTTTCGGGGTTTTTTGATTTGGTTGCGGGAGCCGGACTCGAACCGGCGACCTCCAGGTTATGGGCCTGGCGAGCTGCCAACTGCTCTATCCCGCGATATATCTATAAAACGCCTGCCGACTATATAGAAAAAAGGTGTTATTGTCAAATATAAAATTCTCGGTTACATTGCACACGGTTTGCCGCGGTGGCGGAATTGGTAGACGCACGGGACTCAAAATCCCGCGATCGCAAGGTCATGAGAGTTCGATTCTCTCCCGCGGCACCAGATAAATAATCTCCTAACCGGAGATTATTTTGTACCGTAAATTAAAAACCTCACAAATCACATTAGCAGTCTTTTCCCAAGAAAAATCTTCTGATCTCGCTTTCCCCTTGTACGCTAGTTGTGCGCGCACGACATCGTCCTGTAATAATCGAATAACCTCTTTCTTCCACAACCTTTCATCTTCTGGAGAAAGCAACAATCCACCGTCTCCTACGACCTCCGGATGCGCGCCGCGATCGGATGAGATGAGAGCCGTTCCTGCCTGCATTGCCTCAAGCGCCACAAGACCGAAACCTTCGTACAAAGACGGAACCAAAACGAGATCCGCGGATTTTAAGAGTTGTCGCTTCTCGTCCTCTCCAACAGACTCGCGAGTCTCGATTCCGTCCCCTTCTTTGATTGAGACGTTCCCCCACCCTTTCTTGCCAACAATGATAAGCCGCCTCCCTGTTTGCCTAAAAACATCCGGCCAAATCCGCGCCAACATTTCGAAATTCTTCCGAGGTTCGACAGTACCGATGGCAAGGCAGAATGAAGTTCCGAGTGCCGAGTTCCGAGTGCCGAGTTCCGAGTGATCGACACTGAGCACTGAGAACTGAGCACTTTGCACTTTCCCCAATACCGGATCCCCTCCTTCATGTGTTACTACGATCTTATTCGGGTCGATTTTGAGATGAACAACGATTTGATTCTTTGTCTCTTCGCTCACTGCAAAAATAACTGGAGCTTGGCGAAGACCGCGCGCAAACAATCTCGTCGTAATCTGACGCCGTAACCACGATTCCGGAAACCATTCGGGATGATCGAATATCGCGAGATCGTGCACCCATGGAATTTGCGGCACGACTATTCCCGGGGCGCACGCGCCGCTTGGGACAAAAAGAAGGTCGCATGGATGCGAGCGAATGGTAGCGCGGAGGGCGGTGCCTGAGGCGTCTTTCGTAGGGGCGGGCTTGTCCCGCCCTCCCCGTGTTGTCGCGCACGGCGTGCGTAATTCGACTGAATCAGGGCGGGACAAGCCCGCCCCTACGGGAATATACAACACCCACTCCCACGGCACTTCCTGCGCGAGCAGCGCTTCCGTCAAAAAACGCGCGGCATGAGCCACGCCCGCGCCTTCAGACCCGTCAATCGGCAAACACCTCAAATC
>CAZQNT010000022.1:0-10963 GCA_964595075.1 uncultured Gammaproteobacteria bacterium | reverse complement strand
ACTTCTCACTGAGTACTGAGAACTGAGTACTTTTTATTCCTCCCACTCAAACGTATCGAACGCCCAAGCGGTCAATCCTTTTATATCTTGATATCTTGTGAAATGATTCTCGCTAGCGAGCGTCACAACCACTATCTCGTGCCCTTCCGCGTTTCGCGTTATCTGCGCCATGCAATACCCTGCCTCGGGCAATGAGCCGGTTTTTGCGCCGATAATTCTGTATGGATCATGGTTTAAAAACGTGGGCAAAAGAAGGTTTGTTGAATCGATGTTGTACACGTTCCCGCTTCCACCCTTGATTGTCACAGACGATAATGAGGCGATTTCCCGTAGTTCCGGATGTGACATCGCTATTGAAAGCATTGCTGCAACGTCCGCGGCGTTTGCCTTATTCGCAGGATTTACTCCGGTTGGATCAGAAAAAATCGGAGACGCGAGATTTAGCGCGCGCGCCTTTTCATTCATCGCGCGCACGAACGGTTCCATCCCCTTGCTCGTCCTAGCCAACGCATTGCCCGCGGCGTTCACGGAGCCGACCAATAAAGCGCGCAAAGCGTCGCGACGAGTCATCGTTTCACCCGGAACGAACACTGACTTTCCTTCGCCATAAAAATCTTCTTTAATAAAAGTTATCTTCTCGTCCAAATTTACCTCCGAATCAATCACGACGATCGCGGTTATCAACTTCGTCAAACTGGCAATCGGCATTTCGTCGTGAGGATTTTTCGAATACAAAACTTGACCCGTCTTTATATCCGCTACGAACGCCGCGCGGCCGGTCGTGGCAATACCGATGCTTTCCATCCTCTTTTTCTTTGGAGGCCTCGCGCGCAAAACAACTCCGGATTGCGGAAGTGAATTTAGTTTCGGCTGCGTTTGCGGAGCTGCTTGAACGGGTGTTACAAAGCTGGCGGCCGTCAAAAGCGATATAAGAAGTTCGAGCATGTTTATTGTGCTTCATCGAGCTGAGACAATACATCCGCTACCGTAGCATTTCCGCGCAAATCTTCGTAATCCGGCAACTCGTTGACAGATGCGACTCCTAACGCACGAAGGAAATCGACAGTGACCCCGTATGTGGACTGCCCCAATCTGGTTTCTTCATGTTCTTCGATAAGTCCGCGCAAAAGAAGATTTCTCAAAATAAGGGAGGATTGAACGCCGCGAATCTGTTCCAACTCCGGTCGCGTGAGCGGTCCGCGATACGCGAGGATCGTAAGCGCTTCGAGAGATGGCCGCGTAAGCTCGCCGTACGCCTCGGCTTTGAGTAGCGCGCCGACCGATTCCGCAAAATCCGGACGGGTCACGAGCTCCGCTTCGTGTTCATGCCGAACGAGCATGATGCCGCTTCCGGATTCTTCAAGGCGAACCGCCAGCGAATCAAGTCCCCTTTTTACGTCTTCCGCATCCAAGCCGGAAATTTCGGCTAGACGCTTTACCGTGCACGGCTTTGCTGAAGCGAATAATAGCGCTTCAAGTTTTGCATCAATATTCATACTTTATGGTTACTTGTCATTGCGAGGAGTAGCAACGACGTGGCAATCTCATAGGAGCAATGGTTTACTTCTATAAGATTGCCGCGCCTTTTAGTATATTGGCTACGCAATGACATTAAGAAGATCATATTGCTTCCGCGCCAACGGGATCGAGCTCGGGCGCTTCTTTATGCCGATGTATGTGAATATCGCTCCAAACCTCGCCCTGTTCGACGTTAACAAAACGCTGCTTGACAAGCTCCAACAGCGCAAGAAAAGAAACGATTATTTCCGTCCTGTTAACCGATCCTTTCACGAATGCGCGAAAACTGGTACGAGCGTGACTTCTTATACGCTCGTACAAATCCTTTATCTTTTCCTGAATCGTAACCGCGCGTTCGATGCTGGCTTTCGGCAATTGCAGAATCGGTTCCAGTCTTGAAATCACGCGCCTCATTATATGCAGGAGCGTGTCGGCGGTCACTCCCTGCGGCGGCGCGAAGCCCGCCTGAATAGTGCGAGTTGCGCGCGCGTCTCGCGAGAACGACCTGCGCGATCCGCTCCAAATCGCGTTTATCTCCCTTGATGCCGCGACGAATCTTTGATATTCGCGAAGCTGAGTTTCCAAATCCGGTCCTTCTTCAAGCTCATCGTCATGGAGCGACGGGATAAGCATCTTTGATTTTATGTACATTAATTTCGCCGCGACAACCAAAAAATCCGCCAACTCTTCCGGCGCGATTTCTTTATTTCCTTGTACGTGATTTACAAACTGCTCCGCAACGGTCGCGAGTGAAATTTCGGAGATAGCCAATTTTTCCTGTTCAACCAATTGAAGCAGTAGATCCAGCGGCCCTTCAAAATGTTCGATAGTAAATGTTACAGGCATATTCGGACTGGGCGATCGCAAGAATACGCCCCTACTTCCTTTTTTTTATTTCTATATTCGCTTCATCCAAACTCTTTTTTGGCAAAGTCGACGGCGCTCCCATCATAGGATCGCGAGCGTCTCCGGTTTTCGGAACAGCGATAACTTCGCGTATATTTGGCTCGTTCGCGAGAATCATGGCGATGCGATCTATGCCAGGAGCTATGCCGCCGTGCGGCGGGGCGCCATATTCGAACGCTTCAAGCATGTGTCCGAACTGTTCCGTGATTTCCTCGTCTTTCATTCCCAATATCTCAAGCACCGCGCGAAGCGCCTCCGGACGATGATTGCGTATGCTTCCGCCTCCGGCTTCATAACCGTTCAGCACAATGTCGTATTGAGTCGTGAGAATTTTTCCGATGTTTTTCTTTTGTAGAAGATCTTCCATGTATTCCGGCATGGGCGCGGAAAAAGGGTTGTGCGTAAACGTCCATCCGTCAGATGTTTCCTCAAAAAAAGGAAAATCCAAAACCCAGCAAAACGCGAGTAAATTCGGATCGTTCTTGTCTTTTCGCAAATCCGGCTTATCGGAACCGTACTTCTCCATTGCATCTGCGAACGAGAGTCGTGGAAATGGAACTTCCTGAATCTTTTTTTCCGGCGCGCACTTTTTCACCATCTCGATCATCATTGATTCGACAAGCTGCAAAACATCTTCTCGCTCTACGAAAGACATCTCAAGATCGAGCTGCGTGAATTCCGGCTGCCGGTCGCCGCGCTGATCTTCGTCTCTGAAACATCTGGCAATCTGAAAATACTTTTCCACTCCCGCGACCATTAGCAGTTGCTTAAACTGCTGCGGCGATTGAGGCAAAACGTAAAACTTTCCGGGATGTACTCTCGACGGTACCAGATATTCGCGAGCGCCCTCCGGAGTTCCCTTTGTGAGATACGGCGTTTCTACTTCTATAAAATCTCTTGCGTGTAAAAAATCACGAAACGCTGTGACGATATGATCGCGAAGAATTAAATTCTTCAGCATCCTCGGAGATCGCAAATCCAAGTATCGATATTTTAACCGAAGTTCTTCGTTGATTTCTCGAGTATCTTTATCGAGCTCAAACGGCGGCGTTTTCGACGGATTCAAAACCTCGATCTCTTTTGCGAGAAGCTCGACTTCGCCGGTCGGGAGATTCGGATTGACCTGTTTCGCGTTACGTTTTTGGACGACACCGCGAACCGTGACGCAGTATTCGGAACGCACGTCGCTCACGATCCCGGCGGATTTTTCAGAAAGCTCGGATGGGACGCAGACGGTTTGCAACAGACCGCTTCTATCGCGAAGATCCAAAAAAACTATCTTCCCCATGTCTCGTCGGTTATGAACCCAACCGCTGACAACAACCTCTTCTCCGACCTTGCCGGTCGTCTCAATCATCATTGTGCGCATATGTATTTTCTCGAGATATCCTATATGATTTACGGCTTTTCGTCGACCGCGTCTGACTTCAGGAGAAAAACCGCGACGCGTTTTTCAAGCGACACCGGCCAAGACGCCATCCCGCCGGAACGAGGGTCGCCGAATAAAAGGTCTACGCCGTTGCGAATCAACAGCTTTCCGTCCGCCGTGGCATCTAGCAACGCTCCTACCGCCACGACATCTTCCGTGTAAGATGAATGGTGTATTTTTCCCTCATTATTCTGCGTAGCCACGAGATTTCCATCAACCACAACATACCTAGAAATAACCGTCGTCGTTGAAACCAATAAGATAGAATCTTTGCCATCTGCTGTGAATTTATGCAGTTCAGACGGCGGCTCTGGCTCACTCTCAAGCCCCTCACCCGTCGTTATCGTCACATACCACAAACCTCCGTCAAACATCTCTATTTGTGTTGCAGTCTCAGGCAAAGACGCTACGACTCGAACGCCGCCAGCGATCCCAACTGCGAATGCGGTTCGAACGGAATTTTTTATTCCAACCACAGCCACTGTTTCATTATCCCACCATCCAACCGCTTGAGCATCTCTAATTCCTCTACCATTCCCCTCTCTTAATATCACATTGCTCGTATCACCGCCGTATCTGATCAAAATGGCGCCGGTTCCATCTGGAGCGGATGGCGTTGGATGAATCGACCTTCGTCCGTCGGGAGAACGAATGCCGATAGACGAGGTTGCAAAAACAAATCCGCTTTCAAGATACGCATTCTCCCCGGTCTTAACGTCATGTCCGCGAAACGAAGACAGTGCCGAGCCAAGAAGCTTTACGTCTTCCGGCCACATCAAAGGAATGGATCCGCTTGCGGATTGAAACCACGCGCCGCTATCGTCAGCCAACAACGCGAATGGCTTGGCACTCGGTACTCGATACTCGTAACTTTCAGAAATAATCTTTGGTGAAAAACGATCCGGGTAAACAAAAACAACTGCAGCAGCGGCTGCAATTACAAGCAAAGAAACAAAAACTGTAAAATATCCGTTTTTTGGTGACGAATTCATGCGCTATTTTTTTACGGATCCAACCTATTGATCAATCTAGGAAACGGAATCGTCTCTCTCACGTGATGTAACCCGCAAACCCACGCCACTATCCGTTCGAGCCCAAATCCGAAACCGGAATGTGGTACCGAGCCGTACTTTCGCAGATCAAGATACCACGCGAACGCCTTCTCTGGCAGTCCGTGACTCCGAATTCGCGCGAGCAATGCGTCATAAGAATCTTCGCGCTGCGAACCGCCTATGATTTCACCGTATCCTTCAGGAGCAAGAAGATCGGCGTTCAAAACGCGAGTCGGATCGGACGGGTCCGGCTTCATGTAAAACGCTTTTACTGCAGCCGGATATTTTTCGATAAAAAGAGGTTTGTCATACAGCTGCGTCAATCTGGTCTCGTCATCCGCGCCAAGATCATCCATCTCTCCGATATCGCTTCCGAGTTCGTGAAGTTTTTTGATCGCGTCCGCGTGCGTCAGACGATAGAACGGCGGTTTGACGTTTTCGAGAGGCGCCGTGTTCCTTTCCAGTATCTTCAACTCCGCTTGCCGCTCCTCAAGAACGCGGCTGACGATGAACGATACAAGCTCCTCTTGGATACGCAAATTTTCTTCATGCTCAACGAACGCCGCTTCCGCATCCATCATCCAGAACTCGATTAGATGGCGACGAGTTTTTGATTTTTCGGCGCGGAAAACGGGACCGAAATCAAAACAACGACCGACCGAGGCGATAGCGGCTTCGAGATAAAGCTGTCCGGACTGCGTGAGGTATGCTTTTCGATCTTCGAAATAATCCACCTCGAAAAGATCCGTGGTTCCCTCGCAAGCGTTCGGCGTAAAAATCGGCGCGTCGATTTTCGTAAACGAGTGATCTCGCAGATAATCGTACGTCGCGCGGATAATGGAATCTCGAACGCGCTGGATCGCCCATTGCGACGGCGCGCGCAGCCACAGATGCCGATTGTCCAAAAGGAAGTCGGGGCCGTGTTCCTTTTTCCCGATCGGATATTCTTCGGCGCGCTGAATGATGGAGACGGACGTTGCCTGAAGTTCGAATACACCGGCTTGCTTCGGATGCGCGGATACTGTCCCCATAACTTCAACCGACGACTCGATAGTGGTATCAACCGCCGCCTGCCATGAAGATTCATCCACGGATTGTTTGGCGACAACTGCCTGCGTAAACCCGGAACCGTCGCGTATCTGCAAGAACGCGATGCTTCCGGATGAACGCACGTTGTACGCCCATCCCTTCACCGTCACCGATTCGCCGACGTGTTCGGAAAAATCTGAAATCAATATTGTCATAGTATTGAAAGTATTAACTTTAGTTGTCATTGCGAGGAGCCAGCAGGCGACGTGGCAATCTTTTAGAAAAAAATTCGCCTTAAAAGATTGCCACGCGCTTCTCGTCTATGCGCTCGCAATGACTCAAGCTAATGAGTCAAGCTTCTGTAACTCCCTTACTGTATGAAAAAACCCCCGTTTGCGCAACTGCGCATCAAGGGGCTTGGAGTACGGTTAGTACCGCTTGTGTTTCGGAGTGTTTCGATATTCGCGGTCTTTTCGATTCGACCGGCTGCGCATCCTTCGGCGGAATTTGGCCATGGACTCGAGGCTGAGCACCTGCCACTTACCGCTCTGCGGACGCCGCTTCACGGTCAGGAAGCATTTCCCCCCTCGCTCGCGCAGGCGCGACCAAACCCGAAGCTTGTCATCGCGCTTGTCGTGTTTTACAGGATGGCCGTTGGCAGCCATCGTGAGGATAGACGCCTCGATCTCGTTGAAGATCGCGTCCGCCTGCGCCTCAAGATCCTTTCTGCCAATGGAGATGCGCTGCGCCTCGCTACTCGCAACAAGCCGCTTGAGCTTAAGATACACGTATTCCTCGACCGTGTACCTGTCGGTGTAGCCAAGGATCATGCCGCAGTAGACCCTGACCACCTTGTCGAAGCGCATGATGTACGCGGACTTCCTCCGTACCTTGGCGGCCGAAGAAGCCACGGCGCGCACGATACCGTCGCGCGGAATCGACAGCTCTTTGGACGGCTTCTTCGTCTCGCGCTTCTTCTGAAGCATGAGGGACGGAAAGTCGACCTTGAAGGTCCGTTTCGGCCCCGGAACCGTTCTGGCAGCCACGCGCCAATGACTCGAGGAAAATCGTGTCATTTAGACTGATTCCTCTCCGTTGGTTGTTTCTTAAGTAATGCGAAAAGAACCGCCCAATTGAAGCGGATTTACGGTACTATGTCAATCATTATCCCAGCTCTGCAACCGTCTTAAATCCGTGCGGTTTTTTTTCCAACGGCGCGTGAGTGAGTGCCGATTCTACGAAATAAGAAAATTCGTTGAAGACGATCGGGGCTGCAGTTATTCTAAGGGCTTCGGTCAATGGAAACCTTCTTGCGAACGCGACGAGTTTTCGGACGTCTTGGTTGATCGACTCATTCGCGATAGGTGCGTATCCCAACAGATCCAACAATTTCAGCGCGGACCCTGAAAAAATAAAACTCGCTCTTGTTGAAGATGCGCCACTCTCCATTTTTGCGCAAGC
Organism: uncultured Gammaproteobacteria bacterium; assembly: GCA_964595075.1. Taxonomy (GTDB): domain Bacteria; phylum Patescibacteriota; class Patescibacteriia; order 2-12-FULL-60-25; family 2-12-FULL-60-25; genus JAHJFW01. The sequence goes on along the minus strand of CAZQNT010000022.1, from coordinate 3,568 downwards.
GATACGCGTGTCTTTTATAAGATCGTAAATCCGCGCGTCACATACGCCCGACCTAGTCAGCGAAGCCACGAGATCGCAAAACGCGCCCATCACGGCCATGGCGCCGATTGTTCGTAGCGGTAGATACGCCACACTATCTTCAGATACGTTGCGAGCCACAGCCAATTTATCCCAAGCGCGTCCTTTCGCAATCATTATTTCCGCTTCCGTAAACGGTTCGATATGTCCTGCCTGTTTGGAAGTTCGTAGAGACGTTCCGCGCGCGACCGCCGTGAGTAATCCATGCTCTCTTCCATACAAAACATATCTCCGATCATGCTCATTGACCGGCTCTTTCTTGAGGACGAACGCGCGATCACGGATGTAGGGCATGGCCATCCAACCAACTCTGCAAAATCGCGGCAGCCGCGAGGTCGTCGCGCTTTCCTTTTTCTCCGCGCTCGATCATTTGTCCGGCGGCGAGCTTGCTGCTTAAAGTTTCGTCGGCTTCTTCGACGGGAATTCCTTGCGCTTCCAAATCTTTTATAAACAACCGAACCTCTTTCACCTGTTCATTTTCAAACTTCTGATCGCCAAGCGGGCGCGGAACCCCGACCACGATCTTTTCCGCGCCTTCGTTCTTTACGAAATCCATAATCCGCCGCAAAACTTCCAAGCGACTATCAACTTCAATAATGGACCATGGAGACGCTATTCGAGATTCGGTGTCGCCAAGAGCAACGCCGACTCGTTTTGATCCGTAGTCAATTCCGAGTACTCTCATATATTAATGTCATCCTGAGCGGAGCGAAGGATCTTCCGCTCGATTCGGCACGTCACGCTTGCGGTTCCATATCGAAGATCCCTCGTCGCTCCGACTTCCCTCGGGATGACACTAAGCATCAGGCCACGGAGTAATAAGATCATATCCAGTTTTCGTTACCGCTATCGTAACCTCGAAGTGCGCTGAAGGAGACCCGTCTGCGGTGACTATCGTCCATCCGTCTTTTTTTAATCGAACCTTCCATGTTCCTAATGTAATCATCGGTTCTATAGCGAGCACCATACCCTCTTTCAAAACTACGCGCGGAGTCCGCGGATCGCGAAAATTCGGGATCTGCGGTTCTTCGTGAATCGCGTGGCCGACTCCGTGACCAACGAGGTCGCGAACTATTCCATAATTTTTCGGCAATAAAAAATCTTCGATAGTGGCGCCTATCTCGCTTACGAGTGCGCCTGCCCTCACAACCGAAAGAGCGCGAACCAATGATTCGCGCGTGTCCTTGACCAACCGTCGTCTGTCTTCCGTCGTCTCTCCGATTATCACCGTTGTTGCCATATCCGTGGCGAGGGCCTTGTACCACATGCCAATATCAAGCCCGACGACGTCGCCTTCCGCGATTTTACGATCGGGAGTCGCCGGGCCGTGCACGACTTCTTCGTTAATGGAAATGCAAAGAGCTGAAGGATATGGCGGGTCTTCCGGACCGATCTGATAATTCAAGAACGACGGCGCGCCTCCGACGCGCTCAAACTCTTTTCGCGCCAAAGAGTCTAAATCCTCCGTTGAAGCTCCTGGTTTACAAGCGGACGCGACCATGCGAAGAACTCCAGAAAGCAAAACCCCTCCTTCCTTAAGTCTTTCTATTTCTTCTGTAGTTTTAATAAAAGCCATACAAAAACTCTAGCATGAAAATCCAAGTTTTGCAGTCTTTTTGATGATATCTTCAAAAACGTACGGAATCGGCTGTTCGCCGTTTATGACAAGCAAAATTCCGCGCTGGCGATAGTACGTCGCCAGGGGTTCGGTCATGAAATGATAGCTGGCAAGACGCTGGCGAATGACATCTTCCGTATCGTCCGAGCGTTTCGTGAGCTTGCGACCGCATACCACGCAAATGCCGTTTCGTATCGGCGGAGCGTCGGTCAAGTGATAAACCTGGCCGCACGCCTCGCACCCAACCCTTCCCTCAAGCCGACGTATGGATTCCTTGTCGGATATTTTTATGTTGATTGCGAGATTCACTTTTGCGATACGGTCGAGATGAATTGCTTGCTCCACGTTGCGCGGATAACCGTCAATCACGAATCCTTTAGAAAGATCTAGCCGCTTCATCTGTTTCGCGACAATCGCGTTCGTCACTTCGTCGGGCGCCAGCTTTCCGCTTTCCACGTACTGTTTAACCAATTTGCCGAGCGAAGTATTTTCGGATATTTCTTTGCGATGCATTTCGCCAACGCCTACGAGCGGCACGTCGAAACGGTCGGCGATAAGTTGCCCCTGCGTCCCCTTGCCGCAGCCCTGGGGTCCGAATAACACCACGCGTAAACGTTTCTTTGTCACAGAAAGACAAGGATAGCAGATTCTCCCCCTTTCAGCCAAAGGATGATCTGCCTCAAGCATGAAGGATAAGTCGCCTATTCTTTATTGTCATCCCTGCGAAGGCAGGGATCCAGAATCAAAAAGTCGTTTTCTTTAGATTTCTGGATTCCAGCCTTCGCTGGAATGACAGTTGATTCCTATTCTAATATGCGTCGTACTGGCGCATTGTGATCTGCGATTCGATCTGTTTCACGGATTCGATGACAACGGAAACTACGATTAAAAGCGACGTTCCGCCGATGGCGAGAAGTTTTGAACCGCCCATGCCCTGACCGACTAGCGGAAGAACGGCGATAATTCCCAAAAAGCCGGCGCCGAACAAATTTATTCGATTGATTACTGCGTTCAGATACTCCGCAGTCGGACGGCCGGGACGAATGCCTGGAATAAATCCGCCTTGCTTCTGCATATTTTCCGCGATCTTATCCGGGTGAAAAACAACAGCCGTGTAAAAATACGTGAACGCAAACACCAAAATAAAATATGAAGCGCCGTACACTATTTGATTCTGTAAAGTCACTATTATCCAACGCGCGACATCGGCTATCCAAGGAGTTCGAGCGCTCACGAAAAATTGCGCTACGACCGATGGAAACAGAAGCAGAGATATCGCGAAAATGATCGGGATTACTCCTGCCATGTTAACGCGAAGCGGAAGACTGGAAGATATGCCGCCGGAAAGCGATCCGGCTCCTCGTGACGCCCTAGCGTATTGCACGGGTATATTGCGCTGCGCCTCCGTTACGAATACGACTCCAAAAATAGTTAATAGTGCGATTATGATATAAAATCCCCACACGAAAACTTGTGACCGATCAAACGTTATAAACAGCTGCGAAGCTTGCTGCGGTAAACTCGCTACGATACCTGCGAAAATCAGGAGTGAGATGCCGTTTCCGATTTTTTTCTCGGAGATCAACTCGCCGAGCCACATCAAAAAAACCGTCCCAGCCGTGACAGTGACTATGATCGTTACTATGTGCAACGGATCCGTTTTTGTAAGAATCTGAAACTGTGAACGACGAAGCAGGGACAAGAGACCGAAAGACTGCAAAATTGAAAGCGGTATAGTGAGTAATCGCGTCCACTGTGTAATCCGCCGCTGTCCCGACTCGCCCTCTTTCTGGATCGCTTCAAGCGCCGGAAAAATCATGGTCAGCAATTGGAAAATAATCGAAGCCGTTATGTACGGCGCAACTCCAAGAG
>CAZQNT010000021.1:2193-16559 GCA_964595075.1 uncultured Gammaproteobacteria bacterium | reverse complement strand
GCCACCACTTACACCCCCTCCGCCTTCTTGCGTTGCCTTCAAAAGACTTTCAATTACGAACCGAGCGATCGCCCAAGAAGACAAAACGATGATCAACCCGATAATTGCGTTGCGAATTATCCTTTTCGCGCTATTCACTTTTTCCGCATCCCCTCCTGACGTCATATAAACGAACCCTCCGTACAAAATCAACACGACTATTACGATGCCGATCAACCCGAGCGCGATATTGATTATGTTTGTGGCTATGATTCGCGGATCCGTAGACGAAAGTTTCACCGTCTCCCCCACCGCATTCAACCCCGTATCAACCTGAGCCGAAACCGGAGAAGCGAAAACCAAAGCCCCCGCTCCAAGTAGAGAGAGAATGATTGCGAACGTAGTGAGTAATCGTTTCATGTCAATATACAAATTCCATTTTCCGTCATTGCGAGCGCATATACTGAAAGCGCGTGGCAATCTTTTTGAAGTAAATTCGAACATTTGAAAGATTGCCGCGTCGCCTGCTGGCTCCTCGCTATGACATTACCCAGCGTATAATTCATATCTAAATATTATTTACGGTTTAAACGAGCAATCCTGTCCTTTCGGTGAGTTGTTGCAACAATTCGGCGCGCCTTTGCAAACGGCGGACGTCGCCGGGTTGAAACAATTCTGGAAAGCGTCCTGGACGTCGGAGAGCAAGAACGGATTGTAGTAGTTCAATTCCAGAGGCAACAAACCTGACGGAAGATACGGACGATGTTTGATTATGAGCGCGGCGCGATCCGCGACTTCATTCGGCTTGATCGGCGTATTGTTTGAGGTGAGCAGTTCCATGCCAACGCTGTACCAAAACGTATCGGGATTGGTTTCGCCCGGACCTAGCGGTTCGATACGCGCCGACTCGCTATTTAGCGTTGACGATTGCAAGAGCGTATCGAATATCGCGGAAACCGGTTCATCGAGCGGACGGTTTGACTGCCCTTGGCCTGGAGACGCGTCCGGAACGGTTTCAAGAATTTTTGGCGGCGCCAGCTTTACTTCATTAGAAGTTCCGAACGTCCAAACGTAATCGTCCTGCGGCGGCCCTTCTGCAGTCTTATTGTTATTGCCGTCCAACGAATTGCCGACCACGTCCGTTATTCCGTCAAATCCCTGGTTCGTAAACTGCGCCATCGGAGGTTGGGAAGATAACGTCGCCGCCTTGACGGACACTTCCAGAGTCGCGTCCGGCGGCAAACAAAACACGTCCTTGCCGCAAGAATTGATGCCGCACTTGTCAGTCGTAAGAAACTCAACCGTCTTATATTTGTTGGAAATCCGGAATTCGCCGTCGAGCGGAGTGCCCAACCCTCCATTCGGACGTACGGACATGTTCGTGAAACCCGAACCGTTTTGGAACAATCCGGTTGCGCCGGTTGGATCCACGGCTTCATTGAACGTAACCTGAATCACGATATTACGCGCATACTTGCCTCCGGAATACGGAATCGCGGCAAGAATTTGAGGAGGCGTAGTGTCGACAAACGTAGAAACCTCGAACATCCACTCATATCCTTGGCCGTACGATCCGCCAAACGCAGGACCTCCGTTTTGAAGCAAGATTCCGGAATTTCCGCCCCTTAACTTCACGTTGTATTTTACGTTATTTGTCGGCGATCCGAGCAAGTCTACCGGACGAATTACGAAAGTTTTTCGATCCTGCGTGAACGAGACGCGCGCGGCGGACGAAGCGAGCGCTGTCTTCGGATCGTCCGACCGATACAATTGAACGTTCGCGCTATTCAAGCCGTTGACCGTTCCGCTCGTCGACTCTGTCCATCCTTCAATAAATGAAGCAGGTTGTATCGCTTCCTTAAACGTAATTATCACCGGCGTATTTCTAGGAATGTCTGTGGCATTCCTCTCCGGAAGGTGATACTCGATAATTCCGGCGCCAAGAGATCCGGACGATCCTACAAGTCCTATTCCTCCGGGACCTCCTCCTGTAACGCCTCCGCCTCCGGTGGCATCTGTTAGCGCGTTCAAAATAAACGCCGTGATTGCCCACGCGGACGCTATGATGAGCAATCCTATAACGGCATTCCTAATCGTCTTCTTTGCAGATTCAACTTTTTCCGGCGCGCCTCCCGCTGTCATCCACGTATAACCCGCGTACAACATCAATACTAAAAAGATGACGCCTAGAAATCCGAGAAAAATATTGATGATCCTTCCGATTATTTGAACGAGATCTCCGCCGCCCGCAACGCCCGCAGCCGCAGTGGTCTGTTGCACAGAATTGACCGCGTCCGTAAGCTGAGCTCCAACGACTGTGGGAAATGTAAAAATCGCCGCCAGCGTTATCGCTGCGGACAAATAATTTCGAAGTGATCTTTTTTTCGCGCGCGTCTCTTTCTGCATGGGAAGAAAAACGGCCTAATCCAACCTTCGATTATTTTACCCTCCCAGCAGTCTTTGGACAATGGCTCGAACGGTGTTTCCATCCACACGTCCTCCAAGCTCTTTCATTACACGCCCCATTACCTTCCCCGTGTCGGCTGGCGTCGCCTTATCTTCAGCGATAACTCGCTTGGCAATGGCCTCGACCTCCTCATCCGACAACGCAGCCGGAAGATACTTCGAAAGGACGTCGATTTCCAATCGCTGTCGGCTTGCAAGATCGTCGCGTCCGGCTTTTGTAAAATCCGAAAGCGCGTCTTTATATTGTTTTACCATGCTACGAATCACCGCGACCGAATCTTCATCGGTTAACACGCGCTGCAGCTCGATCTGTTTATTTTTAAGAGAAGACCGAACAAGGCGAAGCGCGGACAACGCGAGCTCGTCCTTCGCTTTCATCGCCTGTACCAGATCTTGCTCAATACGTTCGTAAAGGAACATAGGGCGTTTACCGGACGTTAAAATTTATCTTCGTTTCGCGTGCGGACGTCGTACGTCCGGCTTGATCTTTCCAATGCGAACTTCGTATTCGAACTTTGATTTCATTTCTTCGCGACGCAAAGCGCCAGCGCGCCGCTTGGTGAGTTTCAGTGGTTTTTCGTGAAAACGAATCTTTTTCGCCTGAATGACTTTTCCGCTGGATTGAATCCGTCTCTGGAACCGTCGGAACAGTGAATCAAAAGTTTCGCCTTTTTTCCGTTTAACTTCTGCCATAAGCCACACTCCTTTCTTTGTGTCAGTTTAATCTTACCTAAAGGTTTTGCCTCAAATCGACGTTCGGATGTTACGAGAAAACCGACCCGTCTGTCAAATCGATTAGTACAAGATCTTTCATGCAAAAACATATTCTAAAAATGAATCAACAAAAAAAGCCCCTGGTGGTCGGGGCAAGAGATGAACGACAGGCGTTGCCGCCGTCAGTTCATCGGAGGTGGAAGGGAGCTTGGTTGCGGCAAGTCCGACGATTCGCCGCGAGATTCGCCGCACATCGCTTCCGCTTTGAGCAGTGAGGGGGTTTTGGCGATTCGCAGAATGACGATCGGCTGATCCGATCTCAAGCGTCCGCGCGCGGACGGCAGCGCGTTGTCGCAAACACCGATGTCGTCTTCAGTATCGTCAAGCGGCAAAAGCTCGAACAGCATACGAATAACGAGAGTTTCGCCCCACCCGCCGAACGCCTCGGCAGTGTCGTCGCTTTGAGCCACGTCGATCAGCTCGCCGACATTCTCGATCTCGACGACGTTGCCCAGCAGCTCGTTAGCCGTCCTGCCCGTATGCACCACCCAGCACAGGCGCGCGTCGCTTACGCTCTCCGCCCGCATACCGGACCGCTCCGCGATGTCCTGCTTCACCATCCACTGCCGCATCAACTCTCTGAGAGTTTCGCGCCCGCCGCTCGGCAAACTGGAGATGAAGATTTCCGATTCGATTCGTTCCAGATTCAACAGGACCAATCGCGCAATCCCGCGTTGCCATCGATTATCGTCCGTATCGCTCATGTTCCCTCCGTTTCAAAAAAAGGTGCGAAAACAGCTCGACGAGAGTATCGAGAGTCATCGTATGCGTCAAGCGAGAATAAATACAAAATACCAAACTTTCTCCCCCTTAAGATAAGGGGGAGTTAGAGGGGGTTATGATGCACCCTGCATTATTCGCTTACCCTAAAAACCACTTCGGGTCGTACTGAACGCGGTCGTTGACGTGTTCGTATTGATATAACTCCACGTCGGAGAACCAAATGGCGATTTCATTGTTCGCTTCTTCAACCGCGCCGGACGCGTGAATGAGATTTCTAAGCGGCCTATTCTGGCTGTTTGAAAGCGCGTATGTGTCGTGGGACAGATCGCCTCGGATCGTTCCTGGGGCGGAAGACGCCGGCTCCGTTGCGCCTACCAACTTTCTGACGAGAGAGACGGCCTTCTCACCTTCCAAAACCATTGCGACTATCGGCGCGGACTTCAAATAAGTCACGAGGCCGTTCTTTATTTCGGTTCCGTAGGCGATATGATCCGAATAAGGAAACGTTTCGCCGGCGGATTCGTACTTTGCCTTGGCTTTTTCATACACCCCGCGCATCCATTCTTCCGTAAGCGCATAGTGTTTATCAACGTCTTCAACTGCGGCATGAACCATCTTGAGCGCCGTGATTTTCAGCCCGGCTCGTTCAAAACGACCCAATATCTCACCTATAAACCCGCGCTGAACGCCGTCCGGCTTAATGAGCACGAGTGTTTTTTCAAGATTTGCCATAAAATTGAGGCGATTATAGCAATCCCTGTCAAAACCGGCAAGTTCTTGACGTAATACATGTTTTGTGGTGGTATGAAGCGTTCGCAAGAACATCAACCATATATATGAAAAACCTGTTTATTTTCCTCATTTGCGCAAGCATCCTGGTGACACCGGGCATCTTTGGCGCCGCGCAAACAGCGAACGCGGCTGTTATCGGCTCGAACGTCCTGATCAAAGGATCCGGACCGGCGGTTTACTGGGTCGCTGAAAACGGAAAACGCTACGCTTTCCCGAACATAAAAACGTTCTGGAGCTGGTTTTCCTCGGACAAATTCGGCGACGTACACATAATAAACGACCAGGAATTGGCCTCTGTTCCATTTGGAGGCGTGGTCAACTACCGCCCGGGCGCGAAACTCGTAAAAGTCCTAACAAGCCCGAAAGTATACGCAGTTTCCCGATTCGGCGTTCTACATTGGATCACGACCGAAGGAATAGCGATAACTCACTATGGCTCAAATTGGAAAGATAAGGTCGAAGACATCCCGGATGAATTTTTCAGCACTTACACCATCGGAACTCCGATAACTTACGCGTGGGAATACAACGGCGGAAACGAGTACAACGGAGTCGCGCATCCTTCACACAACTTGCTTGATAATTTGGCGATTGACGCATTGAACATCGGCTTGTCCAAAGCGGAAGTAACAAAAGGCGAATCCGTTACGCTTACAGCCAAACTCGCGACTAATGCGCAGATACAGAATGTAAAAATCGACATCCTTGGTGAAGACAAGGCGGTTATAAAATCTTGCGTGAACGCGACGTCCTGCAGCGTACAAGTCGCTCTTACGGGAAACGAAATCACAAAATCTTTCACGGCTATAGCTTCGTACACTACGCCAAGCGGAGAAAAAAAGCTTGAATCAAACCGAACCACGCTTCGCCTCTTCATGCCTCAAATGTCTTTTCAGGGAACCGTGAACGTAAGCTCGGAAGTAATCGCTACGCGCAATGAAAATCCGATCGTTCGGGTTGTTGCGACGGCAATGAATCCTTCCGCTTTGGATTCGGATATTACGACCCGCATCTACCGCGTAAAAGACAGCGCTCTCCTCACAACCTGCAAAGGCAATGTCAGCTGCGTTGGAATCGACTCCCCTGTCGGTCTTACGGAAACAACGAAACTCGGATACTTCGCCATAGTGAATAACACGCTCGGTCAATCTTTGACCATAGCGACTACCGAAGTCGATGTCTTGCCGAACGGTTGGTATCCGAGCTTCAACAGCTACACGTTCACGGCCGGAGAATTCGGAACAAAAACCACGGCGACTTCCGAGATCGAAAAACAGACGGCGGACATTGCGTTGGTGAGCGCCGTTGTAAGTTCTTTCGGATATCCGATCAACGCCGCTGATGAAAACGTTACAGTTGCGCCGGGAGCTCCTGTCCACATCGAGGCGACCGTAGCAGCTAAACAAAGCAACGATTCGATGTACATAGAAATTAGAGAACCGTCCGGAACCGTTCACGCGTCCTGCGCGGGTATGGGCGCCGTAACGTGTAAAACGGATGTCTTCTTTCAGGAACAATACAAAAACCATTTCTTCGTGATTCGCGTTCAGAACAAAAATAATCAAATCAAAGAATTCCGCCTGGCGGACTTCGTATACGTCGGCGGCAATGAAGGATTCGGCGGACGCATCCGCGTCTTGGCAGACAAAACCTCCGTCAAACGCGGGGACACGGTTTACCTCTCAACGAAAATCGCGGGCGAAACCTATCCGATCGCAAAACTCACAACGCGCATTGGCGAACTCGAAACCGGAACGCTTGTGCTCGCTTGTAGCTGGACCACGGAATGCCGCACGAAAACAGTGCTGGACAGCACCCTTTCCACTCACCGTTTCTACGCATACGCAGTAGACGACAAGGGGCGCGAGATCCACGCGAGTTACGCCCCACAGCCCATAACAATTCAAAAATAAACCGCAAAAGCCGCCTCCGGGCGGTTTTTGAAAGTAGAAGCATCTTTTTGTCATCCCCCCGAATGCTTTCGGGGGGATCCGGGATTTAAGGTTAATATTTCCTATTATTTCCGGATTCCAGCCTACGCTGGAATGACAGCGGGTGACTTGCAAATAATTGAAAAAGCTGATAAGATAGTGCTATCATTCAATGATTTTTCCCCTATGGGACTTCCCGGACACCGCCGAACAAGCTCACACAAACGCCGCCGCGCGTCGCATTTTGCGTTAAAGCCGGCTAATCTAACAACGGATAAAGCAACAGGGACAATCCATTTTTCCCATCGCGCCGCTCCGGGAGCAACGGAATACAACGGGCATGCCATCCACGTGAAAGGCCGCGACAAAAAAATTCAAAAACTATTGAAAAAAACCAAGACCGAAACCTAATCCACCTTCGTACTTTTCGGAGATTTCCAAATCGAACGGAATCTCTTCGCCCCTTGTATGTCCAACCGCCACCTCGCGCGAGCAATAGCGATGCAATCTCTATACGAGTGGGATTTTCATCATGGCGAGCGGGATGCGGCTCCGATATTGGAACGCAATCTTGAAGAGCTTGCGCCGGAGATGGACGAAAAGGATTTTGCGAAAAGTCTGGTGGACGGTCTGCTTCAGCACCGCGATGAAATCGACGGCATGATTACAAAGTTCGCGCCCGATTGGCCGCTCGAAAAAATCACTACCGTTGATCGCAACGTTCTCCGCATCGGAACGTATGAGTTGGTTTTCAACGACGAAATCCCGTCGAAAGTCGCGATCAACGAAGCGATCGAGCTCGCGAAAACGTTCGGCGGAGAATCGTCCGGAAAATTCGTAAACGGCGTACTTGGGGCGGTGTACAGAAATCAGATTGAACAAGGACGCGTCAAATCGTCGGACGTTCCTAAAGAAAAAAAAGAAGAAACCGAATGACCTATGGAATTGCAGAAAGACTACTCCGTTCTTGAAAAACGCCTCGGCTATACGTTCAAGGACAAGAGCATATTGATACAGTCGATAACTCATCGTTCGTACCTGAACGAGCACGCCAACTTCCCCTACCCGCACAATGAACGGCTGGAGTTTTTGGGCGATGCGGTATTGGAGCTTTCCGTAACGGAACATCTATTTCAAAACTACGCCAATCCCGAAGGGGAGCTTACGACGTGGCGATCCGCTCTAGTAAACGCAAAAACCTTGGCCGGTATCGCGAACCAACTTCAATTCGAAGATTTTCTTTTGATGTCCAAGGGCGAGGCCAGGGATAAGGATTCGAAAGCGCGGATGTATATCTTGGCGAACGCCATCGAGGCGATCATGGGCGCGATATACATAGACGGAGGAATGAAAGCGGCGGATCAATTCGTAAAAACTCACATACTCACGCACCTCCCATTCATCTTGCAACACTCGCTATACGTAGATCCAAAAAGCAAATTCCAGGAAACCGCGCAGGACGTGCTCGGTATCACACCGTCATACAAGGTCTTGTCCGAAGTAGGACCTGACCATCAAAAAGAATTCACGGTCGGCGTATTTTTAGAAAAAGAAATGGTCGCCGTAGGACGCGGGACGTCGAAACAAGAAGCGCAGGTAGCGGCCGCGGAAGCGGGACTGGAAGCAAAGGGGTGGAAGTGAATTTTTACTTCAATAATTCCATGATGGACGAAACTACCGTGTTTCGGTCAAACTTTTCATCAATCCAGTCAGCGTACTTAATTCTGCAAAACTTCCACCCTGCGGCTTCAAGAACGCGCTGGCGTTCCTCGTCGCTCTCGATGTGAATACCATATGCTTCGTCTATCTCGTCTTTGAAATGGCAAGGCCCATCACATTCTACCGCGATACGCTTGCCGGTATTTGTATTGCTGATGACGAAATCAATCTTGAAGCCGCAACTACCAACTTGGTTTTGGATTTTGTAGCCGCGTTTTAGGTTCGCGCGCATGAGATTGAAAAAATCTTCCTCAAAAAACGAATCAAATGGCTTAAGGTCCGTAGAATAAAATGCCACCTCTCCATTTTCTTGAACATACTCCAGATATTTTTTGAGCCAGATTTTTTCGGGTACTTCTTTCGGGGGCATGCTGACGAAACAATGCACTTGCAATCTCGCGCGCGAAAACGCGACATTTACTCTTCCTTTGTTTATATCTCCGCGTATGTCGCCACCTTCACCAGTAAGTGGCACATATTTATTCTTTTGGTCGAGCGTTCTGATGACAAATGAATAAATCACAATATCTTTTTCGTCGCCCTGAATACCCTCAATAATACTTACTTTGTAATTGTCGTCTTCTTCCTTAAAGCCCTCTTTTTCAAAAAGATCGCGGATAAAAGTTGCTTGGGCGTTGAAGAAAGACAAAATGCCAATGGACCTATCGCGATAGCGATTATCGGCTCTTAATTCCTTAAACAAATCTAATATCGCTTTGGCTTCAGCAACATTTACATTATCCGAAAATTCCTCACCCCAGTCAGATTTTACTTCGTGAACAAGCATTACTCGGTTGGTATCTTTGTAGGTAAGATAATTGCTATTGACTGGAATGAGCTCTTTTCCTTTTGGGGTATAGAAATACTCGTTGCTGAAGCCAATCAACTCTGCCGGAGAGCGATAATGATAGCGGAGCGGTCTGTCCATAAAACCTCGCTTGTAGGCAATATCTAAAACTGACTGAACCGCATTTCCTGTTGCTTTGATTTGTCTTTCCTCTGGTATTTGATATCGGCGCGCGAGTTCATCAAAAACACGATTTGATTTGAACATTATCGTGCTATCGCGCATTTGTTCACTATCGCCCACAAAAAGCACTCGGTTTGTTCGGTACATTACCGGCAAGGTATAGGCGACATTGCATTGCGACGCTTCGTCCAAAATCACATAGTCAAATATTCCGGCTTCGAGCGGAATAATACGGCTCGCGTCATCGAGTTCCATTATCCAAATTGGAATGAGGTCTAAAATAGCGTTGAAATTGTCGCTATCTTTACGCAAATTATCGAATGTCTTAAACGACTTTTTAGATTTTCCGAAAGCTGACGCGAGCTTTCTTACAATTTGCTTGATTGTAATACCTTGCTTCCATTTTTCTACAATACCTTTATTGACGATATTTTGAATATATAAAGCAACGCGCTTGACCCGTTCCTGTTCTGCACGCTTTAGCGCAGAACCTATCTTATTTGTGCTATCTGCCTTCGCAAGTTTTTGTAGTTCTAATTTTATCTCTTGAACGCGCAAGATTTTATTTTTCACTTCTTCCAACTCCGAAAGTGTTGAGCTATCAATCTTTCCGTCTATAACATCAAACTCCTCGTCAGAAACACCGCAAGTGCTTAATTTCTGCCGCAATTTTCCCTCGGCATTTTCTAAGCGTTGAATGTTCTCATAGTAATAGCAGTGGTTGTAAAGCGAATCAAAATATTTAGTCGCTTCACTGCGAGATATGTCGCTCCTTAAAACTTTATCTATGTAATCAATAACCTCGCGCGGAAGTTTTTCTCGAACATTGCCGAGGCGAAAATTGCGGCCAATGTTGTTTAGTTTTCGGAAGAAATTTGAGCGGCGGTCATATCCGGTTTTTGCAACATCATTTCTTAGTTTTTCTATCGCTTCCGCAAAATGTTTTCCGTTTAGATCAAGTTGTGAAAAGAGATTATCAAATTCTTTTTTCTGATCGCTTCGTTCATATTTCTTGATGATTTTGCCCAGAGATTCTATTTCCGCTTTCGCGGCTTTTATCTCTTGCCACTCGGCAGACGAAAAACTTTTTGCAAAACCTGCAAAATCAGAAATATCTATATCGTATTCTTTCAATCCTAGAAGCTCTTGATGAAGCTGATAATACTTCTGTTGTATGGCGATAACTTCGTTAAGAGCATTGCGATATTTCTCTTTTTCTTCAACAACTTGCTCAATTTGAGGAGTAGCGGTATTGCCACCGCTGTATTCCACCAAATGCTTCCTCGTATTGAATTTATAGCCAAGCGTTTCAATATGCGCCCCCAATGCGCTTAATTGCGGCGCAATACCGTCAGCTTCATCTTCCTCGCCGATCTGGGCAGAATTTGGATTTGGCAAATATCCGTATAAATACTTTACATCAAGTTTCTTGAGCTTATCTTTTACAACTTTTAGTGCTTGTGCTTTTTGGCTTACAAAAAGCACGCGATTGCCGGTTGCGGCGAGGTGACAGAGAATATTTGAGATCGTCTCCGACTTCCCAGTTCCGGGCGGCCCCTGAATGATCGCCGCCTTATTCCCAAGTATTGAAAGTGTTGAAAGCTGATATTTGTCGTAAAGAAATGGAAAATATAACTCTTTTTCGTGTGGAGTATCGCCCTCAATATTTAATCCCTCATCGTCCGCCCAACTCGTGAGAGCCGTTTTTGCAAGTTCTTCTTCCGGCAATTGAACGAGTTTTGCCAAATCCTCGGCGAGGAAGTAATTCGCTTTCGGTCCTAGAGTAATCTTGATTTCTTCAGGTGAAAACGAATTTTCATCGAAATTCGCCTCTTTCAGTCGCAGTTGCGCCTTGATCTTATGCCAAATTTCTTTAATAATCTCTAAATCGGTTATGGGTAAAGATAGGCGACCTTCGATTTCATACTTACCAATTTCCTCTAAAAGCTGAAAATATAAATCCTCACCGAGAATCAACTCAAGCATGCCGATATTTACTTGAATATCGGGATCAACAGAGTAGATCAGATATTTACCAGCACTGTCCTTATTTATTTCTTTTTCAATTCGAACAGGTAAAGAAAAAAGAGGATAACGATCAGTCTTTGTTTTCTTATCTTTTATTTTTTCGACAAACAACGTCTGCTGATCGCCTTCATCCACTTCTATTTCAGCGACGGTATCGTGCTCATTGTTAAACTCAATTGGAAGCTCAATCTCTAGATAACCGAAATTAAAAACTATCTGCTTGGTAAATGAACTATTAAGATATTTACTACGAATTTCATCTATCTTGTTAGCAAGCTCTTTCTCTTTTTCATATTGTTCCTTCTTCGATTTTGGTACTTCTTTAGGGTCGTAAGAATAAAAAGTTTCAAGATTAATCAATTCGCCAAGATTGCCGTCCGTATCACCATTGAGTAAACCAATCAATCCAAAATATTCTTTCGGCAACTCGACGGAATATTTTTGCTGCGCAGCTACCGTTCGCTCACGAGTGAGTTTTATATAGCCAAGGCAGTACTTTATAAAATTGGTTAGATTTTGTTCCATTACTTTATAAAAAACTAGCGCACAAAACATTCAATAACTCCAGAAAAAGAGCTATCCTTACGCCCTCACACGTTCTTCGTCGCCATTTATTAAGCTATCGATGCTTACGCTTTTCATGTGAATCGTCGGTTTAATTATTATTGGCACAGCGATATTTGCGGCAACAACTCGAAACATATTCCGCACCTCATCATGCATGTTGATAAATGCAACATCTTTTTTCTTAAGTATCATCCGCTCCAAATCGCGCTTCATGGACAAGATCTCGTGAGCGGCGGATCGGGAAACGAACTCAACATTTTTGAAATCCAAATCAACGGACTTTGTGCGAGTCTTCGCTATTGCCGCTCTAAGCGCGCTCACCACATCCATTGATCCTACGATGGGTGCTGCGAGATTGGCGACATTCAAAGATGTCTTGCGAGAATTACTCATAGAGGAGGGGGGTCAATTTGAAGAATATAGCAAAAGCGGATTTATTCCAAGTAGGATAATCAACGAAAAACACTCCCCGTTTGGGGAGTGCTGTCTTGGTGCGCCCTGAGGGAATCGAACCCCCATTGCCGGTTCCGAAGACCGGTGCTCTATCCGTTGAGCTAAGGGCGCGTGAATGTGACGGGAGCATACGATGAAATATGGCGTTCGGTCAACGTATAAACTGAAATGCGGGGAGTAACCCCCTCTAACTCCCCCTTACTCTAAGGGGGAGGACGGTCGAAGAAACCTCACTAACAATCTACCTAACTTCCACGGCGCCGAAAAACGTTGGCGTTAGGTGGTCGTGATATTTCCAGTTACCGGCGATATCAAACTTAAAAGACCATGACTCGCCAGGCAAAAGCCCTTTGCACGCGTCAAACGTGCTTCCAAGACAGCCTCCGGTGGTTGGATAAACCGCGTGCGTCGGGTGCATGGCGGATGCCGGCCACATCGACTTTGAACTTTCATTCTTGAATACGACCGTCTCTCCCGCTTTTATCTTCACTTCCTTCGGTGAAAATCCTGCGTCAGTATAGGTAACTACATTTTCTTCACCTTCTTTTTCCTCAATAACCTGTAGCTCGACATTCTTAGGAGCTTCCGCCTTCTCCTGCGTTGCGCTTGGAGCAACGGGGGTCGGCTTGAGCGATTTCGTCAACGCATAGTATCCGCCGACCAGAGCGATAAACGCTACTATAAAAGCAATCTTTATCTTGTTCATACGAAATAAATTGAAATTATTTATAATCTCCGCCCAATCCTCCCTCTTTCCGCCTTAGGCGGATCTGCCTCAGGCATGAAAGATAAGAGGGAGTTAGAGGGAGTTATGAACCGTGAAGAAATCTTATTCCAATTGGTTTTGATTATTCACTGTTCGTAACTCCTCCTAACCTCCTCTTACCCCGTAAAGGGGCGTTGCCCCAACGGGGCTTTACGCCCTAAGAGGAGGAATAATATGAATCCTGTTCTTAATTCCCGTGGGCAACGACTCAATCGTCAACGCGAGCGACGCGGCAAGCAACCCTATGTCGCGCACCGTAATATCCGTAATACCGCTAACCGTCAGAACTATTGCCAAGTGTACGGCTGCAAAAAACGCCGCGATCCAAACGTATGCGTCAATCAGTAGGAAAAAACCGATTACCAAATCCAATATCGCAGTCCCAAGCATTGCCTGCTTGAGCGGTACAGGCAATAAACCGGCCGCCCACGGCTGCATGTAACCTCCCCAAGCTTCGGGAAATTTCAGAATTAAAATCCCGATCCACAGAAACGTAATTGCCACGCCGACGCGAAGCAGATGAAACGCGGTTCTATTCATATTAGCGATGGACTTAACAGAATAATAACACCCATAAGCCAAATGGTGGTAGCCGACATCAAACACCAAAAGCACCACGCCTTTATTAATTTAAATTGCACATACGTCAAAAAAATCGACACCGAGGAAGATATAGCAACCAAAATCATCAATGCCGCGCCGAAATAATACGCTGGATTAACTCCTATCACTAACAACGCGGCAAATAACGAAATCAAAATATAGGCGGCGAGACCCAAAATATCGTTATGAATTCCAAGAATATTGTTATATTTACTTTCCAAAACAATAGAGCATCCTTCTCCAATCGGACAAACCGGCTTTTCTAGCGCCTTTCTTTTTTGAATTAAATATACGGCCTCGGAAACTCCGATTGCTGAAAGAGTAAAAAGCAAAGCAAGAGACGTCATATGATAAAAATTACTGACTCCTAACGACTCCTTTTCCTTCCGCCGCATCGTCACCTTGAAGATCCGTGGTGAGCGCTGGTGATGTTTGCGCAAACGTTGTGGCGGTCCCTATGTCGGTTGCCTCGAATTTCGTTTCTCCCAGAAGTTGCGCAAAACGGTTCGCGTCAGCTTCGGTCGGCGTTATCTTTACGGAAAAATCCGCTTCAACGCGACCGACGTCAACCGGCATACGATTCAGCGTCCACGAA
>CAZQNT010000021.1:0-2183 GCA_964595075.1 uncultured Gammaproteobacteria bacterium | reverse complement strand
CGCGTATTCTCATCGTAGGCCACTTCGCCCGCGTCAACGAGCGTCCCGCCAGCCCATGTTGCGATCTTAGGCAAAACCGCGCTGAACTTCAAATCTTTCAACTCATGAAAACGCTTGTCAACCGTCCACTGTATGCGATACGTCGTTTCCTTTCCAACGACCGGCGGCAACGGACCGGATCCGACGATCGCGCCTTCTTCCGAAGAATATCTGGCAACGGAACCGGAGATCGCATCGGTGAGATAGAGCAGTGTTAACGGCGCAGTCTGAACAGTCCTATTTACCTTCTCCGAACCAACGCCGCCCACAACCGCTTCCAAAGTTACGCGCATGCCGAGCGTTTCCGAACCCGCGGAGGTCTTTACGCCGAACGCGCTAAGGTCGATAAAACCGTCTTCATGCGGAGG
Organism: uncultured Gammaproteobacteria bacterium; assembly: GCA_964595075.1. Lineage (GTDB taxonomy): Bacteria > Patescibacteriota > Patescibacteriia > 2-12-FULL-60-25 > 2-12-FULL-60-25 > JAHJFW01. The sequence continues at coordinate 1,776 of CAZQNT010000021.1, read as the reverse complement.
CAATCGTTTAAGCGCGACGATACGGCCGCTATCCCACGAAACAACCCTCCCCTTTCGCGTACCGCTTGCGCTGTCTTGAATCGACGTCCAATCGATCGGATCCCGCGTCTCCGTGCTCGTGACGCTGTCAAAACGCAATCGCAACAACACGTCGCGCAAATCTTCGGAGGATGTGTTCTCGTATGAAATCCCGAATCTGAGCGGACTTCCGTAATTTATCGCCATGTCCTTGTCGCTTCCGTTTACCACAAGCTTTAACGCGAGATCGCCCGCGAGAACCGTGAACGAAGTTTCCGCCCGTTGACTCGGTAAAAATGCGCCATCAGAAGTCAGCCGTCCGGTTTCCGCCACTATGTGCGCCTCTCCGGAAATACTCGAAGCGAAGCGTCCAAAAACCTGAACCGTGGTCGACGCTCCTTCGGCTAAGCTCGGCAACGGGATGCGCCAAACTCTTCCATCGAGCGTTCCTTCGGTAGACGTTGACTCCAATTGAAAACCTTCGGGCAAGGTAAGTCGCGCCTCAAGCCCATCGATTGGAGATTCGCCGTCATTTTGCACGGTGTAACGAAACGCAATCCTGTCACCGGGAAGCGTCTTGCCTGGAACCACGAGCGTGCCGCTTAAAACGCTGCTCGCATAATTTATTACCTTCGTAGCCAACGCCTCAAAGTCGCTGTTGAAAGACCCGGGACGGTAACTCCCAACCACCTGAACGGCGGTAGTCGTGCCCAACGCTCCTGTGAAAACCCCTTTTATCGTTATAGTTCCCCTTCCCTCAACCGGCAGCGCTCCCAACTTCCAACTTAGCCCGTCTCCGGTCGGCATCGGCTCGGTCGTGTCTACCATAAAATCGGACGGAAAACTGACGCGAAGCTGCGCGGAAGCGATGGGTTCGGATGTGCGATTGCGATAATTTATGAAGTACGTGGTTTCCTGTCCTAAAGAAACGTTTTCCGGACCCTCTATTTGAATTTCCAGCCCTTGTCCGGTAAACCCTCGAAACGGTTTGAAAAATGAAAAGCCCGCCCATGCCGCGCCTACCAGAACTAGAACGAACGCCATTCCAGCCAATAAGGCGTATAACCACCAACGTGATTTTTTTGGGTCGAGTTTTGTAAGGTCAGGAATTTTTCCGCCTTCATCCTGATAAATCGCCGCCAAGCTCGACTTGATCTCTTCCGCGTTCACTGTTGTGGTATTTTGTTTTTTCATTGAAAAACGGACTTATCTAACCTGCGCGGCATCGTTCGACGCCGAACGCAGAAGTGCGGCGACCACTATATCCTGATCCCAATCGCCGGAGAAAACCGTCCCTTTTTGCGTTTTTTCCAGTCCGCGCGACCACACTGTGTTCCAACCTGACGGAATAACCAAAGACGCGTTCAGTTTTCGTGAACTTTTTCCGGATTGGCTCGTGAGCAGCAAAGAGTAACTGGATCTATCCGTAGAACCGGACGCGTTCGGCGACGCTTCGAGTTTGCCGTACAGATCTCGAACCGTAAACGGGAGACGATAACGATACGTCAACGTTTGAGTTTCGCCCGGATCGAGCTGCGCCCATCCTCCGAATACGGTCCGATCGCCTTCGGTTTTTACGCTTGCGGCTCCTAGGACTTCCACCGCCGCTTCAACCTGCGCAAGAAGAGGATCCGGCTCATAATCCTCATCCGGATTTTTGAAAAGGGACGCTGGCGGCGGATCGAATCCTTCAGCCGAAATAAGCCGGCTTCCGAGCGGTACGTAAACGCGGATATACGAAACGTTCCTTACGCCTCG
>CAZQNT010000020.1:9159-16602 GCA_964595075.1 uncultured Gammaproteobacteria bacterium | reverse complement strand
GTTGTCGCTCGTTGTGTCCGAGCTGTCGTGGTGCCGTCGCGATCGCGGATCTTCGTCCAAGAAACAGCCAGACAGGACGATGAGCGCGACCACGAACATTGCGTATTTTTTCACTTTCCTACTCCTGTTGTTGATACGAAACTGTTATCCCCTTGTGTCATCCCTGCGCAGGCAGGGATCCATGATATAAGGAGAATTCTTCCTCATATTCTGGATTCCCGCCTACGCGAGAATGACACGGGTAAAGTTTTCAAACGTACAGAGTTGACTGGATAAAATAGCACATTTTCGCATGTTTGTCAATACCCTTTGACACAACCCAAATTCTCCAAAAGCCCTGTTGTGTTGACATTTATTGTAAAGTCGCGTATATTGTTATTGTTCGTTGACGTTTCTTTTTGGTAACTCAGACGCTGCACGTACCCCCTTAGCTATCCGATCGTTCCATATTCCGTTAGTTGGTTGGGTCCCGACTAGCGCCGATCTGGTGCCTCACGGCACAAAGTCTTGCGGACCGAACGTCTCGGTCAATAGCAAGGGAAAGGCAGCAAACCAGCGTCATGTTGGTAACCTCGAGCATCCACACGGAAACGAACAACAACTGGAGCTTCCCGTTCCTGTACGAGGACACGCCTCCACCGCTCATCTGCGGACTCGGTGGGGCAAGCCCCTACATGGAGCGGAGACGCTTCTGGTGCCCGGGGTTCGAGGAGAACCTGGCGCCCCTTCCCAACTAGGCGATGTTCCACATCTAAATCGCCTTTCCACTGCAGCGCCAAAAGAGCCGACCTCTCGAGGCGCTTTTATTTTATACTTTTACCGTTTTCCAAAGCAGATCGAAAAAACTCTTGAAAAGTCCCGCGATATCTTCGCTTTCGATTATTACCGCTATCGGACGAGTCCGTGTGGTAGCGACCACGATAAATTTGTCAAAAACATTACATTCGCCATGAAAGGGCGCAGCTTGATTGTCGATCTGTCGCGCTTCCACGTTCTTTGTAAAAACCGGAACGGATAATCCCGGATCGATTGAATACAAAACTTTTGCCTTTGCCAAGCTGGTCGAGAGCTTATGACGCGACTCTTCGTGGTATTGCGCGAGCTCAATCATGCCTCTATCGTAGTGAATAAACGCTCTGCCAGCCGAAGTTCCGCGCGCTAATCCAAGCATAGCTTCGCGCACAGCTCGAATACCCTCCTCTCCCTCAAAATATCTAACCTTCGGTTTATCCTCCACCGCGCGAAAAAGCGCCATCAAATTCGGCAGCACGTTTTCGAGCCGCTTTTTCTTTTCCTCGGTACGATAAATCTCGTCGTTCATGAGGAACAGCAAATGCTCCGGGGATTCCGGCGCGAAAACCGTCTTTTTGCCACGCTCAACGCTGGACATGAGGCCGCGACGCTTCAGCGTCTCGAGCATCACGTAAGTGGTGGCGCGATTGACGCCGGCTTTTTTCGCGATGTCCTGAACGCTCGCTGGCCCTAATTCAAGCATGGCGAGGTACACGTTCGTCTCCTTGTCGGACATTCCGAACTCCAGAAGTTTGGATTTGATGTCGCTCATAAATTGATTCTTACCATGCGGAAAGCACGGGCAGAGTTAAATTCGCCGTATTCGTCCAAGTATATTTTGCCGCGCGCGCCACTCCGGCGGTCCGAAGTTTTTCTTTCAAACCCTGTTCGGATACGATCCGAGTTAACGCAACCGTAAGCGCTTCGGTTTGATCCGGTGGAAAATAAACAGCGGCGTCCGGTCCTATCACTTCCGACAAACTAGCGGCGTCGGAAGAAACCACGGGGCATCCGGATGCCATTGCCAAGATGGGAGGGATTCCGAAACCCTCATACCACGATGGATGCACGAGCGCCTCAGCGGCATTAAGCAATGCGGGAAGATCCATTTCAGGAACATATCCGAGTTCGTGAATGCTCGAACGTGACGGAGATTTTGCTATCGCGGACTTTATCTCTTCATATCCGTAACCCGGAATTCCGACAAATACCAACGAGTGCGGATCGCCGATCCCGCGACGCGCCTTAAAAAGATCGAACGCCTTTATGAGGGTTACAAGATTTTTCTTCGCCTCCATCCGACCGAGAGCGAGAAAATATGGACGAGTTAGACGATACCGCTGCAATCGTTCGTCAATGGACGCGCGATCCGGAATCGGACGATAGACAGTGTGATCGATCCCGTTCGGAATGACGGCGATTCGGCTCGGATCTATTCCGTATTCTTCCGCAATCTCGCGACCGCTGTATTCGGATACAGTGATTATGCGGCTCGCGCGACGACGGATGTCTTTCATCGCCGCCTCGTGAATACTCACCTGTCGTTTCTTATAGAGCTGCGGAAGGCGATGAAACCCAACGTCATGAACAGTCACCACGCTTTTTTTTGGCAAGACGCGAGGAAGAGTGCTGCCAGGTAAAAACAAAACCTCGGTAGGCCGTCGCCACATCTCCCACGACAACCGAAGCTGCGTCCATCCGTAAGGAAGCGGCCAACGCGCGCGCACTTCAAACCAATTCGACGGCAACGCCTCAAGTCCGCCGCGCAGCATTTCATTAGAATACAAAACCCAAGAATTTCCGTCGTTCACGGTTATTTTTTTCAATTCCTGAATAACATGCCACGCGTACCACTCCACGCCGGTTTTCTTCAGCTTATTCGCCCGCGTCGCCTCAATCCCAATCAACATGTCAGAAGTATAACATATCCCCTCCCCTGTCATCCCCGCGTAGGCGGGGAACCATCCCCCGTGTCATCCTCGCGAATGCGGGGATCCAACCCCTAGAAATAGAGGAATAGTATTTTCACGGTCTGGATTCCCGTCTCCACGGGAATGACAAGCATCGTGTATACTACCCACATGCTCAAATTCCTTAAACGAAAAAAACGCCACGAACCGCTTGCGCTTTATTTCGCTCGCAATATCCTAACTGCGACCGGACTCGTCTTGGTGTGGCGCGGAATTTGGTACATCATGGATTCCATAGACATCGCGTTCTTAGATGGAAGGCACGAGCTAAGCGCCGTAATCGGCTTCATCGTCGGACTTCTTATACTTTACATTCCGGACGGGGATTTGAAAGAGATTGAGAAGCTATAAGTAAATATCTCTTTCTTTTATTCTCCGGAAATTTTTCAATCGCATACCTCAACATCGTACGAGGCATTGCGTGCGCGTGAAATTTTAAAAATTTTTCTTCTGTCGCAAGCGATCTATTCCCCACTTCGCGCAACATCCATCCCACGGCTTTGTGGATCAAGTCGCGCTCGTCTCTAAGTAAAAGTTCCGCGAGCTTGAGAGTATCGGCGAAATCACCTTCTCTGATAAACGCTAGAGTTGCGATGATGGCGATCCGGCGATCCCAAAGATTTTTGGAGCTGACGAGCTTATATAAAATCTTTCTGTCTCGCTTCAAGAGATGACTGCCGAGAATTTGCGGCGCGGAAGAATCCACCAAGTCCCAATTATTCACGCGCCGACGTCTCCGAAGATACAAACGAACGATCTCCGCGCGCGCTCGCGCATCGCCGCGATTGTACTGTCCGACGAGAATAAACAAAGCCGTAAGACGACACTCGTGGATCTTGCTTTGTAAAAGTTTCTCTATTTCCAAAAGAGACAATCCGAAAAAACGTTTCGCGACCTTCCGCTGTTCCGGCACAGTCACGCCAATAAAAACGTCGCCATATCCGTACTCCCCTTTCCCGGTCTTAAAAAACCACACCGAAGCTTTGGCTTTCCCCGGAGAACCTTTTTTCTTCAGTTCGCTTTTAACCGCCGCCGCGGTTAGTCCATCATCCATTCGACACTATCTTCTCTTATTCGCGCGAATTAGAGAAGGTTACGATCAAGTGAGTGTGTTGACATAAAAAATCAATTTGGTATATTTGAATTACATTGTCCTCGAAAGAGGATCCGAGGGCCCTCCGACTTCAGACGGGGGGTTCGTTTTTATTAAACGAATAACTCCATCTTTCAGAGAAACAAAATCATCTATACTCATGTTCCCTATTTTTCTAATAAGTCTTCTTCTGCTTATCGTCCGAATCTGCGACAGGATAGCGCGACGCTCATTACTGTCAAAATAAAAACGATAAAACCACGAACCATTTTTCAATTTGGTGGTAGTAGGAACGGCTAGAAGCATATCGCTACTGAATTTCTTCAAAACCACTACCGGCCTTTCAAAATGAAAATTCTTGCCGTTGGTTTCGGAACCTATATTCTCCCCAAGACTCGCCCACCATATTTCACGCTCTTCGAAATATAGATCACCGCGATGACGAAAATGAGTTATTACCTTCTTTGAGGTCCAATCAAGAAAGCGATTAACTTGTTCCAACGCGATTTGATTCATATATTCTTAAATAACATTCACATTCTCTAATTCGCGCGCCTGCCCGCCTGATGATGGAATTAGAGATCAGAGAAGGGTGAGCGTTGTACATACCAGAGGATCGGGAGTTACGGATAAGGAATAGTACATTGTTAAACTTTTCTGCTTACGCTCAACGATCTCCGCGCGCAACATGATAATCATGTGTTTTGAAGTTGCCTTGAAAGAAAGCTTGATCCTGCTTGCGATTTCGGATACTGACAATTCCTTATGTTTGTTCAAAAGCTGCAAAATAAGAATTCTGCGTCGATTAGCTAAGGCCTTCAATGTTCGTTCGATATTCATACGCGATGATTCGTGCCCCTATATATACAGCTGCAATAAAACGACTAAATAGTCAAGAGACGAGCTGTGGAAAACCCATCCCTCAACTAAAGGATCCTTCTCTTATTCGCGCGAATTAGAGAAGAGATTGATTGCGGTTTTGAGTGAGATTGCGAGGCCGTGATCGGCGCCGAGGCGTCGTTCGACGATTTTGAAAACTTCTTTGTAGAACCAAATCTTTTTGTCGGACGGCGCGTTGAATCTATCCCACAACGCAGGACCGATTTCTTTATACGCATCGTACATAGCGGTTAAATTGTGAATTTTATCCGCCGCAGAAATCATCACCGACTCGTCGCCCGCCGCGTTCAAACGAATGAGATATTTCTCCTTTCGTTCCAGCCACGGCGCCTCTTCTTCCGTATTCGGATCCTTGTCTTCGGAAACGCCTTGCACGATTTTCGTAACGCGCTCTCCGAAATCCCGTGTCATGTCTTCGGCGTAATATCCGGGCACGTCTTCAAGAACGTCATGAAGAAAAGCTGCCGCTATCACGTCTTCATCATCCGTATATTCGGACAGAATCCACGCCACGCTAAACGGATGAACAATATACGGAAGCTCCCCCGCCTTCCGCATTTGTCCTTGATGAAGTTTGGTGGCGATATTAATCGCCTTTTGTATTTTTGGTGTGAGCTTCATTGTTTTTTCCCTTCCTTCAATTCGACAATTTTTGGTAGATGCGCACGAATATCACTCTCCATGGCTTCCAAGATTTTCCCGAAATTTATTTTGTCGTAATCGTACACATACCCTTCAATGGCAACAACGATCTCATCTTTTGATGAGTCCGACAAGTACCATTTGCTGCAATTCGTCTTCGAGTTGATTGCTCCTATAAGCTCGTATAGTTCAATTGTTGGCCTATCGAGCTCTACAGAGTATCGACTTATGAGCAATACGAAGCCGGTAGATATGTATGCTGTTATATTCGATCGCGCGACGTTTTTACATGTCAAGATATCGAACGTTTCTTTTTCCTCAACTTCGATTGTAAACCCGAGAAATTCGAGATGATTAATTATATCTTTCGTAATAGTATTTTTCATATATTTTTCTTATTATCTTTGATTAAGTTTTTATAGTCGCTTTTGTTTCACGCGCCGTTAGTCGGCGCTCGACCTTTGAAAAAACAAAAGGCGGCTGAGAGATTTGATCCAGCGCAAAGCTGAATGAAATCTCCCAACCGCTTAAAATCGGTTAGTCGCCTATGTCATGTGGTTCCCGGCAGATTTCCCCGGTCACCTACCCCGTTACTCGGGGAGACACAGACTGTCCGCAATTGTCTGCGCGGACGACATTCGGAATTGAAAGGAACTACATTATCAAGATATCAGAAATTGAAAATTTTGTCAAAATGCACGCGAGCCACATAACATTCAAAACCACAACAACTAATCTCTAATTCGCGCGAATTAGAGAAGTGCGGAATTATATGTTTTTATTACTTCTTTCCAATTTTAATTAAGACTCTACCGATTAAAATCGACACTCCTACGATTAATAAAATTACAGTCGATGCCATGAAGTAAATTATTGATAAAAATATGAAGTCGAATTGATAACTATATAGATTTGATATGAATTCTTTCCGATCACAATAATCATATTGTCTGCTTTTTGGAAAACCGCCGTATGCGCAGACAAAAGGTCGACCTTCACTTTTTTCAACATACTTCCCCTTTCCATCAAAGATATAAGGATCTGTTTGAATACTTATTATTCTTCCGATCGTGAACAGCGACGGAATCAAGATGAGTCCTAAAATATAAATTTTGACAATATTGGAGAATGATTTTTTCATATAGGAAGATGCTGCTTACGAGCTAAAAATTGATCGCTTATATGATTCCAAATTCTCCAGCGCTATCCCCGTCCCTTTAGCGACGCAAAGTTGCGGATCGTCAGCGACAAACGCCGGTACGCCTGTAGCGTCTGCGAAGAGTCGATCTAGATTTCTTAATTGAGACGATCCACCGGACAAAACCATCCCTTTTTCCATCACGTCCGCGGAAAGCTCCGGAGGAGTGGCATGAAGGACTTCTTTTATTTTTTCTACGATCCCTTGGAGTTCATGCTGAACCGCGTCTGTCACGTCGTCGGATGTTACGGTGATTACTCGTGGCAGGCCGTTTATCATGTCGCGGCCTTTGACTTGCATTTCTAGTTTTTTCTCGAGATACAGGGCTGAACCGATGCGGATTTTGATATCTTCGGATGTACGCTCTCCGATTGCGAGTCCATATTTGCGTCGGACGTGTTCTTGGATCGCGACGTCGAATTTGTTTCCGCCGATGCGGACTGAGTCGGATGCCACTATGCCGCCGAGAGAGATCACGGCGATTTCGCTCGTGCCTCCGCCGATGTCTATTATCATGTTGCCGGACGGCGAACCGATCGGAATGTCAGCGCCGATCGCGGCGACTACCGGCTCTTTGATGATGTAAGCCGCGCGAGCTCCCGCGCTGATCGTGGCGTCTATCACGGCGCGCCGTTCGGTAGACGTGATTCCGCCCGGGACTGCGACCATGACTTCCGGACGGAAGAATCTCATTCCACCAAGCGCCTTGTTCAAAAAATATCGCAACATCGCCTCTGTCGTTCTGTAGTCGGCGATTACGCCGTCTTTTAGCGGGCGTCGCGCCACGATCGTGTCGGGAGTGCGGCCGAGCATCTCTTTCGCCTCTTTTCCGACGGCAAGTACTCGCT
>CAZQNT010000020.1:3947-9149 GCA_964595075.1 uncultured Gammaproteobacteria bacterium | reverse complement strand
CCGATGGCTCGTTGATAATGATCCCCTTTTTAGGAACGTAGACCAAAACAGTGGTCGTCCCAAGATCGATGCCGACTTTTTTTGCGAACATAGAAATATGTGCTCAGTGCAAAGTTCCGAGTGCCGAGTGCAAGGAGTAGACCTCCCCTAACCCCTCCTTCGTAAGGAGGGGGATATTAAAACGAAATCTCGAATATCCTGTCTGTCAATGAGTCTGTTTTGTATTCATACCGAGAGTCTCCCCACTTGGTTGAGTCTTCCGGGGGCGTCGCGGACTTTATGTTCTTATCGAATGAGAGATCTATCGTCAAGGTTGCATTATCCACCCCCGCCTGTTTCGGCAAATCTAGCCGATAGCCGGCACCCTGTAGGGGCGGGCTTGTCCCGCCCTCCCCGATTTTCCCGCCCTCTTCCATCAATGCGGTAGCAGGAATACGGTAAGTAAAAGATAGTTCGCCGGTTTTTCCCGGTTCAATGGACCAAAACGCGCCGAAGACAGTCTTGCCTAATTCTTTGAAAACATCGACCGTGCCGGGAATGAACGCGCCGCCGGTTTTATTCAAATCATCTTTCATCGCGCCGGATGAAGAGATAAATTCGCTTCCATCCGGAACATACACTCGCGTGTAAGTGCGATAGCGAGTGTATCGATAGTCGCCGAAACCTTTTGCCGTATTCGTGTAACGTAGAGTTACTGTTGCCGTCGGACCGCTTGGATACTTCGCGTCGAGCGAGTAATGAATTTCTTTTTTCATCGCGCCGTCCGTTTTAAGCGCGGCAAGGTTTGCGTCGACGACCCACAAAAAGTCTCCGTTCGTGGGCTTGGCGCGAGCCGACCAGCCGCGCGATTCCAAGACCGGCTGCAGATCCGCATCTCTCGAATATGCCATTATTTGCTTGCGTTCCAGCGCCTGCGTAACGATACCCAGAACTTCCGGCCATCGGCTTGAAGGAAGCGCGAATATCTTTTTCATTAGCTCTGCGCCAAGTTTTGAAACCACCTCTTTACGCTTTTCCACCGGAATCCCCTGCTGATGGAAACCGACTTCCACTTGGAACTCAAGCTGCTCGAAAAAATTATCGAGATCGTATTTCTTTCCATCGACTTCAAGCGGCCCGGTTAATGCGAGAAGACTTCGGAAAAATCCCGGCTCAAGCGCGATGAACGTCGTCGGTCGCGCAGGAAGCTGAGCGTGAAGTTGAAGTTCCGATTCGCGAATGAAAAAATCGAGTACCGTCTCCGCGGATGTTGGAAAATCCGGCGACCAGTTTGCGTCGCGCAAAAACCAGTTTGAAACTCCGATGTATCGCGTGAGAGGATCTGGAGGTTTTTCTTTCCATACGCCGGATACCGGATTGTCGATATTGTAAACATCGGTAAAAGCAAATTCCGTAAGAGTCCCCGCGTCCCACGTCATGTTGCCGATGGTGCCGATAAATCCTCCGGCAGGACGAATCTCATCCGCGTTTTGCAAGACAAGTAGATAGTGACGCGACGTCGGATATCCGCTCATTGGAAGAAGCGCTTCAAGCAGTGGCACGGCTTCATCCAGCGATTTTTTCATGATGGGAATCGCTTCGGCCAACGGTTCAAGCGCCTTGCTGACCGGAGACGAAAGTCCTTCTTTCGGAACGCGGCCCCAAAGAGTCAGCGCAATGTCCATTTTGTCGCGAGCCGATCTAAGGCGCGGAAGTTCGTTCGCAAAACGCTGCAACAAATCGCGTTTTTCCTCTGTCGTAAGTTCCTCGAATTTTCGAGTTGGCGCGATCCCCGTCTTCAGTACGTCGCCTGTTTCCACTCCGCTTTGAAGCGCATCGAGAATTACGGCCGCCACGTCCAGAATGTCATCGGCGCTTCCAAGTGTTTCCGAACCCGCGCTGGCGGCGTCTTCCAGCGCGCGAATCTGCGTCCCAATAGTCGGGAGATCGCGCAACACGCCGAGCTTCTGGAGCTGATCACGGAACTTTATAAGCGACACTCGCGCGTTTTTCAAATCTTCGCGCGCACCTTCCACGTCCTTGCCGATCAATTTTTCTTTCGCGCTTTGCACGGATGATCGCGCTGAATTGGCGGATCCGTATGCGCCGTACAGAGTCAGAGCGAGAGGGACGGAGGAAGCGACGAAAAACAGTAAAACTAAAAGCAGAGCAATCCAGATTCGCCGTCGTTTTGGACGCGGAAGTTTTGGCGCCTTCTCCTCGTCCTTTGGTTTAGGAAGTTCAGCAGTAATTGGACAAGTGAGGAAGTTTGGAGTTTGTTCAGGCATGGATAGGGCTAGTTTAGCACAGAATCGCTCATCAATGCGGGGAATAACCCCCTCTAACTCCCCCTTATGATTAAGTGGGAGAATCATTCATAAAATCCCTCCCCTTAACTAAAATAATGTAAGGGGAGGTTAGGAGGGGTTATTTCAGATCCATCCTCCTCTTACTCTAAGAGGAGGACTCTCTGATTCTCGGATGCTTCCTCCCTCTGTATTTCAAAAAATATCTGATCCCGCTTTTGATGTGCGCGCGGACTAACGGATTTGTTGCGAGTTGCCATATTCGTTTCACTTCGCTTTCGCGTTGGTGGTAGTGAACGAAATACGCGGCAGGCGTGTAGCAGACTTTATATCCGGATTCCCACGCTCGTCGGCACAGGTCAGTGTCTTCGTAGTACATGAAAAACCGCTCGTCAAAATTTCCGATTTTTTCCAACGCGCTCCGTCGAATCAAAATCGCGGAACCGAACAGACCGTCAACGTCCTGCCACGTTTCAGGATTTGCGTCGTGCATCAAGTAATGATCGATCGCGCGCCTTCCCCATCGCGTTCGACCGAAAAGCGTTCGACGATAGAGTGGAATCATGGCGGTTGGAAATCTATGAAACGAGCGTTGTATGGTTCTATCCGGATGAAGGAGGCGCGGACCGAAAAACGCGTAATCAGGATGAGCGTCCGCGAACTCCACAAGTTTTTCCATCTCTCTGGGGAACACGGTGAGATCCGGATTTAGCAACATTACGTATTCGCCCTGCGCGCGTCTTAAGGCGAGATTGTTTCCTGAACCGAATCCGCCGTTGGTCGAAGAGGATATGGTAGTCGCCCACGGAAACAGCTCGCGAACCATTTCGACGGTATCGTCTCCGGACGCGTTGTCCACCAAAAAAAATTCGTACGAAAAAGACAGAGCCGCAGCTTCAACGCCCTTGAGCAGCTGACGGATGAGACCCGGAGTTCGATAACAAACCGTGATGAAAGATACCTTCATACAAACCATCGGCGCATTTCACGTCCTTTTGCGCGTATTCGTTTTCTAATCATAGATCGCTTCACAAGCATCTTCGGCATTCCCAGCAGCGACGCGATCTGTCCCTTTATTTGTGACATGGAAAATATCGAGACGATGAATTTAGCTACTTCGTACGGCAGCCACCAGGGCAAATAAAGAATCATATCCGTTACGCGATCGTTCTTCATCAGCATCCAGCCGCGGTTGCGAGTGGATAAAAAATTTACTGACGGAGAACGCGAGCGCCTTGCAGACCATGACGCAAACCACCCGTGCCGCGGAGATGACGGTACGCGGCGATAGTGCCACGCGACTGCCTTCGGAACGAGACGGGCTTCAAATCCGAGCAAGCGCACGCGCCATGCAAGATCAACGTCTTCAAGATACGCGAAAAAGTCCTCGTCGAAATATTCATTGCCGACTTTCGACGCCGCTAAAACAGAGGCGCGATACAAAACGCACGCGCCGCTCAAACCAAAAACTTCGTCCGTGTTGTCATACTGTCCGTGGTCAGTCTCTCCTGCGCCGCGATCAACTACGCGACGAGATTTCTTAATCAGTAATCCGGTAGAATCGATTATGTCGGTGCGTGAACTTTCCGCCATTTCCTGATCTTCATCTGTCTGCGCGATCGCTCGAAGAAGCTTTGGACCGCACGCTCCGACTTCCGGATGCGCCTCCATATATGAAAGAAGCACGCGAATGGCTGTCGGCGAAAATTCCAGATCCGGATTCGTTATCAGGATATAGCGCCGATCCAAATTCTGATTTCCCCATCGCGACAACGCTAGTTCTATTCCTTGATTGTGCGCGCCGGAAAAACCGCGGTTTCGAACGTTACGAAGCAGCACGGCGTCCGGTCTAGATTCCTTCAGCCACGAAACCGTCTCGTCGTTCGAAGCGTTATCAACAACAGTCACTGTAAAATCACGCGTGTCCTGATCGTCGAGAGACGCGAAAAGATTCGGCAAAAATCGCGCGGAGTTCCACGTTACGATGTTGACGACTAGGCGTTTGGCTTCATCCATATATTCCTGTCATCGCGAGGAGTAGCAACGACGTTACGATCTTTAGAAGGAAATATTAACTCTGAAAGATTGCCACGCACTTTTAGTATATGTGCTCGCAATGACAAAAAATAACTCATACTTCGATTTTCCTCTTCGGCGACACGTTGAATCCCAACTTCTTTCCAAGCATCAAACGCGTTTGCGCGTCGATGGCTGGGATGGCGCCGAACAGAACGAAAGTGACCGGCAGCAGCAACCACTGAAAAAGCGTGACTATGAACGCGCGGTGTACCGGCATGCTGCTTGGTCTGCGAGGCAAAAGCGTGGCGGCGAGCGCGGCGGATATAAACACGCCGACCATGGCGAAACGCATAAGCCATTGGAGCGTGAACGGAGTATTTTGAAAAATAGCGAACTCACGAAAACGCTCCGGCGCAACCAAAAACGGAAGACGACCGAGTATAAAAATCAACATCGGCGCGGTCGCCCAAGTATACATTCCTTCGATCTGCTTCCACATAAAACTAAATTTAACTCCAAGAGGCATTTGACGATCGGCCGCGAACGAACGCGCCATAAACGGAACGTTTTCCACTCCCCACGCCCAGCGCCGAATTTGCCTATACAAAGCAGGAAGCGCCTTCCAATATCCGCCGGTCATTACGGTGTCCATTGAAACGGGAAGATAAATAGGCACCACGCGGTAGTCGCCGTGATATTTCAAAAGAGCTTGGATGAAGATGCGCGAGTCTTCGCTCACTATGTCTTTCTGCCAAAATCCTACGTCCACCAGCATTCGCAAACTCATGGAGTGAGAAGAAAATGTCATTGCGCCTTCCGGCCGCGACAGTTCGCTCATCAGCCAGAACGTTGTGCCGTACATTGCTACGCGAACCGCGGCGGGCGACTCCCACCAATT
>CAZQNT010000020.1:0-3846 GCA_964595075.1 uncultured Gammaproteobacteria bacterium | reverse complement strand
GGCTCGGATTCTGCAAGATAAAGATAAGTGAGGCAAGAAAAATAGCGCGTATGAATCATGGTATCCACGTCGAACGACGAAACGATCACGTCGTCGTAAACAAGACCCAGCTCGTCTATTTTAGGCATTATCGCTTTTCCGGAAAAATTAAGGTTGGATCCTTTGCCGGGGATTTCTTCGGGCAAGTCTTTTGGATGAACCGTGGTAAAAAAACGAGAAAACTTTCCGGCATACTCATCTTGCAATTGCGCTGCAAAAACGTTGAATCGCTCCGCGTCCCTCTCCTCTCCGGCAAGTACGATTATCATTCTGTCTGCCGGATAGGCGGAAGCTAGAATCGAATTCAATGTTCCGCGAATGACGCCGATGTCTTCCTTGTATGTCGGAAGGAACACGAGATGTCTGATGCGATCATAACCGGATTTATCTGCGGCCAACTTCTGCCAATCCGTACGCGACGCGCGCTTAAACCTGTACCAGGAAATCAAAATGAACGGAATTGAATACGTCACTCTGAAAAGCCAGTAGAGATCGAATACGATAACGAAATACACGACCCAAAGCGGACGAATAAACGAAAGAACAACGGACGCGATAAGCGTCGTCCACACAAGAGCGCCAGGAAGTATTTCGAAAGCGCGATATTTCCAGTTTTTTGAAATCATGAGAAAGGTTTCAGGTATCAGGTTTTAGGTTATTCTGTCATTGCGAGGAGCCAGCAGGCGACGTGGCAATCTTTCAGAGTAAATTTTCCTTCAAAAGATTGCCGCGTCGCACAAGCCTCCTCGCAATGACACTCGCTACTAACTACTCGCTATTACCCGCTTGCAACAGTTATATTCGGTTCTTGCGAATAAATGGGAAAGACGAACTTCGAGGACGAGATGCCTCCTGCCATTACGCGACGCGCCAGCTCCGAAAGACCAACCGCTTGATCTTGAGTAACTCCAATGAGAGGGACGGATAAAAATCGCGACAAAAGATTGGCTACGATCACTCCGCCTCGTACCGAAGAAAACGAACCGGGACCGGAAACCACTACGACTCCTTTGACCTTTTTGATTGTGGCGAGACCTATTCTCATCGCGATGCGCGGCAATAACGACCCGCTTCTTGCGGCTACTTTCCAAATTCTATTTCCATCGGATTTCAAAAGCCCGAAACGAATCCGTCCAACTTCCGTTGTATCAATGAACAACCACATAATTTCATTCCTAATCTATCTTGTTTATGATTACGCTTTTAGGCGCTTCAAGAATGCTGCAAAGAAAACGATCCGCCACCTCTTTGCGATAAACAAAGTCCTGCGCGGTCATGCAATTGAAGTTGATTTCAAATCCAAGCTCCTTTTCCAATCGCTGCACCAGCGCCGCCGTAGTTTTTTGATCAACGGATCCCACAAGAAAAAGATCCACGGGCGATCCGGTCTTTCCAATGAACACTCCGAGCAACGCGGCGTATTGAACGTCACCCAACGAGTTGATTTCGCGATCCAGACGCCGCTCCATAAGCACGTGAGCTTTAGTTATGAGCGTTCGAATCTCGCTTAAGAGCGGAAAATTTTCGTTCATCTTGTAATACTTCTTTTTCAATCCCGCCTGGCTCTTGCCGCCGACAGGAGCGTCCGTTGCATTGACCAATCCGAGCTCCACAAGATTCTCCAATTCGCGGCGTACGGCGTTGATTTGAGTGTCGATTTGGCGCGTAAGCTCTCTGACGAAAAACGGCTGCGTCGGGTGGTGGACGAATAGTGTCAACAGCTTCACGCGGGTATTTGACCCAAATAAGTGTTCAAGCATATTTACCCCTATATCCTGCCCTGCAGATGACGTCTTGACAAGAGGGTGCACACTTCCTCTCGTTTATCATAGGATAGGGGGGTGGAGCATACTTTCGTATAATCCTCACAAAGCGGTATTTTCCATAAACAAGCATGGTTGAGCAACAATTCCGCATCGCAGAAATAGAAGTGGCCAAAAGCCCAACGGATGAAAAAATCCTTGGTATTTTTCGTTACGATGGAAACGGGCAGAAAAAGAAAGGCACCACCCTCCTCATCTTGGCAGAGATCGCGTCAACCGTTTACTCGTACGAAAGACTACTGGATGTAATCAATGCGACTGCCGAGCAAACGCGTCATTTGATAGCCGCAGTTGAGACCGATCCTGTAGCGCGGTTTGAAAAACTGATACAGCGAATAAACGAGGCCGTAGCCGCTTTTTTGGAAGGCGAACCAAACCCCCTTGCTTGGAGCCGCGTCAACCTTTTCATAATGGAGCTGTCGCAGGATCACATTTGCCTTACAGGACACGGACGACTTATGAACCTGTTTCTGCAAAAACAGGAAGACGGATCATATCGGACATTCGACTTATTCGGTTCATTGGATCAGCCGGCGGAAATCAACTTGAAAAAACCGTTCACCGCGCTGATCTGCGGCGATATGAAAGCCGGGGATATTCTTATCGCCGGTACTCTTAACTTGGAACGGTTGAGAAACGAACTGCGAATCAAGGAACGTCTAACGACAATGCCTCCTGTTTCAGCCGCGCTGGAAATTAAACAGGATCTTGAATCGCGCGGAATTCCGGATGACTTCGTCGCCGCCATTATCGCGTGCTGCGAACTGGAAACTATGGAACCGAAACCCGCTCCGGAACCGGAAATAGAAGATCACAGCACCGCCTCGGTTCAAAAACTTCGCGATACTGAAAACTATACGGAGCACCACCTTTCTCCAGCGATTTCCCCTTCTTTGACTCCGGCATCCAAAAAACCGCGCCCGCCTATGGGCGGCATGTTCGGTCTTCTTCGCAAACTTCGCGCCGCGGCGCTCGCATATAAACCAAAAGACATCGCGCTCATGACAAGTCTTCGCGGAATGAGCGCGGGTCACGGAAGCGTGTTCACAAAAAAACACAAACGCATTGCTTTGGCTGCGGGAGTAATACTGACAATAGCAATAATTTCAATCGCGATCTTCAAGCACAACAAGGCCTTGGCAGCGCAAGAATCAGCTTGGGTGTCGTCATTTCAAGAGGCGCGAGACAACCGCGACAGAGCTGAATCCGATTTGGTTTATGCTAACGACGCGCGCGCAAAAAAATACATAGAATCCGCAGAACAAACTTTGTCGCAACTCGACAATACAAAGTCAGATCACGGAAGCAAGATCGAAGGTCTGAAAAAAGAATTGGAGCAGCTCAAAGAGCGCCTGCGAAAAATCCAAGCCGTCGAACCGGTTGAACTAACTGCGCTTTCCGGCGCGTCCGACGGAATGCTCGTGGCGCCGGTTCTTGCCGCCGGATGGGCTTATGTAGTCGACCTTACGGAAAAATCCGTTTTGAAAATCGACATTTCTAACAAAACCACAAAAAAAATTCCTCTTCCTTCCGGCGCGGATAAAATTACCGGCGGTACGCTAGGAACCACTTCGGTTGTCTTCTCATCGTCAAACGGCATGCTGTACGCGGTAAACCTCCAAACCGATGCGGTTTCAACTCTCAAATCCAATCCGCGCGCTTCCAGCACGACAGATTTCCTAATTTACGGCGGCCGCGCATACACGCTCGACGGAACTTCCGGACAAATTTGGCGCGCTTCCTCCGCATCGGGCGGCTTCGGCAGTGAAACGGAATATATCAAAGCCGCGACAACCGATCTGACTGGATCGGTGGGAATCGCGATCGATAGCAATGTTTACATCCTGAAAGCGGACGGCACCGTGACGCGATTCCTCTCCGGCGGTCAGGAAGCATTCGGGCTCGTCTCCGTAGACCCACCTCTTCGCGCCGCATCGGCGATCTGGACAAGCGCGGAAGCTACAAAAATAGCGGTCGCCGATCC
>CAZQNT010000019.1:16286-17415 GCA_964595075.1 uncultured Gammaproteobacteria bacterium | reverse complement strand
TATCTGTCGCTCGCGGACGCCAAGTACTGGATCGCGGGGTGCTTCTACCGCGAAGGCCAGATCGAAAATGCGGAGCTGTTCCACGAGCAGTACCGCACTCTGTCAGGCGGCCTCGAAAAGCCGCCATGATGCTCGTACAAAACGGCCCGCCCCTCGGACCGTTTTTTCATATCAGTCTAGAGTGTTATAGTTGAATTTAGCCGATTGGTAGGAGGCGATATAATGTAGAAAAATATTAATATTGAAAAGTATGAGTGAACAATTTAGAGAAGCCTGCGGCTCTTGTGGGTATCCAGCAGGGGCGGGGCATTCAAAGGACTGTCAAACCAATAAGCCAGAACAAGGTAAAACAGAACATTCTTTTTCAGATTTGCTCGCTGAATTAGAAAAGGCTGGTTTCGATAAAGATAAAATTTTAGATATTTGTGTAGAGGAAAACATTATTGGTCATGGTGGCAATGCTACTGTATATAAAATTCCGAACGTTCATAATTATGTTATGAGGGTTGTGCAGTGGAACAAGGATAAAAAAATTGATGAAGACAAAATTGAGGAAGTTAAAGATGAATTTCCTGAAATCAATGTCGGCCAAGCAGTTGCAAAGGTAGCTGAACGAATTTATTTTTTAAAAAAACAAAATGGAATTCCAGCCGGCGCACCGGCTGGGAAATTAAGGAGTGAAAATAAAATTGCAGATCCCACCTATGAAGAACACCTGAAGATGGCCGCAGAAATGCCACAATCTGCTTATGACGAATTTGCTAGAACATTGATGATTGTTAATGCACGCGATCATCAATTTGATCCGTCGAAGGCGAACAACGTACTCATTGATGCACAGTCAGGTAAATTTAATTTAGTCGATATTAACAAACGAAGAGCAAATTCAACATATAAAAATGACATAGGTGACATGGTCATTACGCTAATGGATAATTCGTACGCCTATCGATATAAGGGTTCAGCGCCTTTAGAAGCATACCGTAAAGCAATTTTAGAAAAGTGCATTGAGGCTGGAAAGAACGCCAGCTCTCCAATTCCAGAAGCTGGACAAAATTCGAGTTTGGATTATTCTTTTAAACTCGCAGGACTTGAGCGAACCAAAACTTAAGTTCCCATTTTTTGTGAC
>CAZQNT010000019.1:10066-16276 GCA_964595075.1 uncultured Gammaproteobacteria bacterium | reverse complement strand
AAAAAACCCCCAAAAGCCGATATTCGGGGCTTCGGTGTCTGGTACTGTACGGGGTACACTCCAACGGGCTCGCTGTTAGACAAATAGGAACTAATAATTTTGATCAGAGCTCGGCGCTAGCAAAAATAAAACCAACCGAATAATTGGAAGAAGAGGATTGAGACCAGATGATTATTTATTACTCCTCCGGTTTAATTCCAAATTCCTCTAATGTTTTGCGCACCTTTTCTTTTAGAATTTGCGTTGCTTGATTCATCTCTTCTTCGGTTTTGTCTTCGTAAAATTTTGGTAAATGGGCGCTACCCGTCTCAGCAGCTAAAATCATCAGAGTTTCGAATTGTTTTTTACTTTTGGTGAATGGAAGAAGTTTTTGCAAAGATGATTTTGGCTGTACGATGTCCGCTGCCTTATAGCAAATATCACTCAGTTTCTGGATCTCCTTTAACTGGTTCGAAAAAGCTTCTTTTTTTTCTTTTCTTATATCTTTTTTTGCGGCTCGTTTTTTGAGCGCGTCTTGCTCCCATGTGCTATTTTGTATGCTCTCGCGAGTTTCAGAAATTTTTTCATTGTCCTCTTTTTCAGCTTCTTGAGTTGTCCGCTGCCTGGATTTGGTTTGTTCGCCTGCTCTTTCCATTTTTTGTCGTTGCGACTCCAATTGACGAAGAAAGTACGCGCCTTCTATCGCGTGTTGTACGCCTTGTTGTAATTTTTCGAATTCATCTTGCGCAATCTCTCCATCGTTAAGTCTTTTTCTAGCTTCCATGGAAGCATCCTCAAGATAATTGAGTAATGATATTAGCTCTGACTTGAATCCACCAGGGACTTGTTGAAAAAAATCCTTAATAGATCCAGCTTCCTCTACCATCACTCGCGCACTTTCCAGTCTCGCATGGATAGCTCCAAAGACTGGATTTTCTTGGCTACTTTTATAGAGAAGTTCGATTGCGAGTTTTAGATTTTTTTCTGGCAGTTTAGGCCCCTCCGATCCAAGCGCTTTCTCGTACGTTTTTGTAAATAAATTATCAGCTTCCTTACCTTTTTTCTCACGTTCAGCAAGCTCATCGGCTGTTAAGTGAGAAGAAGGCGTTTCGTAATTATTCACCATCCCAGTAGCAAAATGAGCTAGTAGCGCTGCAGATTCTGTAGGCTGTACCTTTTTGTAAAAAGCCAATGCGTGAGAAGTTTTTTGTAAATCGGCAAAATACAAATCAATTTCGGATCCCTCATCCAGGGAAACGTTGGCAGATCTCCAATCTTCTTTGTCAGAATTAAGACGAGATCGTGACTGATTAAGATAATCGCGATCAATTGACTGTTCCTGTTTTTCTTTTGTTTCTTTGGTTCCTGTTGGCACAGCAGTCTTGTTTGATTCAAAATTTGCATTAGACATATTATGGAACTATACTTACAGGCAGGTCGAAAGACCAAGAACTCTAGAGCTTGGGGGTCCCGAAAGGGATCCCCTTTGCGTTTTAGCGCATCTCCTTTTTCCAACAGATAAAATTCTTAATTTTTTGAATATCGAAAATCATGAGGCCGTCGGATTGCAGCGTAGTATGCAGCAACAGCGGCGATCATGCAGAGTGGCTATTTATATGGCATCAACCCTTTTTTCCTGCTAGGATAGCGTCATGATCGGGTCACTTCGCGGTACGGTTCAAGAGGTTCATCCGCCGTTTGTTTTGTTGGAAGTTTACGGCGTCGGATATCTCGTAACGGTCAGCGTTCCGACGCTTGCCGCGGTTTCCGTAGGAAGCGAAGCGAGGTTTTATATTTACGATTCCGTCCGCGAAGACGCTCGCGACGCGTACGGATTTACGACGTATGACGAGCTGCAATTTTTCAAAAAAATTATCGGCATTTCCGGCGTAGGCCCGAAAGTCGCGATGACCATTTTATCCGCCGGATCGCTTCGCGCCATTCAGGAGGCGATTCTTTCCGGTAACCTCTCATTTCTCACGTCCGTCCCAGGAGTCGGGATGAAGACAGCTCAAAAGATCGTGTTGGAGTTGAAGGGAAAAATCGTCGAAGAGTCTGATTCGAGTTCTCCAGATCGTGAGGTGATGGACGCTCTCGTCTCATTGGGTTACAGCTCGTCGCAGGCAAGGGACGCTGTCCTGCGCGCCGGAGCGTCAGAGGAAGTGGATGTGTCGCAGCGCGTTCGTCTGGCGCTTAAATATCTTGCGAAATGAAGTTCGTAGAAATCACGTCGCCGGAAATTTGGGACGCTTTTCACACGCGGCACGCTTGGAGTCAGTTCACGCAATCGTGGGCGTGGGGAGAGTTTCGCCGAATAACTGGTTGCCAGGTACGTCGCATGGCGCTTATAGATCCAAGCGGTCAGTGGCTTTTGGCTGCGCAGTTCGAGTATCGCGCCAAGCGCGTGTTTGGAGGTTTTTGGTTTTCACCGCGAGGACCGGTTTTCTCCGACTCGATCAGCCAAGACGCGAGGATTGAGGCGATGCGCGCGTTGCAAGAAGAGTTTTCCGCCGCGCATTTTCCGAAATCGCTTTTTATACGAGTGGAGCCGCTATCGGAACTCGGAAAACCGGAAGGACTTCCGACTCTCCCTTTTTTGCGCAACACGCCGCGCAATCCTTCGTCCACGGTTTTGGTGGATCTTGAACGTTCGCGCGAAGAGATCCAATCCGCCATGAAGCAAAAGACGCGCTACAACATTCGCGTTGCCGATCGGCATGGAATTACTACCCGCGTGGCAACGCATCCAAGTGACGTCACCGCGTTTCTCAATCTTCACGAAAAAACGGCGGTGCGCGATCGTTTTACCGCGCAGGATCGAAACTATCTCGCTTCTTTGTACAAGGATTTGGAGCCGAAAGGAATCGCGCGTATCCGTCTCGCTGAACAAGGTGGGATACTTTTGGCTGGCAGTATGGAAATTACGTACGGCCGAACCACGACCTATTTGCACGGCGCGTCTTCTTCGGACGGAAAAAACTTGATGGCGCCATACGCTCTGCACTGGGACGCGATCATGCACGCGAAACGCGAAGGTCAGTTGATCTACGATTTTTGGGGAGTGAACCCAGGGTCAAAAGCCGCGTTCGCGTACAAAGATTCCTGGGAGGGGATCTCTCGTTTCAAGCTCGGCTGGGGCGGAAAACTAGTGGATCTTGTGGGGACTTGGGATTTTCCAATCCACCCCACGAGATACTTCATCGCGTTCCCTCGCCAGTGGTGGAATTCCTGATAATGGCTAAAAGATGGTATGCTGAATGTGTAGTTTTATTATTTAATCCTTTTTATATGATGTGCAAAATGTGTCCGGTTCATAAGCTCTCGTTTTATTTGGTTATCGTTGGGGCGCTCAACTGGGGGCTTGTCGGCGCCTTCAAATTTAATCTGGTAAGTACGCTCGTCGGCTCGTGGCCGTCGGTGGAACGCGTGGTGTACGTACTCGTCGGCATCGCCGCTGTAGCAATGTTGTTCGGCTGTTCTTGCAAAGCTTGCAAGGCGGGAGCGGAGATGAAGAAGATGTAGTTGCGTCAGAGAGCGAGTCGCTCGATGAATTTGATAAGCGGTCGCTCGAAGTCGCCTGTCGCGGACAGGCACTCGGCGACCGCTTTTATTAATGGCGCGTGAATTTTCTTTTTTGAAAGAATGTTATTGGCTATTTCAGTAGCTTCGATTCCCTCTACCGTTCCAAGT
Organism: uncultured Gammaproteobacteria bacterium; assembly: GCA_964595075.1. Lineage (GTDB taxonomy): Bacteria > Patescibacteriota > Patescibacteriia > 2-12-FULL-60-25 > 2-12-FULL-60-25 > JAHJFW01. The sequence goes on along the minus strand of CAZQNT010000019.1, from coordinate 12,607 downwards.
CCTAGCGCCAGAGGATCGCGCGTTTTAGATCCTACAAGTCGTTCTCCGTAGGTTCTATTTCTCCCGTGAGCGGATACGCCGCTGACGAATAAGTCGCCAAGTCCTGCGAGCGTGTAGGCGGTTTCAGATCTTCCACCGAGCATTGGCAGCAACTCGCGCAATTCTTGTAGAGCCAGAGTGATTAGAAGCGCTTTTGTATTAGTAGGATATTTCATGCCGTCGCACATTCCCAGCGCGATAGAATAAACGTTTTTTAACGCCATGCAATAAGAGACGCCGACGATGTCCGATGACGCCGCGACTTTAACGGTCTTGCTCTCCAGAGCGCGTTTGAGCGCGTGAACCGCATTTTTGTTTTTTCCGCCAAGGATGATCCCGGCCGGCGTGTTTCCCGCTAGCTCGTTGGCGATGGCCGGTCCGCCGATCATAACTAGACGTTGCCGTAATTTTGCGAGCAGAAGGCGCGCGAAAGAAAGCGCCGCCGGTTCGCCGTTTTGTCGATCCAATCCTTTTGTCAATACGCCGATTACCGCGTCAGAAGAAACAAGCGGCGCGGCTTCAACATAGACCTCCGGCAGTGCGCATCGAGGAACCGCGACCACGACAAGATTTGCCCCGTTCAGAGATTCTTTTATTGAGGATGTGGCGCGCACGTTCGGCGGTAGCTGCACTCCGTGCAGATATTTTGTGTTTAACCGTCTGAAATTAATGTCCTCCTCCACGTCGCTTTCGATACAGAAAATGCGTATCGGCCGTTTGTGGCGCGCGAGCATGGCGGCAAATGCGGTGCCAACGTTTCCCGCTCCGAGAATGGAGATGCTTCTTTTCATATGAGGAATAGGATAGCATGGTCACGCCCATTTTTAAGAAGATACAAATATAAATTAAATTCATCAGTAACATTTATACAAAAAAACCAGCAAGATTGACTTGCCGGCAGAGAGAGAAGATGGAGGCGCTCTCCATCCAACGGCAATGCGGTCCGCCACGATGCGAATGCCTCCATGGACACGAAGCTCTACCTATGACGGAGCCTCAAGTCCGGCGCAAAGAGTAAAACAGGTCGCATCTCTCTGTCAACAGCCGAAGGACACGTCCGCCAGACTAGTTCACCGAGGATCTCCGGATGGTGAAGCGACAGGCGGTCCGACGAACCACCGCACGGACCCATCGGATCTACGAGGCCGTTCGCCGTTTGAAGTTTGTGCGACCGCCTCCCAAGCGACTCGATCCACCATTGTTCCATTCGGCAGCAGTCTGTACTTCCTCCTGAAGTTCTCGGCTGACTCGAGAAGATCAGCCCAAAGCTTTTCGAGAAGTTTGTCGTTTCCAAGTGCCATCGCTAACCTCCATCGGTGAATACGTTGCTGGATACGGAGAATGCATCGAAAGATTCGCACGTGAGTACGGAGTACGCAAATCAGAAATGGGGACATGACCATTTTTATCTTTCCATTTTCAGAAGGATTCGGTTGAGTCAGAAGGTTGAAAAAAGGGTCATGTCCAGTTTACCCACACAGATACTCCCTGGCTCATGCTCCGATCATACCCGTCCACCAGGATAGCGGTCAAAGAATTGCATGCTTCCGCCCACTCATATTTTTTTTCTTGATTAATAAAAGAAACTCGATTAAACTCCAGCGCGAGGAGGTTGCGATGGAGTATGATCGTGACATCGTTTATAAGAGAACGCTACGTACGTCCATTGTAATCTCGCGGCGAGAGCAACAATGCGACTACTGTTATCACTCGCTCGACCCTGGTGAAGAGCATGAAATGGAAGTGGTTGCCGTACACGTTCGATTCCGTGAAGATGGGCGTGTAAAGAAAATGATATCCGTATGGAGAATGCACCTGAATGGATGCTATCCAGACGATGATGATGAAGATCGGATGGAGAACAAGGAAGAAAAATCTGATCGTATTCCTATTGCCGCTTGAACTTTTTTCTTCCACTTCTACCTGAAAAATCTCGTATCCCTGCTGTGACGTGAGCGCCTCACTGCTTGCCGTCGCTGCGGGGCGTTTTTTTACAGTAAAGGAAGATTAGTTTTTTCTAACTAAAGTCATCGTCCAACTACAAAAAACTCGACACCTTGTGGAGTCAATCCTTCGATGGTGCACCACAGACGATTCGAACGTCTGACTTGTCCGATGTCTGTCGGACCGCTCGGTCACCTCTTCTTTTTGCTCCCGCCAAGAATCGAACTTGGATCTCAGGCTTCGGAGGCCCGCATTCTATCCGTTGAACTACAGGAGCAAAAAAAGGACGTGAATCCAGCCGGGCTAGGGGCGCGCAAAATCCGTGCGACTGTACCGAAAAAAAGTAAAGTGAGCAAGGAGTTTTCCTTGACTCCCCTCGATCGATCGCTTATGCTCTCAACGATTTTTGTTTTGTTAGAGATTTTTTGCGTCGGTAGCTCAATTGGTTAGAGCAGGGGCCTCTTAAGCCCAAGGTTCTGGGTTCGATTCCCAGCCGACGCACCATTATCCAAAAAGTCCCGATCGGGACTTTTTGGATAATGTATTTTAGCTCTTGAC
>CAZQNT010000019.1:0-10056 GCA_964595075.1 uncultured Gammaproteobacteria bacterium | reverse complement strand
GAATGCGGCGCAGGCGTTTCGAGCGGATTCGCTCGGCGATTCGTCCTCAAACGGAAAGAAGAAGTTCATGGGCAAGTATGCGGGCAAACAGTGTCTCGGGATGAATGACAATGGCACGGTGTGCGGGACTGTGATCGCGGCTCACAATCCCATCAACGACATGCAGATCTGCCAGGCCTGCTACCGACGCTTCACCATGCGCGGGCAGAAGCCGGTTCTTGCTCGGAAAAGCAAGGCCGAAAGTCCTACGCAGCAGGCGTGAGCCGGGTCCGCACCTTTTTCTCACTCGGCGCTCGCGCCGGGTTTTTCTTTTTATCGCTTTTCCGCTACGATTTAACGCATTATGAGAATGTCACGACTGTTCACCAAAACTTCGAAAGAAGCGCCGCATGACGCGGAATCGGCAAATGCCAAATTTCTTGTTCAGGGAGGATTTGTCCACCAAGAGATGGCCGGTGTTTACACCTGGCTTCCCCTCGGTCTTTCAGTTCTCCGAAAGGTGCAAGAAATAATTCGGCAAGAGATGGACGCTCTGGGCGCGCAGGAAATTTTGATGCCCGCTCTTCAGCCGAAAGAGCCGTGGGTCACGACTGATAGATGGGACAAGATGGACGTTCTATTTAAGATCAAAAGCCAGACGAAAAAGGAATACGCCCTCGGTCCGACCCACGAGGAAATCGTAACGCCATTGCTCCGGCACTTCGTAACGTCGTATAAAGATTTGCCGGTCGCGGTTTATCAAATCCAATCAAAGTTTCGCGACGAGCTTCGCGCCAAGAGTGGGATTTTGCGCGGACGGGAGTTCGGGATGAAGGATTTGTACTCTTTCCACACTACGCAGGAAGATTTTGAGGAGTATTACGCAAAAGCGATGGAGGCGTATTTGCGGATATTCAAGCGATGCGGATTGGACGCGAAAGTTACCGAAGCGTCTGGCGGCGATTTTACGAAAAAGTTTTCGCACGAATTTCACCTCGTGACTCCTGCCGGCGAGGACATTCTTCTTTGCTGTCCTTCCTGCGCGTTCGCGCAAAATCTCGAGATCGCGACAAAGGAAAAAGGCGACGATTGTCCGCAGTGCGGCGCGACTTTGGAAATCAACAAAGGAATCGAGATCGGAAACATTTTCGATCTGGGACAAAAATTTACGCAAGCGTTCGATTTCAAAATAAAGTCTCCGGAAGGAAAAGAACAGCCGGTGTATATGGGATGCTATGGAATCGGCACCACGCGCGTGGTCGGCGCGATCGTCGAAGCGTCAAATGACGAACGCGGAATCATATGGCCGAAGTCAGTCGCGCCGATGCCCGTGCACATCGTCACGCTTTCCTCGAAAGACGAGACAGTTCAAGCTAAGATTATCGACACCGCGGAGAGCTTGGTTGAAGATTTGCGCAAAGAGGGGATCGACGCGTTGTGGGACGACCGCGCCTCGTCCGCCGGAGAAAAGCTAGCGGACGCGGATTTGATCGGACTGCCTCTTCGCATCCTGATCTCCGAGAAAACGCTAAAAGAAAATTCCGTTGAATGGAAATTGCGCGCTTCAAAAGAAGTTCAACTAGTAAAAATCGAGGACGTGTTCGAAGAAATCGCGGCCTTCGTTAAAAATTCTTAGGGGTGTGCGAGTGGATGCGAGCTATGTCCGGTGAGAGAAGTTTTTCCTTTACCAACCATTGCAGCTCTTGATCGAGGTCAACCATTTTTTCGTCTTTTGAGGTGAAAATAGTGTTTTGTACTTGCTCGGTTCGTCCTTCGCGAATCAGGTTGGAAATGGCGTGCGTGTTGAGTAGTACCTCGTGGACTGGAATGAGCTTGCCTTTCAAGCCGGGCAGTAAAAGCTGTGAGATGACGCCGCGCAGCATCATCGAAAGCTGCAGCCGGATTTGTTGTTGCTGCGCGCCCGGGAACGAGTCGATTATGCGCTCGATGGTCTGCGCAGCGCCGTTCGTGTGAAGCGTGGCGAAAACCAAATGTCCGGTTTCAGCGAGAGTCAAGGCGAGCGACATTGTCTCCGGATCGCGCATTTCTCCGACAAGCACGATATCAGGATCCTGGCGGAAGACGTGTTTCAGTCCGTCTGCGAAATCCTGGAAATCCATCCCAAGCTCGCGTTGAGTCACAAGACTCTTTTTCGATTCGTATACGAATTCGATCGGGTCTTCAAGGGTCACGATGTGTTCCACGCGATGCTGGTTGATGTATTCGATCATGCTGGCGAGCAGAGTTGATTTACCAGCGCCAGTCGGTCCGGCGACAAGAACCAATCCTTGCGTCATGGTCACGAAATCGTCCGCCGCTTCCGGCGCCTCGAGCGCTTCAAGAGTCGGGATTTTGGATGGGATGAGTCTTCCCGCGAGACCCGGCTTGCCTTTTGCCCAATACACGTTGATACGGAATCGGTTTTTATCGGGCAGCTCGAATGACGCGTCAATGTCACTGCGCGCTTCGAAGGAAGCGTATTTTTTTTCAGTAAGAATTTTTTTTATTTCGGCGAGCAGGATCTTTTCTTGAACAATGTCTTCGTTCGAAAGTGATTTTAATACGCCCTGAATGCGGAAGATGGGTTTTTCGTCCGTATGCAAGTGAATGTCGGACGCGGAAGATTCCACGGCTTTTTCAAACAATGTTGGAAGAAGGGATAAGTTTGACGGCATGAAGGAAGAATATCACAAAAACAAAACCGCTTCATGTCGTCTTGTGCGGAACCCCCCTGCGTCATTCCCGTGGAGACGGGAATCCAGATCAAAATTATTATTTTTCACTGTCTGGATCCCCGCCTACGCGAGGATGACAGTTGTTTTTACGCCGTCGGCGCGCTTGATGCGTGTTGCGCCTTGAGTGCATCTTTCAATCCTTTGCCGGCTTTGAATTTTGGCACGGTCACGGCAGGGATCTGAATTTTTTCCGTTGGGTTTTGCGGATTGACGCCGGTTCGTCCTGCGCGTTGCTTTGCGGAAAAAGCTCCGAATCCCGCGATCGTAACTTCATCTCCTTTTTGGAGGGTGGACGTTACTGTATCAACCAAACATTCCACCATGTCTTCGGCTTGTTTCTTCGTCACGCCGATTTTTTCGGAAATGACGTTGATAAGTTCCGCTTTGTTCATATGGGCGATTGATGGGAATTATATGAGTTATGGTTTAAGCGTAGCTTTTTTTGCGCTATACAGCAACGATTTCGCGGATTCGGTCAAGGGCAACCGCCTTTCCGGTCTCGGGATCCACGGTCAAACAAATGCCGTTAATTTCTACGGCTCCGGTTTTATCCAATTCGTTTCCGCCGTTTTTTCCAGTCAAAAAGCGCTGAATTGCGGCTTTTTTTTCAAATCCGACTACCGAATCATGCGATCCGCACCTTCCGATGTCAGTGACGTACGCCGTGCCGCTTACGAGTATTTTAGCGTCCGCCGTGGCAACGTGCGTGTGGGTTCCGAAGACCGCGCTCACGCGACCGTCGGCGTAATGCCCGAACGCTTCTTTTTCAGCCGTGGCTTCGGCGTGAAGGTCGATGACGCGGACGCGTACATCGCGAACACGTTCGTGATTCAATATCAAATCAAGTTCCGTGAAAGGGGAGCGCGTGTCCGGCGCGGAAAAAAGTTGCCCCATCAGATTTACTATCACGACGTCGACGCCGTTTACATTTCGTACGATCCAACTATTTCCATTTTTAGCGCCGCCGTTGTTCGTGGGGACGATAATGCGATCCGTCCATGACGGGTCGGTGTAGATCGGAACTCCAAGCGGATTGCTCCACGAGTGATTTCCGCCGGTGAATACGTCGACTCCTGCGCGTTTCAATTCGTTAAGCGTTTGTTCCGTCACTCCGGAACCATGCGCGAGATTTTCCGCGTTTGCGATCGTGAGATCCGGGTTGAATTTACTTTTTATTTCCGGGAGAACCTTAACAAGCGCCTGTCGCCCAATCGCGCCCACCACATCGCCGAAAAAGAGAATGCGCATCGGTATCACATTATGAAATATGACTCGTCGAAGTGAGGACTGTTTGAGCGAAGCGAGTTCCGCAACGAGACGAGGCATATTTCATAATGTGATACCGAGTCCCGCTACCTCGCGTATTCGATGATTCTCGTTTCTCTTATGAGCGTTACGCGGACTTCTCCAGGGTATTTCAATTCCTGTTCGATTTTTAGCGCGATATCTCGCGCGAGTTTTGATGCCGCGAAATCGTCCAGCGCTTTTGGGTTAACGAACACGCGGATTTCTCGACCGGCTTGAATGGCATAAACTTTTTCAACTCCTTCAAACGATGTCGCGACGCTCTCAAGTTCTTCCAATCGCTTGATGTACAACTCGAGAGAGTCTTTGCGCGCTCCGGGTCGCGCTCCTGAAATCGCGTCAGCCGCTTTGACTATAACCGCTTCGATTGTTTTCGGCTTGTCTTCGTGGTGCCCGATGGACTGGTAGCATATTTCTTCCTGGAAACCGAATTTTTTCATTATTTGATACCCAAGTTCCGGGTGTCCGCCTTGGATATCGTGATCCACGGCCTTTCCGATATCATGAAACAGCCCGCCCTTTTTACAAACCGTGACATCCGCGCCGAGCTGTTCGGCAAGAAGAGTTGCCAGGTTGGAAACTTCCATGGAATGTTGCAGTTGGTTTTGTCCGTGTGAGGTGCGGTATTTCAAGCGGCCGAGAATTTGGATCAATTTCGGATCTATTCCTGCCATGGAAATACCAAGCTGGAAAAGCGCGTCTTCTCCGGCTTTCTTGATATCGATAGCAAGATCTTTTTTTGCCTCTTCGACCGCTTCCTCTATGCGGCCCGGATGAATGCGGCCGTCGACGATCAACTTGTCGAGCGCACGTTTCGCAACGTGTCGTCTAATCGGGGAGAAACCGGAAATAGTTATCATGCCAGGAGTATCGTCAACGATAAGCTCGCATCCCGTAAGCGTTTCTATGGCTTTGATGTTTCGTCCTTCGCGTCCGATGATTCGCCCCTTCATTTCGTCGCTCGGCAACTCCACGTGCGTCGTCGTGGTCTCGACCACTTGAGAAGAAGCGAGGCGTTGGATGGCGACGGCTAAAATGTTTTTCGCTTTGCGGTCTATGTCGTCGGATTCTTCCTGCTCAAGTTTTCGAACTCGCGAAAGAAGCGTGTCCTGATGCTGTTCTTCCACCAAACGAGTCAGGCGGTCGAGCGCTTCCTCACGCCTTAGACCCGCGACTTCTTCGAGCCGCGCGGTTTCTTCTTTTTTCATCTCTTCCACGCGCGCGGTTTCTTCGGCGATCGCGACTTTTTGCGTTTCAACGGCTTTGCGCGAATCCTCCAATTCGAGCAGCTTTCCACCGAACGTGTTTTCGCGTTCCGTAAGCGAGGCGCGTTCGATTTTCAACTCTTCTGCCGCGCGCTTTTCTTCCAGCCGCGCTTCCTCGAGTATTTTAACCGCCTTATCCTTCGCCTTGATGAGTACGTCCTGCTGTTTGGTTTCCGCCTCCGAAATGATTTTTTTCGCTCTCTGCTCCGCGTCGTCAATCAGCGTCTGCAGCTTCTTTCCTTTGGACGTGGCAATGATTTTTGCAGCCACGAATCCGGCTATCGCTCCTATCAATATTCCAATAACGTAAGGCATATGAACTACGCCCGACGCGTAATACAGTAATCCCTGTTGAAAGGGATCAAACGGCTTTTTTTTGAGAAAACCTTGCGTCCGAAACGGCCTAATTATGCGAGGAAAAGCCGACCTTGGGAAACACCTACTGCATACACACCGGTGCGTACTAATTAATGAATGGTCGGTACGTAGAGGATATCAGGGAGCTTGCAGATTGTCGAGAGCGGTTGCGTCTTCGATTTTGTACTGTCCGATCGCCGTTCGGCGAAGCTCCGTCAGATACGCGCCGCAGCCGAGTTCGCTCCCGATGTCATCGGCCAGAGAGCGGATGTAGGTTCCAGAAGAACAGGTGACGGTAAAGGATAAAAAAGGGAAGGCGTAATTACTAATGACTAATGACGAAATTGTCACCGTCTTTGACGGACGTTGTTCCTCGGTCGCGAGGCCTTTTCGCGCTAGTTCGTACAACTTTTTACCGCCGATTTTCTTAGCCGAATAAATTGGCGCTCTTTGTTCATATTTTCCACGGAATTTATCGAAGACGCGTTCGATGTCTTGTCGCGTTGGAGCGTACGGCGGTACGCACTCGGGCGCATTACCATGCGCTCCTACGAATTCTGTAATTACGCCTTCCGGATCGAACGTCGTACTCGTAGCTCCAAGTCGCGCCGTTGCATCGTATGTCTTGTCCAGTCCTACATATTCCGAAAGACGTTTCGTGGCCGCTCCGACTCCGACGATAAGCAGCCCGGTGGCGAACGGATCGAGCGTGCCGGCATGTCCCACGCGCCTCGTACCGAAGACGCGACGTACGCGGTCGACCACGTCGTGGGAAGTTATGCCTGCGGGTTTGTCTATGAGGAGGATTTGGTCCATGGGGGCATCTTCCCACATTTTGTCATCCCCGCGTAGGCGGGGATCCAGATCATGAAGATCTTTTTCCTTTTATTTCGAGGAAATGGATTCCCGTCTGCACGGGAATGACACAACAATACGTCCCGAAGTATCGGGCTTTTCAGTTGACCGAATTGCCGTTTTCACGTAGTATGCGGCGCATGAACGTATCGGATTTGGCGCGTCGTCTGCGCACTACGCCGCAGGAGCTTTTGGCAAAATTGCCGGAGCTAGGGTTTGATATAGGAGCGCGAGCGATCAAGATTGACGAAGCGACCGGTGAAAAGATCGCGAAAAAGTGGATGGAGCATGATCGGCAGCAACGCATCCGCGATTCGCTCGTGCTCACTCCGTCTCGACGAGCCGAAGGAGAGGAGCCGCGCGAATTGAAGCAGGTGAAATTGCCTCTCGTCGTCATCGTCCGCGATTTTGCCGGTACGTTGGGCTTGCCTGTAACAAAAGTAATCCAGCAGCTCATGAAGGCCGGTATTTTGGCAACACAGAACGAACGTTTGGACTTTGAGACGGCCGCCATCATCGCTGAGGAGCTCGGTTTTAAGGCCGTTCAGGAAGACGCCTCAAAAGGCGAACTTCAAGACGTCGAGAAAGTAAGCGATCGCGTGCAGGCGATTCTTGATTGCGATTCCGCCGAAAACTGCAAGCCGCGTCCGCCTGTCGTGGTTGTAATGGGACACGTCGACCATGGAAAAACCAAGACGCTCGATGCGATAAGGTCAACGAACGTGATGGGCGGAGAGGCCGGCGGCATAACGCAGCACATCGGCGCGTATCAGGCGGTGAAAAAAGATAGGAAGATGACTTTTATCGACACTCCGGGCCACGAAGCTTTTACTGTTATGCGATCTCGCGGCGCGCGCGTTGCCGACGTTGCGATTTTGGTAGTAGCGGCGGATGACGGCGTACAGCCGCAGACCAAGGAAGCTATTTCGATTATTCAAGCAGCCAAACTTCCGTTCATCGTCGCGCTCAACAAGATGGATAAGGCAGAGGCCGATCCGGACCGCGTCCTCTCGCAACTTTCGGAGAATGGCGTGACCACGGATCTTTGGGGAGGAACGGTTCCGATCGTAAAAATTTCCGCAAAGAGCGGCATGGGAATCGAGGATTTGCTCGATATGGTTTTGCTGGTTGCCGACATGAACGCGGAAAAGATCGTGGCAAATCCCGACCGATGCGCCGCCGGGACCGTCATCGAGTCGCACGTGGATAAAGGCGAAGGCCCGGTCGCCACGGTTTTGGTTCAGACCGGAACGCTTCATAAAAACGATTATCTAGGAATCGACGGCGCCGCGTACGGCCGCGTTCGCGCCATGCGAAATTGGAGCGGACAGCAGCTTGAAGAAGCGCCGCCCGGAACGCCGGTAAAGATTCTGGGATTTAAAGTGGCGCCTGCAGTCGGAGATATCCTAGAAGTGCCGAAAGATCCGAAAACTTTGGAAGTCAAGAAGTTAAAAACCGCGCAACAAATAACCTCGCAGATGACGGCTACTCGTTCCATGCCGCAGGAAGAAAAGAAGGAAGGCGCAAAGCGTGCCTTGAAGGTAATTTTACGTTGCGACATGCTAGGCTCTCTCGAGGCGTTGCTTGGAATGTTTGAAAAAATCCAGCACGATGAGGTCGGCGTTGAAGTGGTTCATAAGGGGCTTGGGAATATAACCGAAGGCGACATCATGAAAGCGGAAAATCTTTCGCCGGTCGTCATTTACGGATTCAACACCGTGATAGTTCCGGCGGCTGCCGCGTTAGCGCGAGAAAAGAACATAGAGATAAAAGCATTCAAAGTAATTTACGATTTGTTCGACGACGTGGTTAAGAAGTTGAACGAAATGGTTCCGCCGGAAATCATAATCACTCCTCTAGGAACGTTTGAAACCGTCGCGATATTCCGCACGGAACACGGTCGTATGGTAGTTGGCGGAAAAGTTCTCGACGGCAAAATCGTCGCCGGAGAAAAAGCCCGCGTTTGGAGAGGGGAAACGCCGCTTGGTGACGGAATCCTGGAATCAGTTCAGAGCGGAAAGCAGAACACAAAAGAGGTACACGGCGGACAGGAATGCGGCCTCGCTTTCAAAGGAAAAGTTAAAATTCAAGTCGGCGATCGGCTTGAGGTGTATCACGAAGAAGTGAAGGATAGAAAAGTGGTGGTGCAACGATAAAGGAATGTTAATCCAGTGTTCATTTCATCACGTTCTATTTAGAGAACGCTGACAAAGGTAATTGCATAAAATCTTTCGATCGAAAGATTTTATGCAATTGTGTTTAATGTGATTTTTTAAAATAAAAGTCACGTGCAATTGTTTCATGTTTACCTAACGATGGGATAGTCAATAACGTGACGTAGCTTCCAACGTGGTATCGAGACGCGAGACGTATGAGATCAGACTGACAATCAAACGGATAAGCATAGACGCTTTTTTGAACCTGAAAGCATCCTATGGAGCGAAGCATTTGTTGAAACGCTTGACGCTTGCGTTTGCGTTCAGGAATGTCGAATAAGATTAATCTCCAAAAATGATCCCATTTGCGTCCTCTGAAATTTCTAAAATTGTCCTTACTTGAGCGCGTAAAACCTTTTTCGGTGATCATGATGGGCGAGTGCTCGTCTTCCTCGTCGTACGCAATTAGTTTTTGTATTTTGAGAGTTCTTAACATCCGTTTTATTTCCCAGATCGTATATTTTCCCAGCCCTTTTATTAGCTTATCGGCGTTTCTGCCTTGTGAAAGCAAGCCAGCGACAGTAATCAACGTTCCGATGCCAAGTATTTTCAGCAATGAACGAGAAATGATTGTTATGCTTTCTTTGTTTTTTCGTTTCATATTCCTCCTATATATACAGCTGCCAGAAAAAACATCGGCTGTCAAGAATCGCTCAATCCGTAAATTGTCTAATTTCTCTCGATCGAGAGAAATTAGACAATTTTTGGGGGAATGGGGGGTGGGATCTGTGAGTTGTGGAGTTTATTGGAAAATAAGCGTTCCTTCAAGCTCCTTGCAAAGATGGCGAGCAATGGATGGCGCATTGAGTTTAGAATACGAGTCGGGTCAAGGGTGTTTGACAAATATCCGTTTTTGTGCTATATATTCATTGTTTCCAATGATGGAAAACCGTGCCCGTGCGGAACATGGGTCCGATTCGAGGGATGTGAGGAACGTCGTTCTCGTTCATTTGTGAGCTTGGACGGTGATATAGACAACCCGAGAAAAGGAGTTTCAAATGCACGTTTCAAACAAAGTCAGTCCCGCGCTTCTAGCCCACCTCTTCAAAATGGTCGCCGACGGAGCGATCTTGGAGGCGGACATCAAGGCATTCGTACAGGAGCCGTATCGCTGGCGTCAGCCGATCGAAGCCCCGCGTCAGTCCGAGGAGCAACACGACGTCACCTGCGACAACCGCGACAATGCGGCATCGAAGCTGCCGATGCAATATACCCCCGCCAACGCGCAAGCGTTCTGGCAGTCGGTGTACGACGAGCTCGGCATCAAGGTCACGGTTCCGCCTGCGCCCAAGCTCACGAAGAAGCAGACGAGGTCGCTCGACAGGTTTGGCTTCATGCTCGTAT
>CAZQNT010000018.1:0-18294 GCA_964595075.1 uncultured Gammaproteobacteria bacterium | reverse complement strand
CACCGCCCCGCCCATTTAGGAAATTGCGCGTCGCATTTGGAACAGATATAGAGAGGAGATTTTGACATGACGTAAGGATGACATGGGCGCGGATTGAAATACAATCCCGTGTCATCCCCGCGAAGGCAGGGATCCGTGTGATTAAAACAATTACTATTGAGCGCACTCCGGATACGTCGTGATCATGCGAGGATACGCCTCAGCGATGTACCTAACAGCTTCGTCCGTAATCATAGCTTTGCATTTTCGCCCGTCAGAACAGTGTCCCTCGAACTCCGATGCTTTATTTGGTTTGACATCAGAGCAAATGTATTTATCTTCCGGACAACCTTTTGGAGGATCGCCAACAGACGGAATGGCAACTGCGTGAGGCACGCAGGAATCTTTAATGGCCTGTTCCAAATTATTAAGAGCGTCTTTGAATGAAAGACGTGTTGGCTTGCAATTATTCGCTACACGCCACTTGAGTAGTGATGTGGCTCCTGCTTTGAATACGGCCGCGGCAAGAACCTCGTTTCCACTAGACGTTCTAATTCCGTCTTTCCACATAATAGCCGCGATGTATGCATCTTTTTGGTGATTAGTGAGTAGCCAATCTATAACGGCTATTTTTTGTGGAAGTGGAATGTTCCACCCAGTTACAGGCAGCGTAGGAAAGTCAGGGTATTTTTTCTTTACCTCTAAGTAGAGTGGCCCACCGCCATGAAGATTTCCAAAAACAACACCGCAAGCGCCAGCTCCTATCGCTTTTTCTTTTGGCGTACCAAAGGGTTGGCCATTCCAAACCGCATTTAGGCGCGTTTCATGTTCGCAGTTAGCAAGCATTAAACACGGATCCACTCCTGCTTCTTTCGCTCCTGCGATAATATCTTTAACGAGTTGCGGATCGGCTTTTGGCGGAACAGGATATTTTGAAGGTTTGCTAGTGGTTGGAGCGTAGGTTGTCGAGGGTGTGGAAGGAGTAGACGGTGTGGATGGCGTTGAAGGAGTAGATGGCGTTGATGGAGCGGATGATCCACCCCCACCGGAGAGTTTTCCAAGGCCGTTTGTAACGCTTAGAGGAAGATCGGATAATCGTAGTTCGAAGTTGTATCCTCCTATCTCTTCAGGGTTGATGGTTTTGATTTTGATGGCATTCAGTTTGGTCAGATCCGGATTGACTGCCGATAGAATCGTGATCGCGCCGACTGTAAGAACGAGACCTATGAGCGAATCAATGATTATTTCTTTTCCGCGCTTTACGTTTTTACTGATTCCCGTTGTATAAAGAAAACCGCCATACACAAGCACGATCGCTGCGGCAATAACCGCGATGCCGGAAATGTATGTGTATAACGCGGAAACGTATTGCGCGAAAAACGGTATTTCGATGAACCCGCCGCGTGCCATGACTTGCGACGAGAAATTTAGTCCGGGAACGGCCACTCCCGATTCCGGAGCTTTCAGATCTACCGGTGCGGGTTGATTTTCGGGCGTATATCCTTTCTCCTGCGGTAATTTATACGTCACCTCATCGTCCGGCCCGGTAGTGCAAGATCCTTTTTGCGCGACCAATTTGCACTGCGAATCGTCCAATTTGGCGCACGTCAATTTGCTTACATCCGCATTTTTGCTTTCCGCCGGCATCTTTGCGCAGTCCTTCGCAGATGTGTTGATGCAGATGTTATTTTGCTGCGGTGAAGTAGAGGTGCACTTGCAGCATAGTGCCGACGCAAACCCCGCCGTTCCGAAAATGGATATTACGGCAATAGGCCATGAAAAAAGGCCGAGGCGAAAAATACGTCGAAATGACGGCATAGCGCGTAGTATATCACCACAGCGCTTCTCTTGTTGGCGCGGGAAAGGTAAAATGCAGAGGCGATTCGATATTTATGATTAAACGACCCAAGTGGCGCGCCGCGGCGATTATTCTTTGTGTATTTGTTGTGTACGTATTTGCGGCAGTGTTGAGCGCTCATGAAGTATCGGCTCAGCCAAAAATTTTCGCGCCAAAACTCAACGTCAAGATACCTGGTTTGAAATTTTCGGATTACCCGATCATTATTCAGAACGGGAAAATCAGCATACCTTTTTTAGCCGCATACGTAAGCGTTTTTTATAATTATCTGTTGGGTATTTCCGTGGTCGTTGCGGCAATAATGATCGTATACGGAGGCGTGCATTATATTGTAGGAAGTTCGTTTGCAAAGATAGGAAAGGCGAAAGAAATCATAAAAGATGCAATTTTGGGTCTACTACTAATTCTTGGATCGTATCTCATTCTTCAGGTAGTAAACACTTCTACAGTGACAGGTTTAAAGCCGCTGGAAGTGGATTATATTAAATCGGTGCTAGTAAGTGAGTATTATGGAGATGGAGTACCGGCTGAAAAGTTGGTTCCATGGGAGATACCTGCTATTAAACCATCGTCAGAAATTCCAACATCGCCTACCGAATCAGCGTCACCTACCGAACCAATGAAGAGCTGCGGAGCCGAAGGGGGCTACACGCTTCCCGAACGACTATGCGCATCTGGCGCTGACTGCGAAAAGCGTTTTTGCAAAGATAAAAATTATACGCCGCCACCCGGATTACCAAGTCCGAGCGAATTAGTCGGGTTTATTGATATTTTTCCGCCAACCCAAGGAGAGCAAATTTTGGAAAAAGGACTGACATTTTTTCCAATCAAAAATGAGCTTTGTGTAAGTGCTAAAGGCTGTTCGACGGCAAAGCTATTTAGAGTCAAAACGCATGGCGTGGGAGCTTCTGGTGGGAATCTTGCACGCATGAAGATAACCATGGCTTTTAGAAAAGAAGCCCGCGATGGTTTATTAAAAGCTGGTGAAGAAGCAAAAAAAAGAGGATATTTCCTATTAATAGGAGACGGTACTAGAACAATGGCGGGTGTATCACAAGAATGGTGTAGCAGAATTGCAAAAACCGGAGGTACTCAAGGATTGGTCACTCCAGGCGTGTCACCACATATGCTTGGCGTGGCTGTTGATATTGCGCTGTACCAACTTATTGACAATAACACGAGATATCGACAGCTAACTGCGGTAGGAGTTTGCGGTCAGGTTGCGAATCAAGAGCTGATCGGCCTTAATTATATGCGCGATCTAGAACAAATAATGGCCGCAGGTGGGTTCAAGCATCTTGCTAGCGAAGTACACCATTTCAATTATCGAGGAGTCTACGCGACAGACTGCGTTACCACCGAATGGCCCGGACCCTATAAAAAACGAGAGATAAAAGATAAGTGCCCAGGAACTATAAAGAAATGAGTTTGAAAATTATTTATTCAGATTCATACAACATCTGAATCCGTTTTCCCAAGCGCGCCAGCCAACGTTGTGCCCACCACCCCATCTTTGGAAGCAGGTTGGTTTCGCTTTCGTGTTCGCGTTGTGAGCGATTGGACTGAAGTAAAAGTTAGCCCAAGAATAATCTTGACCCACGGATCCCCCGAGTTTTGCTCTCTTGTCGATCGTTTTATCAGCGCCAGCATTCGTAGTTATTATTTCTTGAACATTACCAATCATATCAAATACACCCTCAGCAGTATGACAGCGAGGCCTGCTTCCACTTGGCTCAGCTGCTGTAACGTCTTTAATGAGTTTTTGCACCCATTCTATCAGTTCCTTATTTTTTGGCAGTAAACTTGATCCATTGGGATTGAGTAGACTTTGTTCTTTTTTGGTTACCAAAAAATCGAGAGAGTGGAATTTTTTGCTATTAGCAATACAGCCGGGTCCGCATATTAGGGCTGTTAGCGGATACTCCGAATCATAATTACATGGAGCTGGTTTTGATGCGCCAGGTTTTGTCTGTGGAACGTCAGGAATTTCTGCGCTGACAATCAGTCCTGGGATGTACGTTGGTCCATATCCATAAGTGTTTTCACCTTTTGGACCCAAACAAGCACGTGTCCATTCTCGATCGCTGCACAAGCGTTTGCCCTGAGCCTCACAATACCAATCGGCTTCAAGTTCCGTTACTCCTTGAATAGGTTTTACTCCTTTTTGGTTTGGGGCCTCATATAAATCAATACAAAAAGGCGGGATTTGTTGTGGATACGCATCGCTGAACGGGATCTCTACCATTGAAATGGGGCATCTTCCTTGTGCAATAAGATTCCCTTGAGCATCTTTCGCTACTTCGCCTGGTTGCACGATGCCAGATACTCCGGCATTGGGTGCGGCTTGTGACTCAGGGGTCGCTTGCGAAGGTCCCGTGCTAAGGTCGATCACTTCAAGGGCATCTTCAGAGTCCGGATCTTTTACCGTAGCTGCATCTTCCACTCTTTGTCTCTCCTGCGCCGCATCGCTAAACGCATCCCTACGTGAAACTAGCTGCAGGTTTTGCGCTTCAGGCGACACAAGAGCGGGATTTAACGTTGCGAGGATCGTATATGCTCCAAGTACGAAGAATAGTCCTATTAGCGCGTCTGTAATTACAGTTTTTCCTTTTTGTATCGTCCCGGCCGCGGATCCGACGATGTAAAGAACTCCGCCGTAGGCGATAGCTATTGCCGCTACGACGACAGATATTCCGATGATGTACGTGTGTATCGCGTTGATGTATTGCGCAAACCACGGGACGCGGATTTCGCCGCCGCCTACATCCAAGTTATTGGAGAATTTCAAACCCGGAATCGAAACTCCAAGAGTCGGTGCGGAGTAATCGCCTCCTGCCTCTCCGGTCGCGGCAGCGGCTTTTCCGGCCGTCGCAGATCCCGCAGGCGCGTATACCACTTCTTCCGCAGGCCCCTGCGTGCACACACCTCCTTCGTTTATGGATTTGCAGAGTCCTTCAACGAGCGTACAGCTCATCTCTTTTACGAAAGCGTTTTTACTGTCTTTCAACGTAGCGCAATCGGTTTTTCCAGTCTCTATGCAAACGCTTACGTTTGTCGCGTCTTTCGGAATGCACTTGCAGCAAGTGGCGAGCGCGGGTTGCGCGAAGATTGAAAAAAACACCGGCAGAAAAAGCGTTGTGCCGAGAATACGCTTAAAATAAATCCGGGGACGGAGCATTGAGGGAATTATAGCAGAAATGTTGTAAATCCTCCCCCTTAGAGTAAGGGGGAGTTAGAGGGGGTTACTCCCCGTATTTCTTGAATACGCATTCATCACGAAATAACCCCTCCTAACCTCCCCTTACATTGGTTGAGTTAAGGGGAGGGATGGCACAGAATCTTCTTCTCAAGAGAGATGGGATTACAGCGACGACAGTTCCTTCTCTATCGCTTGCTTCAACGTGGCTTCGTCCAGCGTTCCTTCAAACGCGCTTGCTCCGATGAATGTTAATGGTACGGAGTTGATTCCATCGGCTCTAGCTTGTTCAACATCTTTTTTGATCGATGCTTCGGTGTCCGGATCGTTTCTGCAGGCGCGAAGAAGCGTTTCGTCAAGCCCTAGTCCCGCAGCGATTCTTCGATATTCGGTTTCGCCGAGTGACGATCTTGTCGTAAGCGCGTCGTACGCTTCCCAATATCTGCCTTGTAATCCTGCGCATCGTGCGAACACGGCGGCGGAAAGAGCGTTTTTGTGTTGAACCTCGTTAGGCATTTCGCGCCAAACGAAACGCACCTTGCCATTGTATTTCGGAATTACCGACTCGATCACCGGTTTCATGTTGCGACAAGATTCGCATTCGTAATCCCCGAACTCTATTACGGAGACGAGTGAAGTTGCGTTTCCGTATCTGATCGGATCTATCATTCGAAGCGCCGGAGGCCGAAGTGACGAGATCGGTATGATTTTAGGAAGCAGTTGATTCGCTATTTCCTGCGGAATCTGTCCGACGCGGTACCTTGTTTTATTGAAAAATGTAATGCGCGTGATTATCAAACCCACGACCAAAGCAAAAAGCGCGAGGATTCCGACTAGTGAGAAAAGGCGTGGGCGAGTCATTGGGGAGGTGAGTGTGTAGGGGCGGGCTTGTCCCGCCCTCCACGTAGGGGCATCTGTCATTCCGACCGAGGAGGCTTGCGCGACGAGCGGAAGAATCCCTCGCATTACGCCGCTGCTTCGGTCGGAATGACAGATGTGTGAAATTTATAAAGTTGCGTGTAATTACGGCAAGTCGTATCGTAGAAGCTGTCCCGTAGCGGCGTCCGTGAAGATCAGTTGCTTTTTGTCTTTGCTCAACACCGGCTGCCTGATCGGATGTATCTGTTCCGGCGTGTTGATCTTTGTGGAAACTCCGGTTTTGAGATTCACGCTATAAACGTCGTCCGGAACTCCGGCGTATCTTTGCGGCGCGAGTCCCGCGCCAGTGTCGAGCGATTGCGGGACTCCGCAGATCAACTCCGAGTCGTTTCTCCAAGCGCATTTATCCGCCCACGTGTTCAAATTTAAGCTTCGGCGATTTTCTCCGATATTGTCTCCAGCGCCGCCGCTAACCCATAGCGACGGCTTCAAATTGTCTCGTTCGTGATAAACGCTGTACAAAATGTTTTGTCCTGTCGGTGACCAATTCGGTTGGAATCCGCGTCCCGGCACGATGAGCGACTTGAAATTCTCGCCGTTTTCCCCGATCAAATATATTTCTTGCGCGCCTCCCGGCTGAGGTTTTCCGGTTTGCGAAAAAGCCACCACCTGGTTGTTGGGCGACCAGCTTGGAGTTACCAGAGCGCCATTTTTTCCAAGTTCTCCGATTGCTTTGGCTTCGTTTCCTTTCGGGTCGCTTACGATCAAAAACCTGTTGGAAGGATCTAGCCCGACGCTTTTTGCCACAACCTGCGTATCGTCCGGAGAGAATGAGAAGTCCTCCCAATGTTTCGGCAAAGTTACCTGCCGTTTCGAAGTGAAGTCATAGTAAACGTTGCTTCCGTCTGGAAATTCCAGTACAGCGTTGTCCGAACGCGACGCCCATTCCACATTTTGGACGCTTAAAAACGCCTTGTCGCCAAGCGGCGTAATGCTTCCGTCAGGGTTTACTCGATAGAATCTTCCGTCGTTCGGATCGTAAAATCGCGCGCCGTTTCCGTCCGCCCCCGGAGCCACGGCTTGAGTGACCGTGTCTCGCAAAAGGACAACGCCCGTCGGTTTGACTTCAGTAGGAGCACCGGTTATCGGAACCGCAGCTCCCGGCGCCAGCTCTCCGGGCTGCACGACCTCGGTCGGAATTCGCTGCGCTCCGGTGCCTGCAGAAGGAAGTGCGCCGAGCTCTCCCTCTTCCGGCGGACCTTCCACGACGACCGGAGTCGGCGCGAAAAGGGGTCGGAAAATTAAATAATACAATCCGAATCCTATTGCTATAGAAACAATTCCAAAACCGACCGCGAACAGGATTTTTTTTGTTTTATCCGTCATAGGATAAAGATAATATTAGCACACAAGAGAGAGTCGCGAAAACCAAAACATGTCATTCCCACGGAGGTGGGAATCCAGACCGTGAAAAAACTATTACCATATTTCGAGGAAATGGATCCCCGCCTACGCGAGGATGACATAGGAGGACAGCGCATTACCATTCTATATCTTGGAGATGCCGTAGGCAGCGGCGCCTGCTACTACCGCAAGGATAAAACATCCGGGGAGAAGCACTGGTAATATTATGCAACACAGACCAAGATCCACGCAGCCGTCGCGTCCGACTTCAGGGATTTCCGGTTTTGGTATTAAATTGTAGTTTTTGAATGTAAAATAATTTATTAGCTCGGCATTATACATTCCTACGAGCATTACGAATCCGACGACGCTGAATGATGTCGCCGCCAGCGCGGCGGTTACAAAGTTCCAGTTGGTTTTCAGTTGTTGTTGTTTCGCTTTAATGTATTGCTGTTGTCTTTCTTCCGCCATGGACTGCCGTTTTTCCGTAGCCGCCTCACGCTTTTTCGCCTCTTTTTGCTGTTCCGCGTAATAATCTCCGGCGCTCGGCGCTTCTTCCTGCTCGGCTTCCGCCGCGCGTCTGCGTTTCGTTCCCGCCTCTTCCTGTTCCTCCGCGGGAGTTTCGACTGTCGGCGTTGTCGGCGCGCCGGCGAATTGTTCGGCCGTTGCTTTCATCCGTTCCTCTCGCTGCCGTTGTTGTTGCATCGCCATCACCGTCGATGGGATTCCTTCAATCTCATCCTCCGTCGCCTGCGTGTAAGAACGTTGCGGAAGTTGAAGCGGAGAGGCCTTTGTTTCTCCAAGACCGCTATCGTCCGTAAGTTGCGAGCTTTCTCTTACGCGTTCATCCTGCGCGTCGCGCGCTTGCGACGCATTTAGCCCAACCATAAGAGCGACGGTTCCAGCCATCCTGCTTTCGCCTTTTCCTCCTTTTATCGCCATAGCTACGATGCCTTCAGCCGTTTTTTATCGGCGGAAAATGCGATTTTCTTTTTTTGCGGTTTTTCTGAAAGCGTCCGTCCGATGATCGAGAGTATCTCTCGTTCAAGCAAGCGGCGGATTGCGCGCGCGCCTTCTTCCGGCGGAAGCGGTTGCGTAATAAGCCATTCGAGAACGTCGTCGCCCGCGGAACACGCCACGCGCTGCGTATTTTCTACGCGCGTAAGAATCTCTCGTAACTCTCGACGAAGAATCTCCTTTAGCGAGTCTCGTCCAAGCGGCTGAAACACTATGGTGCGATCAAGTCGGTTTATTAGCTCCGGACGCAGGCGCTCCGCCAGCTCTTGCTTCACGACCTTCTCGAACTCGTCCGTCTCATCCGAAAATCCGAGCGTTTTCTTGCCGAGTCGATCCGATCCGACGTTGGACGTCATAATTATGTAACTCTGGCGAAATGAAATTTGCCTTCCTGTTCCATCTGTCATCATTCCGTCTTCGAGAATTTGCAGGAGTATGTTTTGCACGTACGCGTGGGCTTTTTCAAATTCGTCGAACAGCACGACGCCGTGCGGCCGTTTTCGGATTGCGTCTGCCAGCTTCGTCTGTTCCCTGTATCCCACATAACCCGCCGGAGATCCCACGAGTTTGGAAACGGTATGCGCTTCGGAAAATTCCGACATGTCTATTTTTATAAAAGCGTCTTTGCGAGCGTCCGCGCGAGTTGAGTCTTTCCCGTTCCGGACGGACCGACCAGGAGAACGGCGCTTTTCGGCCGCCGCGCGTCGTGCAGTCCTAGTCGCGATCGTCTAACTATCTCGGAAAGTTCGGAGATCGCGCGTTCCTGTCCGACTACCACGCTGCCGAGTTCCGTCTCAAGCGTCGCCAGACGCTCTCGTTCGGTCGAGAGGATCGTTGACAAAGGAACGTTTGAAATTCGCGCCACCACTCGCGCCACGTGTTCTCGAGTGACGATCGGGCGGCTTTCGTCGAATTGCCTCTTTACGTTTCGTTGCAACGCATCGCGCTCTTTTTCAAGCCGAATCAAATCTGCGGCTGCGGCATCCGCTTTTTGAAAATGCCCTTCTTTCACGGCCGCGCTTTTTGCTTCCAATGTAGCGGATATTGCGATTTCTAGCGCAGAGAGACGTTCATGCGATTCGCGCGATTGGCGGTGCGCGATTACCGATGCTGCGGCCTCGTCTATCAAATCGATCGCCTTATCCGGAAAATTGCGGTCCGTAATATATCGGTCGGCGAAATCAACCGCAGCGTCGAGCGACTCCTGCGTGTAGTGGATGCGGTGGTGATCCGCGTATCTGCTTTGAAGCCCCTTCAGAATGCCGCGAGTGGCTTCGGCAGTAGGTTCCTCCACCGTAATCGGCTGAAAACGCCGTTCGAGCGCCGCGTCCGGCTCGATGTATTTTTTGAATTCATTCCAAGTGGTCGCTCCTATGCACCTGATTTCGCCGCGAGCCAAAGCGGGTTTTAGAATGTTCGCAGCGTCCAGCGTTCCGGTGGTGGAACCGGCGCCCACTATAGTGTGAATCTCGTCAATGAACAAAACGATATTCGAATCCTGCCGCGCTTCTTCCACGACTTGTTTGAGTCGTGCCTCGAATTCTCCTCGATACATTGTTCCGGCGACTGTCAGCGCCAGATCGAGGCATCGAATACGCTTTCCATACAATGCGTCCGGAACATCGCCGGACGCGAGGCGCTTGGCGAGACCTTCCACGATCGCTGTTTTTCCAACGCCAGGATCTCCAAGCAGGATAGGGTTGTTTTTATTTCTTCGGCAAAGAATCTCGACCACGCGATCGAGTTCCGTTTCGCGGCCTATTACAGGATCCAGAAGATCCGCGGTTTCCGGTTTGGTCAATTCGCGCGTGAACGCATCCATCGCGCTTGCTCGCGCCGCTCTTTGCGGCTCGCGTCTTGGCGAGAGCGGCGTTAGAGTTTCTTCATTCGGCGCATCTCCAACGCCGATTCCGTCTCCTATAAAATCCGGGAATCGCGACGTGGATTTCAAAACTTGCAGAATCTGTTCTCGCAGCGTGGGAAGCGCGCCGGCGCGCGCGGCGAAAAAATTTTGCAACAACGGATCGTCGGAGGAAACGAGCGCGGACAAAAGATGTTCCGTGCCGACGTACTTATGCTCGTTCATGTGAGCCGTGAGGATGCACTTTTCTATGATTTTTTTTACCGGCAACGAAAGATCCGGAGTCACGAGCTGCCGCGCTTCGCCAGCCGTGCCGCGAAAGTCCGCCTCGGCATCTTCTTTCGAAAATCCGGATTTCAGCAGAAGTTCCGCGCCGATGGATCCTTTTTCGTTCAACAGCCCGACGAGCACGTCTCCCGGCTCAACTATTTCCCGTCCGTTCGAAATCGCAAAACCCAACGCCTTCTGCAGCGCTTCTTTAAGATGAGTGGTAAAACGATTTATAAGATCCGGCGTCAACATATTTTTTCTGTCATTGCGAGGAGCCAGCAGGCGACGTGGCAATCTTTCAGAGTAAATCCCCTTCAAAAGATTGCCACGTCGCACAATCCTCCTCGCAATGACAGTTTATTAGATTGCGCGCTATCTATTATCTCCCATCTTTCTTAATTTCGCTATACGATCTTCGATGGGCGGATGGGTCGAAAACAATCCTGCGACGAATCGCGATACGCCGCCAGCAGGAACCGGTTCTGAAATCCAGAGGTGGTTTGTTGCGGACGAAGTACGTTTTAGTGGAATGGCGGCGTCGCGGATTTTTTCCAAGGCCAACGCAAGCCCTTCCGGATATCGCGTGAGGAGCGAACCGGAAGCGTCCGCAAGATATTCTCGTTTTCGTGAGATGGCGAGCTTGATGAGTTGTCCGATTATCGGAGCGAGTACCAGAAAAACTATGCCGAGTATCGCAATGAGTCCGCCGCTATTGTCGCGATCGCTCCTTCCGCGTCGATTGCCGATCCCGAAACGGAGAAACGTGTCTCCAAGAATCGAAAGCGCCCCGACGAGAACTATAACCATCATCATCACTCGGATATCCAGATTTTTCACGTGGCTCATCTCATGCGCGATAACGCCCTCGAGTTCCACGCGTTCAAGTTTACGGAGCAATCCCGTTGTTACGGCGACGGACGAGTGCTTAGGGTCGCGTCCGGTTGCAAAAGCGTTCGGCGATTCGTCATCTATGACGTAAACGCGCGGCATTGGAATGCCGGCGGTTATGGCGAGATTCTCAACAAGATTCCACAATTCCGGAGATTGAGCCCGCTCCGCAACTTCTTGCGCTCCCGAAGTTGTTAGCGCGATCGCATCTCCCGCAAACCAAGATACGGCCGTCATTCCGAGCGAAATTATTAGAGCGATCACTATCGCGGCAGGTCCTTCGTCGGTAACTACGTATCCGTATACCCACCCTGCAAGCGCAAGAATTCCTATGAAGAGGAATATAAGAAGCCAAGTCTTGCGGCGGTTGGAATCGATTTGTGAATACATTGGGAAGAGCGGTAGGTGTCAGGTGTCAGGAAAATAATTAATCTGAAACCTAGAACCTGAAACCGTACACCTTGAATTTGATATCTAGAATTTTACCATCGGCACAACCTTCTCCCCCTCCTCCGCTTCGAAGAATTCTCGCGCTTTGAAACCCAGAGTTCCGGCGATAATGTTTGACGGGAATACTTGAAGCTTGGTGTTGAAGTCGCGGACGTTGCCGTTGTAGAAGCGGCGGGAGGCCTGAACTTTGTTTTCGGTATCCGTCAATTCTTCTTGAAGATGCAGGAAATTTTGATTCGCTTTCAATTCGGGATAGCTTTCAGCTACGGCAAACAGGCTTTTAAGAGTTTGCGACAATGCGTTTTCCGCTTGAGCGTGTTCTGCTACGGTCTTTGCTCCCATTGCGGCGTTACGCGCTTCCGTCACTTTTTGAAAAGTTCCCGCCTCATGCGCGGCGTAACCTTTTACGCTTTCTACGAGGTTGGGGATCAGATCGTACCGGCGTTTAAGCTGAACGTCGATGTCCGACCATGCTTCGTCGGTTCGATTTTTCAGCGTAATCAGGCCGTTATACAATGCAACGAGCCAAAGCACGAGCACGCCTACTCCAATAAGAAGAATCCATCCGAGGTTCATAAAATTGCGCAGTTAAAGGATTAAATCTACAATGAAATCCTAGCAAAAAGTAACGCAAGGGTCAATAATTATTTTAATTTGAATTTTCTCATCTTTTTGTCATTGCGAGGAGCCAGCGGGCGACGTGGCAATCTAATAGAAGAAAAACTACTTCTCTTACTAGATTGCCACGTCGCACAAGCCTCCTCGCAATGACACGCTAGAATGAGATTGTTACACTCAAGTTTATGTCTGTCTTTCATGCTTACGATATCCGCGGCCTTTCTCCGGAAGAGATAGACGCCGCGTTCGCGCGCCGTCTCGCGCGCGCTCTCGTGAAAAATTATTCGCCGCGCCGCGTGCTCGTCGGGCGAGATATGCGCCGAACTTCCGTCGAACTTGAGGCGGCGCTTGTTGAAGAGCTGAAAGATCACGGCGTCAGCGTCGTGCGCATCGGATTATGTTCCACGCCGATGTTCAACGTATCGGTTGGGCTATCAATGGGAAACGTCGATCTTGGCGTGATGGTGACGGCGTCGCACAATCCAGGAAGCTACAACGGTTTCAAGATCGTACGAGGAGACGCGAGTCCGATCGGGCAGGGGGCCGGGATGGAAGATTTGCGGGAGGCGTTTGAACGCGACGCGAAGTTATCGGAAACGTCGCAAAAAGGAACGGTGACGGATGATCCGGCGGCGCTCTCGCGATACGTTGATCATATTCTGAAGCTGGCGGCGCTTCCAATCGACATGCCGAAAATGAAAATCGCGATTGATGCGGGTAACGGAATGGCGGGCGCGGTTTTGCCGGAATTACTTTCTAGATTGCCATGGATAGAAACAGTGAAGTTATACTTCGAACCGGACGGTAATTTTCCAAACCACGAAGCGAATCCGCTCAAACGCGACACTCTCACGGATCTTTCAGCGGCCGTTCGCGAGCACGGATGCGACTTTGGGGTGGCGTTCGACGGAGACGCGGACAGAATAGGTTTCGTGGACGATCGCGGCGCTCCGGTTTCCGGAGACATCGGGACCGCGCTCCTCGCGAAAGAGATGCTGCGGATTTTTCCAGGCGGTCTCATTCTGTTCGACGTTCGTTCGTCGTGGTCGGTTCCGGACGCGATAAATGCAGCAGGAGGGCGCGCGAAAATGAGTCGCGTGGGCCACGCGTATATCAAGCGACAAATGCGCGACTTGGGTGCGGTTTTTGCCGGGGAGATTTCCATGCACTACTACTTTCATACGTTGTGGTTCGTGGAATCCGGGGATTTGACGCTACTTTATCTTCTTCGTCTTTTGGCGCGCGAAGGGGAGCGACTCTCGGATGTTTGGCAAAAAGTTGCGGAATACAATCATTCCGGGGAAATTAATTTTGAAGTTAAAGACGCCGCGGAAGTAATCGCGCGACTGAAAGAAATTTATTCGCCGGGAGCAAGCGCGATTATCGATATCGACGGGATCAGATTGGAGTTTCGCGATCCGGAACGTCCGAAACACGACTGGTGGTTTTCCGTTCGAGCGTCAAATACCGAGCCGCTCGTCAGATTGAACGTGGAGACGCGATCGCCGGAAGAAACGAAAAAAAAGGTTGAGGAATTGTCGAAAATAATTACAGAATAAACTCCGTTTAGGTTTCAGGTGTTAGGTGTCAGGGTGGATTGAGATCCTGAAACCTGAAACCTGAAACCTTACTTCCTCACATGATAGGCATATTTGACTCCGGAATCGGCGGGCTCTCCGTGGTTCGTGAGTTGTTGAAACGCGCTCCGGATACGCCGTTTGTGTATTTGGGGGATTCGGCGAGATCTCCTTACGGAAACAAAAGTCCGGAGACTCTTAAGAGTTACGCTGGCGAGGACGTGAAGTTTCTGTTGGATCATGGCGCAGATGCGATTATAATCGCATGCAATTCGGCAAGCTCCGCCGCCGGAGAAAGCGTTCGCGCGGAATTTCCCAACACGCCGATATTCGATGTCATTCAGCCCGCGGTGGAAGAAGCCGTCAAAATCACAAAATGCAGAATCGGAGTCATCGGCACGAGGGCGACAATCACGTCCGGAGCGTACGAAAGATCTCTGCGCGAGCATCCCTTCGTCATTTGTAATTCGTCATTGGAAATTTTTTCCATCGCCTGCCCTCTTTTCGTACCACTCGTTGAAGAAGGATGGTTGAGTGACGCGGAAACAAAAAGGATCGTTCGACGATATCTATCGCCGCTCCGGCACGCGCGTGTCGATACTCTGATCCTCGGATGTACGCATTATCCTCTACTCGCGCCGCTCATCCAACGCTACATGGGAAATCGGGTTAAGCTTATAGATTCAGGGGCGGCGGTCGTTGCTCGAGTGTTGGAGTATCAAAAAACATCAGAAAGTTATTCCACGCAAAATTTGCCTATAGGCAAATTTTGCGTGGATGGAGAAGCGTCAATTATAACGCAACGCTATTTTATGACTGACGTTTCAAATCAATCCGAAAAAATAGCAGAGAGCTGGCTTGGTAGAAAAGTGGAATTTTTTTTGGCGAAATTGTGATAATCTATCGTCATTGCGAGGAGGCTTGTGCTACGTAGCAATCTTTCCCCTCTGTCATTGCGAGGAGGCTTGCGCGACGCGGCAATCTTTAGAAAGAAGATTTACTTTGAAAGATTGCCACGTCGCGTGCTCGCTCCTCGCAATGACAATCAAGCACTAATCAGATAAAGTCTATCCATGTCAATTATAATTTTCTTCCTCGTTTTATCCGCTCTAGTTCTCGTTCATGAAGCCGGACACTATTTTTTCGCGCGAGCGCTCGGCGTCAAGGCGGAGGAGTTCGGTTTCGGGTTTCCTCCGCGGTTTATAGGTTTCGTAAAAGAGAAAGGAAAGTGGAGGCGCGTAGGTCGAAAAGATCGCGAGCAATACGCGAATACCATCTGGTCGCTGAACTGGCTTCCGCTCGGAGGATTCGTAAGAATAAAGGGCGAGCAGGCGGCGATCAGCGATCCGGACTCTTTTCACGCGCGTCCTGTGTGGCAGCGATTCGTCATTCTTGCCGCAGGCGTTGCGATGAATTGGATTCTGGCTTTCGCTTTGTTCACTACCGTGTTCATCGCCGGAACGCAGGCGGTGATTGAGGATCTTCCGTCCGGCGCCGCCGTATCCAATCGCGCGATTACCATAACGCAGGTGTTGCCAAACTCTCCCGCGTCAAAAGCGGGAATTCTTCCAGGCGATTCCGTTGTTTCTATCGCAGGAGTCGTTCCGCAGTCTTCCGATCTCGCGCGAAACATAATCGGAGAACAGGGTACGATCCCGTTCACAGTCTCTATTATACGAAATGGTGAGAGTAAGGATATTGTAGCGACTTTGGAGTTCGTGAAAGAAGTTGGAAGGCCGGCGCTTGGCGTTGGAATCGCGGAAGTTGGCAGTGTGAGATATCCGCCTTTAACCGCAATGAAAGTCGCCGCGATCGCGACGGTCGGTTACACCAAAGCGGTTGTCGTTACTTTTGTGGAGATCTTCCGAGACTTGTTGTCATTAAAAGCGCCGGTCGAAGAAGTCTCGGGTCCAATCGGTATCGCGGTTTTAAGCGGACAGATCGCGCGGCAGGGGATCATTCCGCTTCTTCAATTCGCCGCGATCCTCTCAATAAATCTCGCGGTGATAAATTTTTTGCCAATCCCGGCGCTCGATGGCGGTCGCGTTCTTTTTCTATTTATAGAAAAACTTCGCCGCCGCGCAATGAACCAAAAAATCGAAGCCGCGATACACAACGTGGCGTTTATAATTCTGATTGCGTTGATTCTTCTGGTTACAATGCGCGACGTTTTCAAATTCGGCGGCGTGATTCTGGACGGGGCAAAGGGACTTGTTGGAATGTAATGGACTTATTGTCATTCCTCCGATAGCCATTGGGGGAATCCAGATAAAAAAGGAATTATTCACAATATATCCTGGATCCCCGTCTGCACGGGGATGACATTTATTCCGTTTTTCTGCTAGTCTATATCCTAATTATGCTCGACCAATTGAAGGCATTGCAGCTCGAAATCACGAAATCAGTGAGGGCGGCGAAGAATTTGCAGGAACTGGAGGCCGCCCAGATAAAGTATTTAGGTCGTAAAGGTCAGCTCACGGATATTCTTAAGGGCTTATCCGAGGTTGATGAAACCGCGCGGCCTAAAATCGGCGCGCTTGCGAATAGAATAAAATCTGAAAGTGAAAGGGAGATCGGGATGAAGCGAAAAGAATTGGAGGAAATGGGGTTATCCGCAATCGCGGACGTCGAGCGCGAGGACGTGACGGAGCCGGGGATTCGTCCTCCTGAGGGACATCTCCATGTAGTGACTCACGCGATCAACGAGATTACTTCAATTTTTGAAAAGATAGGTTTTACACGAGTTCGATATCCGGAAGTCGAATGGGATTGGTATGCGTTCGAAGCTTTGAATATGCCGTCGGATCATCCTGCGCGTGACGAATGGGAGACGTTTTTTATGGAAGTTCCAGCTTCAAAGAAAGGGAAAATGGTACTCACGCCGCATACTTCGAACGGGCAGATTCGCGAACTTGAAAAAGGAAAACTGCCCATACGCATGATAAATATTGCCAAGACGTACCGCCGCCAAATAGACGCCACGCACCTTCCTATGTTCCATCAGGTCGAAGGGTTGTACGTCGATCGCAATGTTGGCATAACGCATTTGCGGGGAATTTTGGATTATTTCGCCAAGGAATTTTTCGGACATGATCGCACGGTTAGATTACGTCCGTTCCATTTCCGATTCACCGAACCGTCGTTCGAGGTCGATGTGTCATGCGGCGTTTGCGGAGGCACCGGAATAAACGCGGAGAAGAATAAGTGCCGCGTTTGCAAACGCGGATGGGTCGAGATCGGCGGCGCCGGAATGGTTCATCCTAACGTACTGAAAGTCACGGGCGTTGATCCGAAAAAATACTCCGGATTTGCTTTCGGCTGGGGAGTCGAGCGTACGTATATGATGAAACAAGGTCTCAAGCTCGACGATATACGAACGTTTTATCAAAACGATTTGAGATTTTTGAAACAGTTTTAATTCAGGAAAGTTATGACATCTTTACTGCTCATACTTTTAGTAAATCTTTCACTCGTTTCCATTGGTTTGATTATACTGTGGACGGGAAAAGATTTAGATTTATCAAAAGCATTTGCAGAAAAACCTTTGCGAAAAACGATCATGAGAGGCCTCATGTTGCCTCTCATGGCGGTTTGCGGGATTATGTTTATCAATAGTATTAGATGTCTATTTGGTGGTGGATGTTTTGATTCCGGAAGTTTAAAAGTGCTAACGTTTTCGGTTGTATTTTTTGGTGTTGGACTGCGCGTGTTTATTCAAACAATATGAATTCTCTCGTCTCCTATAACTGGCTTTCCGAATATGTTGACTTGAAAAAAGTCACGCCTGAAGAATTCGCAAAGCGAGTATCTCTTTCCGGTCCGGCTGTGGAAAGAATCGTTCCGCAAGGAAAGGATCTCGACCGTGTTGTCGTCGGGCATATCGTCGACATCAAGCAGCATCCGAACGCGGACAAGCTGAAAATCGCCGTTGTGGATGTCTCGGCACTCGGCACTCGGCACTCGGCACTTTTAGATATCGTTTGCGGTGGATCAAATATACAAAAAGGGCAATGGGTTGCGGTCGCGCTTGTCGGCGCTCGTGTGCGTTGGCATGGGGCGGGTGATCTAGTTGAACTAAAACCCGCAGAAATTCGTGGCGTGAAATCCGACGGAATGATTTGCGGCGCGAATGAGATCGGTTTGGCTGATGCGTTTCCGCATGCGGAAAAGGAGATTTTGGATTTGGGATTTGAATTGGGATGGAACGACGTAGGGGCGGGCTTGTCCCGCCCTGAGCGCGGAATCGATCGGGGAGGGCGGGACAATCGGGGAGGGCGGGACAAGGCCGCCCCTACAA
>CAZQNT010000017.1:15112-19873 GCA_964595075.1 uncultured Gammaproteobacteria bacterium | reverse complement strand
GAACTTAAGATAGGAGTAGGAATCAACACCGGTGAAATGATCGTCGGAAACATGGGCTCGGAAACGCGCTTTGATTATACGGTTATAGGCGACAACGTAAATCTCGGCGCGCGTCTCGAAAGTTTAACGAAAGAATACGGGGTAGGAATTATAGTTTCAGAGTCTACGCGCGCGGAGGTTGGCGACGCCATTTTAACGCGAGAGATCGGAGAGGCGGCGGTCAAAGGAAAGAAGACGCAAGTTTTAATACACGAACTTCTGAGCGTAGCGAAGAATCTTCAATTTAACCATCAAGTTGAAGATCCTTCATTTCATTCAGGATGACAAATAAAACTTATGCAATCACTCATAGATTTGATCTCCAATATACATAACGTCCAAGAAATAATCCGATGGGGAGGATACGCAGCGCTCATCGCTATAGTTTTCGCGGAAACCGGATTGTTTTTCGGTTTCTTTTTACCCGGAGATTCGTTGCTTGTGACGGCGGGGCTCTTCGCAGCAAAAGGGGATTTGAATATCGCGTTGCTTTTTCTCGTTGTGTCAGCAGCCGCTATTATAGGAGACGCCACCGGTTTTGAGATCGGCCGTTTGTCCGGCAAAAGGATTTTTATGCGCGAGGATTCATGGCTGTTCAAAAAGAAACACTTGGAACAGACGCAGGCGTTTTACGAGCGTCACGGCGGAAAAACCATAGTCATTGCTCGTTTTATGCCGATCGTTCGCACATTCGCCCCTTTAGTCGCCGGAGTCGCGGGAATGCAATACCGCCGTTTCGCGCTGTTCAACGTCACTGGCGGAATTGCATGGGTCGGATCAATGCTAGGCATCGGTTATTTCCTCGGCCGCGTCATCCCGAATATAGATAAATACATCCACATCGTAATCGCCGTCGTAATTTTCCTTTCGATTTTGCCGGGGATCATCTCATATATAAAATCCGGACATTGGAGGAAGTGGTTTGAGAAGGGGAAGATATGAATATGAATCAAGTTGAGTATTTAGACATTGTTGATATCAATGATAATGTAATCGGTATTGCTTCAAAAGACGATATTTATCATAAACTTTTGTGCCATCGGATTGCACATGTCTTGATATTCAATCAAGAAGGAGAAATGGTTCTGCAAAAGAGAGGTGCTAAAGTATCTTTTTGTCCTAATCATTGGTCAACGGCCGTCGGCGGACATGTACAATCAGGTGAGTCATATGAAGAAGCTGCTTTACGTGAATATCAAGAGGAGCTAGGAGCGAAAAGCGATTTGGAATTGGTCGGAAAGGATTATTATGCAATACCAAATAGACCGGCAAAATTTTTAGCCACATTCAGAACGCATTTCGACGGTCATTTCAATCCTGATTCGGAAGCTGTTTCCGCAGTATGTGCTTTCGCCGTCGAAGAAATAAAACGGATGGTTGATGTCGGGGAAAAATTTCATCCGGAATTATTGTTTCTTCTGAGGAAATATTTTTTTTAATTCAGTTAATGTTTGTGTGTGAGACGGCAGAAAAAATAAAAATGCACTCACCTTGGTGAGTGCGGTTGCCGATCGGTGTTTGTCCAGGAGTTGGAGTGTGGACGAACGCTCGGTCGGTTAGATCAGCTCTTTCGTGAGATGATCGAGAATGTGCTGTTCTGTCGGCGGCCTCCAGTTTTCAGGGTCGAATTCCGAGAAGCACTTGATGACGGCGGAAGTGACCCTCGTGAACACGTCAGGCATGTCGCCATTCGGCCAAGACACCACCATGACGACGGTACCAAAGATTCTTTTTTGTCCTGGAATGAACAAGCCGACCTGTTCGCCTTGTTGCGGAACATTCTCCGCCCGCTCGAATACCTTCTCGAGCGCACGCCCCGCTGTCGCCTCGTAGATGATCATCCTGACCTTCATCGTTTCCCTCCTCGATCATGCGATTCATGCGCCAAAGACGCACGGCCCGAATGGACGCGGATAGTTAACACAAGTCTGGAGAATCTGTAAACAGATTTAGCAGATCGCAAAGAAGAATAAAATGACACTTGTATAAGCCGGTGATATGCTGTTTTTACTAGATATGAGAACTGTTTATTTGAACCCAAATCAAATAATTACTTTGAATGATTATCCAGTTCATAGCGAGGATGTTTTGAGTAAATATTTCAATAAATGCAAACTAGGCGAGGAGATGCCTTTCGTTCCTGTAATAACAAAAGAAATAGTAAGGAAGGGTCTCGATGGTGAATTACTTAAAATATTTTGGGAATTTGAGAAGGAGAATCCGGAGGCGGAATACTTCATGTTGGACGGAAGTCACAGAACGACCGCTTTTACGCTTTCCGGTTGTAGGATTCAGTCCGTGATATTTGGAACGACTAAAGATATTGTTGAAGCAAAGGGAGCGATTGTAATGGGACGAATTTTAGAAAACGGAATACTGAATTGTTCGTTAGAAGAAAATTGTAAAATATTGAACGATCATTTCAAGGAAAAGCCGTACTTCATGACCGTTGAACAAAAAACCGAAAAAATGGTCAATGAAAAAGTAATCCCACAATATATGATTGATTCTTATAACGAAAAAAGAAAATAATATGGCATATCCGAATTTTCAGAATAAACATCTTGAACAGGCGCTTTTCAATCCACAGGATTATGTAACTTGGAAGAATTATTTGAAGAAGGATTATAAGAATGCCCCACAAAAGTACATTTTTATTTATTACGGGAAAATACTTTCTCATTTCAAGAGAAAATATAAATTCTCCAAAATTAAACTTTACAGATTGATTACGATCCATCAGCACAAAAACGTCGGCGTTGTGATGATGACCGGCATAGGTTCACCGAATGCAGCTACGGTAATGGAAGAATTGATCGCTCTTGGCGGTAAAGAATTCTTGAATATAGGTTCGGCCGGAGGGTTGAAGGATTTCGGCGTGTATTTGTGCGACAAGTCGATCAGAGACGAGGGAACGAGCCACCATTATTTACCGCATGAAAAATTTGCCTATCCAGACAATGGACTTACGGCGAGATTGGAGGAGAAATTGCTACAGAATAAAGTCGGATTTCAAAAGGCGGCATCATGGACGATTGACGCTCCATATAGAGAAACCAAGGCGGAAATCCAAAAGTACAAAAAACAAGGCGTCGCTACTGTTGAAATGGAATCGTCCGCGCTTTTTACTGTTGCGCGAGTGAGAAAAGTAAAAATCGCAGCCGCATTCGTAGTTTCCTATATCCTAGGAGATGAAAAGTGGAATCCGCAATTTGGCGCTAAACACGTCAATCAAAAACTTAATGAGTTATTTGATGTCGCGTTAGAATGTTTTCTAAGTTAATAAGTAATTGCATGATTTTTCTCGATCGAAAGAATTTATGCAATTTGCGAATAACCAAAACTGTCCTATAGGACAGTTTTGGTGCTTTTGGAGTTTGTGCGCGTGGGGGGGCGTCTTAACCGCGTCCTAATCCGATTTTTTCTTTTACAACCTTCATCTTCTCTCCTGCGAGTTTCGAAGCGGCGTCGCGGCCGGCGTCTAGGATTTTTCTTAGCTCAGTAGGATTTTTTTTGTACTCGTTAAACTTCGTCTGAATCGGCGCAAGCGTTGCGATGACGGCATCGGCGAGCGCGGCTTTGAAATCTCCGTATCCTTTGTCTGTAAATTCTGCCTCGATATCCTTGATGTGTCTTCCAGTGGCATGGTGGAAAAGCGTGAGAAGATTTGAGATAGCCGGTCGTTTTTCAGGATCGAATACAACTCCCTTATCAGAATCCGTTACAGCGCGCATGATTTTTTTGCGAATGGTATCCGTGTCGTCTGTGAGCGAAATATAGCTGGCTACCGATCCGCTTTTCGACATTTTTACTTTAGGATTGTCTAGCGACATGATCCTCGCGCCCACTTTTTGTATAAGAGGTTGTGGTACCGCGAACGTCTCTCCGAATTGCGTATTAAATCGTCTCGCGATTGTACGCGCAAGCTCCACGTGCTGCATCTGATCTTCACCGACCGGCACGACCGTTGTGTCGTATAGGAGTATGTCCGCCGCCATTAGTACCGGATACGTGAACAGACCTACGCCGACGTTTTCTTTTTTTACTCGCGCCTTGTCTTTATACTGCGTCATTCGTTCCAGCTCGGACATTTTGACAGTCGTTCCGAGAATCCAACCGAGTTCCGCGTGTTCATGGACTTCGCTCTGAACGAACATCGCGCAGCGTTTCGGATCAAGTCCGATCGCAAGGTAAGTCGCCGCGATATCCAAAGTATTTTCACGCAATTGTTTCGGATCTTGAGGAACCGTGATCGCATGCAAGTCCACGATGCAAAACAGCGACCGATGCTGCCGCTGCATTTCAACCCACTGTTTGAGGGCGCCGATATAATTCCCAATATGAGGAACATTGGTCGGCTTCACGCCGGAAAATAGAAGTTCTTTCATAAGGATATGCTACATCAATCGATGAAAGAACGAAAGGAAAAACAAAAGACCCGTTTCGGGTCTTTGGGCGATCACGAGGATACGCCCCTACCGGTTTGATCGGGGAGGGCGGGAAAACCCCGCCACTACAGTATGCTTACACTTCCACAATAATTGGCATGATCATGGGGCGGCGTTGGGTTTTGTGGAAAAGGAATTCTCCGAGATCGTCTTTGACTTTGTCTTTGAGATAGGCTCCGTTCGCGCTTGACCGCGGGTCGTCGTCTTTCAATATCGCCATGACTTTTTTTCGTGCGTCTTGAATCAACTCCTGATTTTCTTTCATGTACACGAA